>DBRR01000048.1 GCA_002306055.1 Anaerolineaceae bacterium UBA1363
AATTCGCCATAATGAGAATTGCTGATGCATTAGATTTGTATCAGATAGTTTTGCCAGGAAACAAATTGAGAGATAGATTCCCCTTGACCAATAAAAAGGTCCGACACACAAAAATCATCTCTTCTGTCTTGCGATATAATCCAAACCTGTATGGCTGAACAAACCAAAAGTAATAATACGACTTCAAACCGCAAACGTCCGGTTTGGCAGGTTATTTTGGGCATCCTGCTCGTTGGAGCAGTGGTGCTTTTTGCCCTATACCAGGTTCCCGCGATCCATGACCGTGCCTATTTCTACCTGGCGACACTGCGTTCCCGCGTCTATTATTTTTTCAGACCTCCAGCCGAATCCACCTTCGACCCTTCGCAGGATTCCACCCTTGATGCGGGTGTCGCCGCCACTCTCACGGCGCTGATGCCCACCCCTACGGCTACTTACACTCCCGAGCCGACCGCAGGAACCACTCCTGAGAATACTGCCATTCCATCTCCAACGCCAAGCCCCACCTCGATCCCCACTGCAGTGCAACTTGAGGGTGTTGTGCAGGAGTATCAACGTTTGAACAGCTGCGGTCCAACCAACCTTGCCCTTGTTCTGCGCTATTGGGGCTGGGTAGGCGAACAGATTGACATCGAACAGGTGGTCAAGCCCCGGCTTGAGGACCTCAACGTCACACCCCAGGAAATGCTTACCTATGTCCAGGAGCACACCCAGCAGGATGTTGTCCTGCGTTTTGGCGGCACTGTCGATTTGCTCAAACGCCTGGTAGCCGCCGGTTATCCAGTACTGGTTGAGCGCGGCTACGTCAACCTTGATAAAGAATGGAACGGCTGGATGGGGCATTACGGCGTCGTGGATGGCTATGATGATGCAAAAAATGCGGTCCACATCCCCGATACCGTCAATGGCAACATCTGGATTGATTACGACACGCTTCAGAAGTTTTGGGATGAGTTTTTGGGCACCTATTTAATCATTTTCCCTCCTGGAGAGCGAGAGATCGTATTGGGGTTGCTGGGTGATCAGGCTGACCCGGAATACAATCTGGATTACACCCTTGAAGTCTTTCGGGAGCGGTCTGAAAGCGTTGATCGATCTGAGCAGTACTTTGCCTTTTACAGTCTCGGTGAATTGCTGGTTATGAAAAAAGACTACGTCAACGCTGCTGAAGCCTTTGATAAAGCTTTCGAAGTCTACGGTTGGCTGCCGGTGGACGACCGCCCCTGGCGCATGCTCTGGTACCAGGTGGGTCCTTATGAAGCCTATTATTACACCGGCAGATACAAGGATGTTGTCAGCCTTACCTATAAGACGATAACAGACGCCAGCACCCCGGCTCTGCCCGAAACTTTTTTATGGAGCGGTCGGGCTAATGTGGCCCTGGGAAATACTCAGACCGCGATTTTCGATTTCAAACGCGCCTTGCAGTGGCACCCCGGCTGGCCACCTGCCCTGGCTGAACTGAAAGCCCTGGGCGTTGAACCCTAACCCTTACGACCAGCAATCTGAAGAAACCTTATGTCAGCATCTAAAAAACAACTCCAAAAAACTCTCGGGAAGCGCTCATTTTGGCGCAAAACCTGGCCTTATCTCGCAATCCTGGTGGTATTAGGCTTGCTTGGACTCGCCGCAATGCAAATCCCGGCAGTGGAAACCCGCGTGCTTAACCTATATTCAGCGATCTACTACCAGCTCAACCCACCGTCTGAAAACGTCTTTGATCCATCCCAGCAGGGCACGCTCGATGCGAGTGTGCTTGCTTCACTGACGGCCATGGCGCCCACTCAGACACCTGCTTCGGAGCAAACACCCACCCCCGAAGGGGACCCTGCGCAGCCGACTGCCACGCCTGAACCCACCCCCACCCTAATTCCAGTTCCTGCTGCTTTTGAACTGGATGGCATGGGGCTGGAATATCAGAGCTTCAACAACTGCGGTCCTGCCAACTTGTCGATGGATATCACCTATTGGGGCTGGCCGAGCACCCAGGATGTTACAAAAGCTGGTCTCAGAACCCACAAAGATGATCGCAACGTCATGCTCAGCGAGATGCGTGATTTTGTGATAGAGAAGACCAGCCTAAGCGCTTTGATTCGTTATGGTGGCACGCTTGACACAGTTAAACGACTGGTTTCAGGCGGCTACCCTGTCCTGCTGGAACGCGGTCACACGGATCCTGAAGATGGCTGGATGGGGCATTACGGCATAGTGACTGCTTATGATGACGCCAAACAGACAGTCCTCATTCCAGACACACTTCTGGGGATGATGAATCTCAGTTATGACGAACTGATGCGCGACTGGGCGCATTTTGATGGGATCTACCTGGTTGTCTATCCACCTGAACGCGAGGCCGAGGTGCTGGCGCTGCTCGGACCAGACGCTGATCCCGCCGTTAACTTGCAAAACGCACTCGATCAGGTCACCGCGCGCATCCAGCAGGTAAGCGGGCGCGAACAGTTTTTTGCCTGGTACTCACGCGGAAGTATTTTGGTTGAGATGCAAAACTATATCGAGGCAGCGCAGGCTTATGATCAGGCTTTTGCTATCTACGCGCAACTTCCCCCTGGAGAGCGTCCCTGGCGCATCACCTGGTATCAGGTGGGAGCTTATCCGGCTTACTATTACACCGGGCGCTATCAGGATTGCCTGAACCTGGCAATGCAGACCATCACCAACACCAGCATCCCCTCTCTGCCCGAAACCTGGTATTGGGCTGGGCGTGCTGCGGCAGCCTTGGAAATGACCGATGATGCCATTTCTCATTACCGCAATGCACTCGAGTATCAGCCTGGTTGGGCTTTGCCCCTCGAAGGTTTGGCTGAACTGGGTGTGCAGCCCTAAAACGGCAATTTTTGTTCACTGTTATAATGCCTCCCTATTATGAGAAAGAATGCTAAACAAACTTTTCGCCGGCGCCTTGCGCCGCGCTCTGCCTGGCACAAACCCTGGATCTACCTTGCACTGATTGGCGTTGGATTTCTGGTGCTTGTTGGACTCTACCAGATTCCTTCCATTCACGACCGCGCCTACTTCTATCTTGCAAGCGCGCGTGCCAGAATTTACTATTTTTTCAAACCACCGGCTGCAGAAGTTTTTGAGCCCACTCAGCAAGGCACCCTGGATGCTAGCGTTTTTGCCACGCTGACGGCCATGGCGCCTACGGCTACGGTGACTCCACAGCCTACTCACACGCTGACGCCAGAGCCCACAACCGAATTTACTTCCACACCGACCATTACCCCAACGGCGACCCTTGTGCCTACTCCGCTCCCGCCGCTGCCCCCTTCTGCTATGATCGAAGGCATTGAACCTGAAATGCAGGGTTTTAACAATTGCGGTCCAACCAACCTTGCCATGGCTTTGCGGTTCTGGGGATGGGAAGGCGACCAAAAAACCACCGAAGCAGTGCTTAAGCCTTTCATCAAGGATCGCAATGTCATGCCTTACGAGATGCTGGGGTATGTGCAGGAACATACCGAGCTGAACGGCATTGTACGCTATGGGGGTGATCTTGATTTAGTGAAACGGCTGGTTGCGTCCGGCTTTCCGGTGCTCATTGAGCGTGGTTACATCGACCGCCGTGAAGGTTGGATGGGGCATTATGGACTGATTGTAGGTTATGACGATAAGCTTCAGGAAGTGACCATTCCCGACACCTATTTGGGGGTGATCAAGATGAGTTACGAAGAGATCACCCGTTATTGGGAGCAGTTTGATCGGATCTACCTGGTAATCTTCCCTTATGAACGCCAGCAGGAAGTCTATGACATCTTGGGCGCCCAGATGGATGCTCAATATAATAAAGAATACACGCTCGATTTAATCAGCAGCCAGCTTTATGAACGCGAGGGATTGGACCAGTTCTTTATCTGGTACAGCCGAGGCTCGATCTGCGTGGAGCTGAATGATTACCTGTGCGCAGGGGAGTCGTATGATCAGGCTTTCAGCATTTATGCAAAGCTTAAGGAAGAAGAACGTCCGTGGCGCATGCTCTGGTATCAGACCGGTCCATATTATGCCTATTTCTATTTGCAGCGCTACCAGGATTTGTATACCCTGACCAAGCAAACCCTCGATAAAACGCCCGAAGACGCCATTCCCGAAACCTGGGTCTGGAAAGGTCGGGCGGAGGTCAAGCTGGGCCTGCGCGATGAGGCGATTGAAAGCTTCAAACAAGCGCTGTTCTGGCATCCGCATTGGTGGGTAGCGGAAGATGAACTGATCGCATTGGGCGAAAAAGTAGACTGAATCAGAAAAGACAGGATTATGCAGGATTACATTGCCTACAATTCCCGCATGTGGGATGCCTGGAGCGAAAATCACAACAACTGGTCAATCCCCTTGACCTCCGAACAGTTCCAACAGGCAAAGAACAGTCCAATCGAGATTGTTCTCACTCCTACGAAGAATGTCCCGCTCAGCTGGTTTGAAGGTATAGGTTCGGACGTGTTGGGCCTGGCAAGCGGAGGAGGACAGCAAGGCCCTGTGATGGCGGCGCATGGGTACCGCGTGACCATCCTGGATAACTCCATGCGGCAATTACAGTCTGAAAGAATGGTGGCAGATCGCGAAAACTACCCGGTTTTGGCACTGCAAGCCGATATGACCCGGCCCTTTCCATTCAAAGACGAAAGCTTCGACAGGATCATTCACCCTGTCTCGAATTGCTACATTGAGGACTTGCAGCCAACCTGGAATGAGTGTTACCGCGTGCTGAGGCATGGTGGGGTAATGATGGCGGGCTGGACCAATCCGGTCGCGTATATGTTTGACGATGAAGCGCTCGATAACCGCAGTGTTCCTCTCACCGTCCGCAATAAGCTACCCTATAATGGCAGGCTGGAGGTGGAAAAAGGCGCAGAATTATCGTTGGATACAGGGTACCAGTTCAGTCATACATTGGAAGAACAGATTGGTGGGCAACTCAAGGCTGGCTTTCTTCTCAAAGATTTCTACGAGGATACCGACCCCAACGCTCACTTAGGAGAATATACGAGTTTTTTCGCCGCGACCCTGGCTGTGAAACTGTAATAATTCCTTCAGCCTGTGCCACTGTGTTTGCCGGCCTTCTGACCGAACCCACAACTAGCCCCCGATTGTGCCGGTCTCCTGAGCGAGCACACCAACCCCCCTCGATTGTGCCGGTCTCCTGACCGAACCTACAACCAATCCCCGATTGTGCCGGTCTCCTGGCCGAGCACACCAACCTCCCCCGATTGTGCCGGTCTCCTGACCGAGCACATGAACTAGCCGAAGGCTTCATCTTTTTTTTGGCAAGAATCAAGGGAGACCTGACGGTCACATCTCGTACTCAACGAAGACGCCAGTACGATCCTATACCTCGATTGTGCCGGTCTCCTGACCGAGCAGGCGAACTAGCCGAAGGCTTCATTCTTTTGTGGTAAGAACTGATGGAGACCGGACGGTCACATCCCGTCCTCGGCGAGGACGCCGGTACGATCCTATACCTCGATTGTGCCGGTCTCCTGACCGAGCACACGAACTAGCCTAAGGCTTCATCTTTTTTGGCAAGAATCAATGGAGACCTGACGGTCACATCCCGTACTCGGCGAAGACGCCGGTACGATCATCAAGGACACCGGTACGATCAACAAGGACGCTCCAGAGCATAAAAATCGCCAGTTTCGGCTGGATCGATGGTCTGCTTATTTCATCTTTTCAGGGTAATTCTTGAGCAGTTCCTGACCGGGCATCAGGATCGCCTTGGGCTCACAGACACTCTTGCAAAAGCAGCAGCCCACCATGCACAAAAACGGCTCTGCCACCCAAATCTTTCCATTCTCATCGCGCTCAAACACTTCCCGCGCGCATAGGTCCAGGCAAGCGCCGCAGTTGTTGCATAAGTCATCTGAAATAGTAGGAAACCAAGGTATCTGCTCTCGAGGGTAACCGCGCCAGGTGCCATAATTGCGGGCAACGATCGCTTTCCCAGTTCGCCGGCGTTGATAATAGCGCTGGTATTCCAACATTAGCGCATTAGAGTAATCCTGTACCGCTGGTTTGGGAATGAAGTTGTTCTGTCTTACGCCATTCAGCAGGCGTTCTCTGATCTCCGGTTGGGTTGGAGTCAATCCCTCTTCATATAAAGCGGAAAACAACTCCTCCAATCCGAGCAAACCTGCCGGTTGACCACCGATTTGCAGCATGCGGTAGCTTAGTGCCATTTGTTCCCGATCAGTTCCCTTTTGCCAGGCAATCAGCGGCTTTAGCTTTGAGGTGCGCCACCATGGCGGTGAGGCCATTGCTGCGCTGGGAGGAGAGATGACGCCAGAGACCAAGCTCCTCGAAGAGGCTCAGATCCGCTTCGAGCACGTCCTTGGCAGGCTGATGATTGAATAATTTGTACAATATCGCCACCATACCCTTCACCACCAGCGAATCGCTGTCAGCCTCAAAAACCATCATGCCATCCTGGCAGTTCACGTCAAACCAAACGCTCGACTGGCAGCCTTTCACAAGGTTCTCATCAACCTTGTTCTCCGGCTTCATCGCGGGCATATCCATGCCCATTTCGATCAGATACTCATATTTTTCTTCCCAGTTTGCGAGCAGGGAAAAATCATCACTGAGCTCTTTTTGAATTTCCTGGATACCCGGCATGTTTACCTCTTTAGTATTTTGATGGCGCGCTTGACTCCGTAAGCCAATTTTTCAAGATCCGCCCGGTCGTTATACAGTGCCAGCGAAGCTCGCACCGTACCACTGATGTGCAGGGCGTCCATGATTGGCTGGGTGCAGTGCTGCCCCGTGCGCACGGCGATGCCCATCGTGTCGAGAAGCACACCCATGTCGTAGTGTTGGATGCCATTCACATTAAAGGGCAGAATACCTGACCGATGGGTCGGATCACCATAAATGATCAGATCAGGAATCTCTGCCAGAAGGCTCAAGCCATATCCAAGCAAATCCTCTTCATATTTCTGTAATTCATGCTGGTCAAACTGCTGCAGGTAATCAACCGCAACGCCCAGCCCGATTGCTCCAGCCACATTGGGGGTTCCGGCTTCGAACTTGAAAGGCAGAACATTGAATGTAACCTTTTCAGGGGTCACCATATCGATCATCTCACCACCGCTAAGGAAGGGCGGTAATGCTTCCAACCACTTCTCCTTGCCAAAGAACACGCCAATACCCATTGGTCCGTACATCTTGTGACCGGAAAAGACATAAAAATCGGCATCCAGGCTCTGCACATCATGCGGAAGATGTTGTACAGACTGGGCAGCATCCACCAGCACAGGTATCCCATGGGCATGGGCAAGGCGGATAATTTCACCAACCGGATTGACCGTGCCAAGGGAATTGGAAACCTGATTCACTGCAATCAAGCGGGTCTTCTCGTTGAGCATGTGCTCAAACAGCGCCAGGTCGAGCTCGCCGTTTTCGTCAAAAGGCAGAACGCGAAAGGCTGCGCCGCGCCTCAGGCACATCTGCTGCCAGGGGACGTAGTTGCTGTGGTGCTCAAGTTGCGAAACAATGACCTCATCCCCAGAATGGACAAACTTTTCGCCGAAGGTATATGCCAGCAAGTTAACCGACTCCGTCGTGCCGCGAGTGAAGATTACTTCATGGTTGTGCTCTGCATTGATATAGCCTGCCACCTTCCGCCTTGCCCCCTCGTAAGCTTCGGTAGCCTGCACAGCCAGGGAGTGATTGCCGCGATGGATATTGGCATTCAGGTGGGTGTAATAATCAACCAGCGCGTCGATTACCACCTGTGGTTTTTGGGTGGTAGCGGCATTATCAAGGTAGACCAGCGGGTGGTCATTGATGGTTTGCTTCAGTAGAGGAAAATCTGCTTTTGCATTGAGGATGTCTTTACTCATATTTGTTCCTTAAGGTGGCTTGATTTTACCATTCCCGCAGATGAGTTGGAAGTTTGTAACGCCTGAAAAGCCAGGGAGAGAGAAAATTGTTATGGGTTGACAGATTAAAACCTGGTAAAGGTTGGGTTATCACTTGAACAACTGCATTGATTTAAGTTGAATTGGGATACAATCGTTAACAAATGGACCATTGTACATGTGTTGTCTGATGTTTGTGGAGGGAATATGCCCGAAAAAATATTGGTTGTAGATGATGAAATTTCTCTGCAGGAAACCTTAACCTACAATCTCAAAAAAGAAGGATATCTTGTGGAAGTGGCTGGAGATGGTATTGCCGCGCTGGAACTTTTCCGGACTTCCAAACCGGATCTGGTCATTCTGGACGTTATGTTGCCCGGGATGGATGGTTTCGAAATCTGCCGCACGATGCGCCAGGAATCTAACACTCCTGTATTAATGCTGACTGCTCGGGACGATGAAATTGACCGGGTGGTTGGGCTGGAGGTCGGCGCTGATGATTATCTTCCCAAGCCCTTCAGCATGCGCGAGTTGATCGCACGCGTCAAAGCGCTCCTTCGCCGAGTTCGACTGATCCGTGAGGAAGTTGGCAATGCCGCGCAGGAAGCCAATCAACCCAGGACCCTTGTCTTCGGGAATCTGGAAATTGACACCAACCGGCGGGAAGTCCGTTTGGATGGAAAAGTCCTGCAGTTTAAACCCAAGGAATTCGAACTGCTGGCTTTTATGGGGCAACACAAGGGACGCGTGCTCACCCGGGAACTGATTCTCGAGAGGGTCTGGGGTTGGGGTTATGTGGGCGACTCGCGTACTGTAGACGTGCACATACGATGGCTTCGTGAAAAAATTGAAACCACCCCTGAGACTCCGCAGAGAATCATCACGGTCCGCGGGGCAGGTTATCGCTTCGAAGGGTAAAACTGATCATGAAAATGCGCATCCACTCGCGCATTGCCTGGCCTTTCATCCTGACGCTGGTGTTAACACTGGCAATCTGGCTGATTGCTGTACCCTTGCTCGAAAAATCCGCCTACCAAAAAGCGCTCATAAATGGGGTGCCAGTAGACCTTTCGTTTGTGCAAAACACAGCGATTGTGATCTCGCTGACAGGATTAATAGTCGGTTTGAGTATTAGTTTGATTTACACCAACCGCTACGTTGATGATCTTAAGACTCTCACAGAAGCCGCCAAAGAACTCGGTGAAGGCAAAAACCAGGAAATCAACCTGCTGCCAATGCAAAACTCTCTGCGTGAGATGGGCGAATTACGGGAAGCTCTGCAAAAAACTGCTCACCAAATTGAAGATCAAATCAACGCGCTGTCCAAGGAACGTGCCATGCTTTCGGCAGTACTGCGGCAGATGACCGACGGGGTCCTGATCGCGGATAGCAGCGGCAAAGTTCAATTGCTGAATGATGCCGCGGAAAAACTGTTTATGATCAGTGAAGAAGAAGCTCTTGGGCGTTCGGTTGTGGAGGTCATGCGGCATCACCGCTTGGTGGAACTTTGGGAAGAGACGCGCGATGGTCCTGCAAAAACCATCACCATGGAAATGGGGGCAATGCATAAGTTCCTGCAAGTGGTTGGCATTCCCCTTGGTGAGGAATTACCCGGCCGTTCCATGTTACTTTTCCAAGATCTGACCCAGACCCACCGCCTCGAAACCATCCGGCGGGACTTTATCTCGAACATCTCACACGAACTCCGTACCCCAATGGCAGGGTTAAAGGCTATCAGCGAGACCTTGCTGGATGGAGCCCTGGAGGACCGCACCGTCGCCCGGAATTTTGTGGTGAGGATGGACAGTGAGGTGGATAATCTCACACAGATGGTCAATGAACTGCTTGAACTCTCCCGAATCGAAGCTGGACGGTTCAATTTTGATTATCAACGTATCGAACCCTATCGGTTGATGCAAAAACCTGTTGAGCGCATGGTTCTGCAGGCAGAACGGGTTAATCTGACATTGAGTTACGATTGTCCGGTTGATCTTCCACTGGTTTTTGCTGACCCGGAACGCATTTCGCAGGTTTTTATCAACCTGATCCATAATGCAATCAAATTTACTCCCAATGGCGGTCGAATTCATGTAACCGCCTATCAGGATGGACATATGGTGGTCTTCAAAGTCAGCGACACTGGTGTGGGCATCGCAGAGAAAGACATAACCCGCATCTTTGAACGATTTTACAAGGCTGACCGGGCAAGATCGGGCGGTGGAACGGGATTGGGTCTTTCGATTTGCAGGCACATCGTTGATGCCCATGGTGGAAAAATCTGGGCTGAAAGTGTTGAAAATGAAGGTTCTGATTTTTACTTTTCACTACCCGTGGTATATGGTGAAAATTAATAATTAACTGGCTTTTTACAGCTTGCCAAAGAGATCTTAACCAACTCATCGAAAGGGAGGCGGGGGATGGTGTTATAGTAAATTATTGAGAAATCCTTGGATGATTGTAGGGATCAAGTTATTATATAATAAACTATCGTTCTTACCTTGGAGGCATGATGTCCCGTTTTACCTTAGATCAGGAAATTAGGCTCGTTCAGGATGAAATGCTCTTGCTGGGCAGCCTGGCTGAACAAGCTATCTTGAACTCGGTTGATGCCTTGCGAAGGCAGGACGTGGCCGCGGCAAGAACCATTGCCCTCGAAGATAAGAAAATCAATGACAAGCACTTTGCGATTGAGAACCACATCCTGATCATTTTTGCCACCCAATCTCCATTAGCTCGCGACCTCCGCTTACTGGCTGCTATGTTGGAGATCATTACTGAGCTCGAGCGCATTGGCGATTACGCCAAGGGCATCGCCAAGGTTGCTATCCGCCTGGCGGATGACGAGACCCCTGTCCCAATCCAGGAAATCTCAACCATGGCTGATAAAGCAACATCCATGCTTCATCGCGCCCTGGGTGCCTTCATCTCCGAGGACGTTACGGCTGCCTATGCCATCCCCAAGGAAGATGACGAGGTGGATGCGCTTTACATCACTGTCTACCGCAAAATCGTTCAGAATATGATCAAGAATCCAGAGTCAATCGACCATACCAACCAGATACTTTGGGTCATTCATAATCTTGAGCGCACTGCTGACCGAGTGACGAATATTTGCGAACGCATCATTTTCATCGTGTCTGGTGAGCTGCTTGAGCTGGATTCCTCTGATGATGAAGACCAGGACGTCTGAACCCCTTCCCATCAAGCAAAAAACGCGCCAACAGGCGCGTTTTACCTCCTTCAACCTTTTGAACATTGGATGTAAGTAAGGTATATTAGTTTATAGGTGGTTTATTTGGATTTTGGTTTTTTACAGGGAGGGAACAGTGCCAGTGACAAAGCGAGAGTTTGTAAAAAATCCTTATAAAGTGCTGTCTTGTTATCATGGCTCTTGTTGTTGTTTTTGGAAACCAGACTTTTGCTGAAGGCACTGCAGATGATGAAGTCCTGATACATACGAAAAAAATGTATCTACCTATCGTCAATTCCATCCAGGTTGCCGATGCACACCCTTCCTTTATGCGCAGTTACTATGTCGAAACCCTTACTGGAATGTATAGTCTTGGGTGTGCTCAAGGGACCTACGCAATGAGCGTGGGCTATCCAGATTTCTACTTTATGTTCATGGACTTTGGAAATCCATACAGAAACTCATCGCTCGTACTCGGAACGAAGCTTTATGATTATCAGACATTTGTTACAACTGGACAAATTTCCTATTATCTAACAATTATTGCTTCCGGATTCGCGGATTGCAATAATAAAGATAAGCTGTTTCTTGCGGCAGGAACAAACACCTCTGGTGATTTCCTATGGAGCATTGCATATGACCATGGATATGCTTGGGCTGAAATGGTCTATAATGCTAATCAATCACTACAGTCGTATGGTATACCATCCTCCAGAGTAACAATTACATCTGGTATTAATGCAGAACCAGGGTTCAATAGTTTTTCGGACACAGTGCAATGGTTTGATGGTTTCAATGACCACCCCATGAAAACCGCAAATTTCATCATCGGGTCTGCAGATGGGTGTCCAGATGATTATTCTCCAGCCACTCCCCCGCAAGGTAATGTTTACCCAGCGGAGTGCAATGATGGATGGACGCAAGATGATGTTAACAAGATCAATAATGGGTATATAACTTCGGCGGCAATACCAATGAACTTCCTGCCGAATGGGTATCAAGCCTCACAGTGGTACAGAATTGGCTTGTACTTCCATTACGTGCACAATAACAACATCGACTTTTTTGGTGTAATGACCCAGGAGGCCGCTTGTGAGCAAAGGGAACAGGAAGACCCTGGCGCATGTTACGGCATGGATAATTCACTTTACTTTGGATATCAACAATTTCGGACCAGGGTTGTTTCAGACAGCCGGATAAATAGTTTTCTATTATGGGGAGCAGATATGAAGTATTACCGGGGAGCGCCGTAAGATGAAAAAGACTACTTATGTCCTAATGATCGGCATTATGTTGACCTTAATGATTGGCTTGGTGAGCTTGGTTAATGCCGTTCGGGATCAACCTTCAAATGATATTGATTTGTATCAAAACGCGATTCCTGGAGAATGGGATGCGAATATTACACAAATCACGAATCCGGCACAGAAGGCAACTGAAATCATGCGGTTGGAGCAATTCAGGCAGGCCGCAACGCGATATGCCGCCCAGGCACTCGCAGAAGCTAACTTTACGGGAACGAGGAGTATCGCAACAATACCGACACCCGTCGAAGTCGGCTCGCCATTACGAGGTGTGATTGAAGACCTCGGTTTCGATGATCTTCGCAGGGAGCTGAAATCCACTAATGGCTGGGTTGGAGAAATAGGTGGGTTGGTTTACTCACTCTCTGCTGGGTATTACCGGGCCGATGAAAGCCTTGGCTTGGTCCAATTACGAATCATCACCATGGGGGAATACAGTCGGACAACAGTGAATGTCGATTGCCCACGCAAGAGCGGCGCTCTCCGCGTTGAAGACGTGAAAGGCTCACGGGTGATCTTACGGGCATCCAATGGAGAATTGTTTTACTTTGATTTACTCGCGAGACAATTTGTGGAGAGTTTGGACGTTGTCGTCCCCACAGCCACGCCTTTTACACCACCACAAACTGAAGATCCCAATCCCACCCCAACTTGGAATCCATACCCTTGAGCGAACGGCTGACTGAGTGACGAATATTTGCGAACGCATCATTTTTATCTTGTCTGGCGAGCTGCTTGAGCTGGATTCCTCTGATGATGAAGACTGGGACGTCTGAACCCCTTCCCATCAAGCAAAAAACGTGCCGGTAAGCGCGTTTTTTCAGCCAACAGTTTTCACCCTGTTTTTGAAAAAAAGTTTTTTAATGGATCTTGACGTGGAATTTCGGTAAACACACATTAGATCAGTAATAGAAAGTGAGGATAAAATTTCAAAGCAAGTTAAAGTAATAGTCCTGGTTGTAGCATTATTGCTGTTAGGGTCGACGATCGCCTATGCAGGGACAAGTTACCAATATTACAACACAACAATAGGTAGTTTTCACGGAAGTGGTTACACTTCTTACCAAATAAAAGCGTATGGTGGTGCGAACGGAGGATTAAGTTCGTATGGTGTCGGCGGCGATTACCAAGTGAGTGCCGCGATGGAAGACGATGACGGCACACATGGTGCGTATACGAACGGAATCACCGATAACACTTTCTATACCCTGGCCGGTAATTCAAACCATCTAACTGGTGAATCGATCAGGGTCCATTTCAGAAATGGATGGACAACCCCGGTAAATGTACAAGTGGACGGGGCGTGGGCGAGCAATTAGGCTTTAAGCTCTGGTTGTGTAGTCTAAGAAATTGATACAATAAATTAACTGGACAGGCGTTACAGATTAAGGGCGACAACTTAGTCTGTAACGCCATTGAATAGAGAGTAATGCATATTATTTGGAAATCAACTAAACGATTATCACTTGCGTGGCTAATTGCGACGTTTGTCTACATGACAGCCTTATTCTTTTCAATCAATTATTCAAGCAAGAATAGCTTGGTTTTATATCCGATTCAACCATTTATCTTTGGTTCTGAACCGGTAGATTTGTTCTTCCCTTTATTTACGACTATCCCATTCGTCTGGCCAATATACTTTTTGAGAAAAGACAACTTTCTTGAATATGTATCCATGCGGATCAAGCTCAATAAGTATCTGGTCTTTCAAACTTTGGCATCTCTGGCGCTATGCTTTGTGATGGTGCTGTTGGTGAATTATTCAGGTTTTCTATTCTCTTTGCGTATGGCAAATATCTCCACTGGCGTGCAAGGACCTACCCTGACTGGCTATATTTTGGGTGAAATGCAATTGTTGGATCCACTCAAATTTGGATTGCTTTGGAGTTTCTACAAAGCCGTGATTGGATTGCTGATTTGTTCGCTCGGGATTATCTTTGCTTATTACGTTAAGAACCTGTTTCTGATGTTCTTAGCGCCCTTCGCCCTGATTTTTTTAGAAAACTTTATAACCGGTGTCACCGGTTTAGCCAGGTTCAGTTTTACTACTACATATGTCCTCAACCGCCTTAGCCCCAGTGCTATGGTGCCCAAAAACCTTCTCGTCGGTATATCCACGTTCATCGTATTGACAATTATCACTCAAAGAGTTCTTGTTCACCATGAACAGCAAAATTATTAAGTCAAAGGTCATCAATCTCTTCCTGGCAAACAAAGTGCTTTTGTCCTTGAATTTTTGTGTGCTTTGTTACGTTGCAGGTTCTGCCAGGGCAACAGCGATCACCTATCATTCGGGGTTATTCGACTACGCACTGCTTGTTTTGGTGGACCATTATTACGTTTTGTATTGCCTGTTGCCGATTATGCTCGTGATTATCACAAAGCATCTCCGCAGCTTGAGTGACATTGAAAAAATAAGATATCGCAACACAAACCAAATGATGCGGGTTGAGATCTTATCTTTCACCGCTTGGTTTACATTCTACTTATTCTCAAGTCTCTTGATTGTTTTGCTGATTGGCTTGCCAACTTTCAAACCGAATGTTTTCGCCGGGAACTTTGGAGGTAGCAGTCACGATGAAATATTGCTCCTCTTAGGTGAGTATGCAGCCTTTTCGAAGATTCCAATCATATCCATTCTTGTAGCCCTGCTTTATTATGGTTTTGGATTTACAACCTTGACCGCGATCTTATCATTGATCAACAATAAAAAGGGGGCGCGGGAGAGTGTCAGTGCTGCTGTGGTCATCTTGGTGCTTACATTCATCGGCTTTCATACGTCATTGTCAGAAAAATTACCCATCCTGTTTTTAAGTAATTACATTATCTTTCATCGCGGGCTTTTCATCAATGGACTGCCTTCGTTTCTGCTGACCGTTCTCACCGGGTTAGGTATAATTCTTTTCGCACTGGGTTACAGACCGCCAACAATTGCCAGGAACTCACTTCTTAGCGAATTAACGATTTCCAGAAAGATGAAGCAATTTATTTTTCTTTTCATCAGCGGTCTGGTTTTGATTGAATACTTCCAGTTGGTTTATGAAGGAAACACTGACATCCGGGATCTAGCAATCCGGTTCTTGTTAGGCACAAACACAGATTTCCAATCTTTCATTGGCTGGATCAAAATATGCTTAATTTACTTTTCACCGCTCTTTTTCGTGGGAATCTCAATATCGAAAATTAAACAGTATCAGGAACTGCCAATTTTTATGCGTTTTGAAAGCATTGCAAATTTACATTGGAACAT
Organism: Anaerolineaceae bacterium UBA1363; assembly: GCA_002306055.1. GTDB lineage: Bacteria > Chloroflexota > Anaerolineae > Anaerolineales > Anaerolineaceae > Mesolinea. Next base: position 15,613 of record DBRR01000048.1, read on the forward strand.
CCTCCGGCAATACGCGGCCTTTGTTCTGCAATATGCAGGATTTATTGCTGTTTTCCTGACCATTCTATTCATGTTTGGGAAAAATTCCTCTCCCATGTCTGTGGCATTATATGAATCCTTCGGCATTCAACTCACCATACCTTATTTCATCGGAAACATCTTTGTTTTTATTATCACCATGCTGTTCAACCTTGCGCTTTTTCTGATGATCAGTCAGGTAGCCAATGAAACAGTTGCTTTTATAGGAATCATATCCTTGTCTTTTGTTAACTTGCTTGTGCCCGGCATTCATCTTTTCGAGATTAATCCAGGCATCCTGATATTCCTTGAAAACATGCGACAAGGCGTGGATTGGTTTTTAATCAAAATCGCGCTCATGTTAAGCGTTTCAATTGGGTTTTTAATTTTCGTTAGGAGAAGGATTCATGCCAATCATTAGACTCACAGATGTATCAAAAAGGTTCAAAGAAAAAGTATTATATGAAGATGTAAACCTATCTGTTGATGAGGGCGCGTGTGTCGGGATTGTTGGTGCAAATGGCAGCGGTAAGAGCGTGCTCTTCAAATTGATTACAGGACTGGAATCAGCAGACACCGGCACAATCCATGTCAAAGGCAATCTCGTCGGCAAAGACCTGAACTTTCCACAAGGAGTCGGCCTTTTTGTCAATCAGCCCGGATACATCCAGTACTATGATGGTCTCACGAATCTGAAACTTCTCGCCGAAATTCAAAACAAGGTAGGGGAGGAGACGATCCGGTCGTTTATGCTCAAAGTACACTTGGACCCGGACGATAAGACAAAAGTTGCAAACTACTCTGCAGGCATGAAACAAAAATTAGGGATTGCTCAGGCCATTATGGAAGGCCAGGATATTGTTCTGCTTGACGAACCCTTTAATGCCCTTGACTATCAAACCAATAATGATGTAATGGAAATACTAGTTGATTTGAAAGGTCAGGGAAAAACCCTTTTAATGACCTCTCATCAACATGGTTACTTGGAAAAACTGTGTGATCATCTCTTTTTGATCGTGGATAAGAAATTAGTGGTATTTGATGAGGAATTAAAGAGGAAGTACTTCTTGTTCTAGATTTCTTTACATTGAATTCTAAATCATCCACTTGAAATCAGAGATATCGAGAACCAGATTGTTAAATTATTACCTATCAAAAAAATCGAACCAAGATTTCAGAGTTCGCTGGAAAACCTATTGCGATTAAAGGGAAACAAATAAGAGAGAGAGAGAGAAGGAATTCAATAAAGAAAATTTGATATTCTCTCGCTACATTATGGCATTAATTCTATTTCTTCTTATTTCGCAATTACGTAGATGAGCAAGATCTCATAAGTGTAAAAAAGCCTTCATACTTTTTATATACGCAAGATCGCAAAAACCTGTGGAGTAAACTATAATCTTTATATCTCGTAGTTGACATGACAAATTCGTTAGTGCCAAAATTAAGAGAGGAGGCACAGCTTGTGTTAAGAAAAAACGATACCAAAGGTAAATTGATTGTTGTTGAGGGAATTGACGGTTCCGGCAAATCCACGCAAATCGACCTGCTTTATAAGTGGCTTCTGAGAGCTGGATATTCAGCCTACTTTAGTGAATGGAATAGCTCTGCATTGGTAAAAAGCACCACACGTACTGCAAAAAAGTCTAAATCTTTCACCCCCACCACTTTCAGTATTCTGCACTGTACCGATTTTGCGGATCGGTGGGAGAATAGCATTTATCCCCTGCTTAAAGCGGGCGTCATTGTGCTGGCAGACCGCTATGCATTCACAGCTTTTGCGCGTGATGTTGCCCGCGGCGTTGACCCGGAGTGGGTGCGCAATATGTATTCATTTGCTATTATGCCTGACGCAGCGCTCTATTTCTCCGTACCGCTGGATGTTGCCGTGGGGCGCATCACCGGCGCAAGATCCAGCCTGAAGTACTATGAGGCAGGCATGGACCTGGGGCTCTCGGATAATATCAATGAGAGCTTTAAGCTCTTCCAGGGCAAGATCTTGAATGAATACGACAAAATGGTGGATGAGTTTGGGCTGACCATAATTGATGGCACCAAGCCCGTCAAGGACCAGCAGAGAAAAGTGCGCTCAATTATCAAGAAGATCCTGGTAGGTTTTGAGGGGCTGCCAAATCCCAACAAGATGCCCATTTCTGTTACCAACATCCAGGCGGGCAAACCTAAAAAAGGAGGCTCAAAATGAATAAAGCAACCTTTTATGGAGCCGGCTTTCCCTACCGCGATTTTGGCAATCTCCCTGGCAAATTGATTGTGCTGGAAGGAACTGATGGCGTTGGGCGATCAACCCAGGTCAAAATGCTGCGCAATTGGCTTGAGGAAGAAGGCTATGCGGTCTCAGATACCGGGCTGACACGCTCAGAACTGACTGCTGCCGGGCTTGAGGCTGCCAAGAGTGGACACACGCTTGGTCCGATTACGATGAGCCTCTTCTATGCTGCAGACTTTGCCGACCGCCTTGAAAATCAGATCATTCCTGCCTTGCAAGCGGGTTTTGTGGTGCTTTCAGACCGTTATTTCTATTCAGTCGTTGCACGGGATAGTATTCGCGGCATCAGCAGTACCTGGTCTAAACAGTTGTATGGAATCGCACTCAAACCTGATTTGATCCTATACATGAAAGCCAGCATTCCTTCACTGGTAACACGCCTGATCCATGGAAGAGGTCTGAACTATTGGGAATCTGGCATGGACCTGCACCTGGCGGATAACTTATATGACAGCTTTGTTCAATATCAGGGTTTGATCCTTGAACAGTTCGATATCATGGCAAAAGAATACAATTTCATGACCATTGATGCTGACCCAACAGAAGACAAAATCTTTGAGGAACTCAAAAAACCTATTCTTGAACTACTGCACAACCGGCTGACCAAAGGCAACAAACCGAAGTAAAGAGTAACTTACCCCAGCATGCCTGGGGTAAGTCTTTTAGGAGAGTCAATGACCAAAATCCGATCTGAAGCTGTCTGTGTCTATGGGGCAAAGATCATCAACACTCACGTTCTGGCGATGCAGGCCGAGATCGAAGGTGTGCTGGAAGCCAAGGATATTGAATACATCCATCGTATGCGCGTTGCTTCACGCCGGCTTCGCAGCGCACTGGCAATCTTTAAGGGTTGCTTGTCAAGCAAAGACTTCAAGAACTTCGCCCGCGTTATACGGGATGTGACCCGTTCTCTTGGGGCGGCACGCGATTTGGATGTACAGCTTGCGGTACTCGAGAGCGTCATGCCCGATTTTTCCGATCCCAAACTGATCCCAGGCTTGCGCCGGCTGCAATTTCGCCTCAAGCAGCAGCGTGTGGGAGCTCAAAAAGACGTCATAACTGCCATACAGACGCTCCAAGCGAATAATACGTTGGTAAATCTTGCCAAATGGACAGTGCCCTTTCAGGAGTTGTCGGAAGGCGTCTATCTTTTTTCACCCGCGCTCTATGAACTTGCATTTAGTGGCATCAATGCCCGTCTTAATGAACTGCTTGAGCATGCGGCATATATCCAGGATGAGAGCAATGTGACTGAATTGCACAATATGCGTATCACCGCCAAGCGATTACGTTATACAATGGAAGCCTTCACTGATCTGTACGGCGCAAGTCTGAAGCCTTTTATTAATCAGACACGGAAATTCCAGGACATGCTGGGAGAAATCCATGACGCGGATGTTTGGATCGAAATGATCCCACGCTTCATCCAGGAAGAAGGCGAACGGATATTTATGTACTTTGGAAACAACCGTCCTCTCAAACGGCTGCTGCCTGGTTTAGAGGCTTTCAGGGCTAACCGCACAGAAAAACGCAAGGCAGATTATCAGCGTTTTCTCGGGATATGGGCGCAAGCCGAGGAAGAACATCTTTGGGATGAACTCCTCAAGCTCATTAACGCCCCACTCGATCTCGAAGTTGCACTGCATTCCCTGCAGCAGCTTGAGAATCCCCACGTGGAGCAGGTGGAAAAATTTGAGGATATCTCCCCGGAGGATTAACTTACCCTCCGACCGCTTCTTGTGTATCTCAATCTCAGGATAGGTTGGCACAATAAATTTTTCGATGCAAATGGATCCCAAAAAGCCTACCCACTGGTAGGCTCATCTTTTGTCAGATTGCGTTCCATGCGCTGCAAGAGAGAATAATTAACCAAGGCTACAATGACCATAAACACCAGTAAAACCAGGTAGCCGATCTTCCAATTTTCCTGCCCCACCATCATGGTGTACTCCGACATGCCCCCGATGCCTGAAATGAGCGTGAGCGGCATAAATATGCTGCTGATCAGCGTTAGGCGCCGCATGCTGGCGTTCGTACGGTTTGAGGTCTCAGCCATGCGATTGCTGATCAATGAGAGGTGGATTTCCATCAGACTTGTCACCTGATCCCTGGCAGTTTCTGAGATTTCATAATAGCGAGAGAGATGGTCATACACATCCCGAAAGAAAACCAGCGACTTTTCAGCGATGAAGGGACTGTCTTGCCGGATTAACTTACTGAGCACCTCGCGTTCATAGAATACAGATTTACGGATGGTCATCAAATCGCGTCGCGAGTCCAGCAGCCGCGAGAGATCGTAGTCTGGTGAGCCTTTCAGGATCTCATCCTCGTCTTTGTCAAGTTTGGTTTCGATCTGGTCAATAGCTAAAAACTTACGGTCTACTACTGTGTCAATTAAGAGGTGAAGTAAGAAGGATGGACCGTTTCGGACTCTCTGACTCTCCCGTTCAACCAGGCGCTCCACGCCCTGCAATAATGGTTGGTTTTGACTATCCCGATGAGTGATGCTAATGATGAAATTCTTTCCAATAACCAGGTCAAGTTCATGTGCCAGCAATTCCTCAGAAGAAATCTCGAATATGTTAAAGACCATGAAGGAATAGTGTGGGAATAAATCAAGCTTGGGTAACTGCTCTTCATTAAGGCTATCTTCGATGCTCAGAGGGTGAATGTTAAGTTCGGTAATGAGGGGCTGGAGGTCCCCATTTTTCGGGTCGCAATAATCAAGCCAAGCATATCCACCGTCCTCTGCAGCCTTCATTGCATCATGAATGGAAGAGACCAGCGAGAGATCTCCGACTGGGTTGATAAAGAAAAAGCGCGAATAGGGTTCAGTGGTGGCAATGGGGTGTTGGATTAGTTCAGTCATTGTGGTCCTTTGTTGAAGCGTCGTGCACGAGAATTTTGACTACAGGTGAGAATGGATTCCAATCCAGCAATCTGGCAAACTGGAGCGGCGTTATCTTTCGTTGAGATTGGATGGCATTGCGTTTTTTACGCATGGTTGAAAGTCCCTTAAGAGCGTCCTTTTTTCCTCTGAAGAGAGCTTTCCCGGATGGCATAAAAAACCCCGCAATTACGTAGATCAGATTGTAGAAAATGTGGGCAGGGAGTAGCAGATAGAACAGGAACCCCGGCATGTTTTTTATGAACGCCCAAATCAGATTACGCTGCCCGTAATAGGTCGCAAAGTCACTGCGGTAGCCAGTGCTGCCAGAACCAACATGCTGGACTACCGCGTCTGGCAAATAGAGAAAAGGATATCCAGCCAGCTGCAGGCGCATATCGAGGTCGATGTCCTCCATGTAGGCGAAGAATTCCTCATCAAATCCTCCCACCTGTTCAAAAGCGGTCCTGGGATAGGCCGAAGCTGCCGCGCAGGCGCTCATCACATAGCGGGGTCCGGTTGCGCTTTTTGTCGCTGGCTGGCTGTGGTTTTTGCGCCATGCCAGGCCGCTGGCATGGTAAACATTCCATTCCCCGTCAAGGATCGCTGAATTGCCGGCTTGCAAGAGACGTGAGGCAAAACAATGCCCGGGATGAGCCAGCGCAGCCTGGTGAAGCGTTGCCAGCCAATCTGGTTCAGGGAACGCATCACTGTTCAACAGCACCAGGTACTCACCTGTAGCCGACTTTGCAGCCAGGTTATTTCCGCCAGCAAAACCAAGATTGGCATCGGAATGGAGATGCTTTAGGTCAAGATCGTGGAAAACTCCCAATATTGCATGGTCAGGCGGATGGCTGGCACCGTTGTCAAGCAGGATCACTTCAAAATCCTTAAAAGTTTGCGCTTGGAGTGAATGCAAACAGGTCTGGAGATATTGTTCACTCTGCCAGAGCAGGATCAGGATCGAGAAAAAGGGTTGGTTCATGTTCACTTTCCCTATTATGTTTATTATAGTTTAAGTAGGGAATGTGCAAGGGTTTGAAACCAGGCATCAGGGGCTTGTATAATTCAGCTCATAAAACCGACAGGATGTATGAACATGGCGAAATCAAATAATTCCAGGCAAGATCGTATGGCAACCAAACCAAAGAATAGTGGTCAAGAAAACCCAAGGTGGAAGGTACCAGTGTGGGGTTGGGCACTGATTGTAACAGGTGTGATCCTCGGGGGTTATCTGCTAATGAGAAATATAGGGCAACAGGAGCCAGCCACGAGCAATTTACCTGCAGAGATCAGCGTAACTGAAGCGGCTAAACTTGAACAGCAAGATTGGTTCTTCCTGGATGTGCGGGAGCCAAGCGAGTGGGAAGAGGCCCATATCCCCTATGCCACGCTTATTCCACTTGGGGAGCTGAACTCCAGGCTGTCTGAGATACCAAAGGACAAGAACATCGTTGTAATCTGTCGGTCTGGTAATCGCAGCGCTGTGGGGCGAGACCTGCTCATTAATTCTGGATTCACCAATGTAACCAGCATGGCTGGCGGTATGAATACATGGCAAGCCAAGGGCTTTCCGGTGGTAACCGGACCGTAATCGCGATATTTGCATAAGAGTAACTGATAAACCGTCGATCAAACCGCCTATATTTGCCTCTTTTTATTAACATACGTGCAAGCTTGAGGTTATGCGGTAAATTCTGCCTTTCTATGCTGAATCCAAAAACTCTAATACACAGCCAAGCCCACCGAAGGCCGGCATGCCCAATCATTTTCCTATGGTAAGATTAAAAACTGTCTGATACACAAAAAGGTGACACAATTGGCCAGTACTTCTAAACCTGTCTATGATTCCGCAAGCTACCGGGTATCCGCGATTTCCGAATTGAAAGAATTGGGAAAATATCGCTACCTGCTCGGGCAATTAATTCGAAGGGACATTCTCACGCGTTACAAGCGCTCAGTACTTGGCGTGGCCTGGACGATGCTGAACCCATTAGGCACCATGCTGATCCTGACCTTTGTGTTCTCTAATTTTTTCAAATCAAATGTGCCGCACTACCCCGTTTACATATTAAGCGGTTTGTTGGTGTGGAACTTTTTCTCGCAGGGTACAAATGCGGCTATCAGTGGGCTGGTTTGGGGAGGCAGCCTGCTCAAACGCATTTACATTCCCAGCAGTGTGTTTGGCGTTTCAGCGATTGGCACCGCGCTGGTCAACCTTGTTCTTTCGCTTGTACCACTTGTGATCGTGATGTTGGTCGATGGTGCTCCGTTTTTCCTCTCCATGCTCTTTTTACCCGTTTCCATCCTGCTATTGACAGCCTTTACGCTCGGGTTTGGGCTGTTCATTTCATCTTTGGCTGTCTTTTTCCCGGATGTTGCCGAAATGTACCAGGTCTTGCTGACAGCCTGGATGTATCTGACCCCCATCATCTATCCTGAGAGCCTGATCTCAGCGAGATGGCTGCCTGTTTACAAAATCAACCCCATGTATTGGATGGTAAAAATGTTCCGGCTGCCAGTTTTTGAAGGACGCATTCCCACCTGGCAGGAATTCTTGCCTGCCTTCGCCTGGGCAATTGGTATGTTAGTTGTTGGTTGGATTTATTTCACTTCAAAGACGGAGGAATATGCCTACCGTGTCTGAGGTAATAGAAGAGAAAATCCAATTTTCAACCCCTGAACCGATCATTCAACTCGAGAATGTCTCGGTGAGCTATCGTTTACCTACCGAACGCATTGGTACCTTCAAAGAATATGCCATCCGTAAGCTGCAGCGAAAAATCCGACTTGAAAAATTTTGGGCACTGACAGATGTCAGTCTTCAAGTTAATAGAGGCGAGGTTTTTGGGCTGATCGGCAACAATGGCGCGGGTAAAAGCACCATGCTAAAAGTTATCTCCAAGGTGTTAAAGCCAACGAAGGGCAGGGTGGTGGTTTACGGCAGGATCGCGCCCCTGCTCGAACTCGGCGCAGGATTTCACCCCGAGCTGTCAGGACGGGAGAATGTCTTCCTTAACGGTGCTTTGCTTGGGTACAGCCGATCGGAGATGGAATCCGTTTTTGATGAGATTGTCGAATTCTCTGAGTTGGAACAATTTATCGATTCACCTATTCGCACCTACTCGTCAGGTATGTTTGCCCGGCTGGGTTTTGCCGTGGCGACTGCCCACGTGCCCGAGGTCCTAATTTTGGATGAGATCCTAAGCGTGGGAGATGAAGCCTTCCAACGGAAATGCAATATTCGCATGAAGAGTTTCCAGCAGGCTGGCACGACAGTGTTGATGGTCTCGCATGCGTTGGACATGCTCGAGGGCATGTGTAATCGCATTGCTTGGATCGACCACGGTAAAACTCAAAAAATCGGTGAGCCGCAGGAAGTGATTGCAGCGTATCGTGGAGAGAATTTGTAATGGAATACATTCGCACTGCCATCCCGGAAGTGATCTTGATGAAACCAATAGTCTTTGGCGATCATCGTGGATTTTTCCTGGAGACCTTTCGTCAGTCAGAGTTTGATGCCTTCTGCGGGCACCAGGATTTCGTGCAGGACAACCATTCCGGTTCCAGGCAGGGTATCGTGCGCGGGCTGCATTATCAACTCCATCAAACACAGGGTAAGCTGGTGCGGGCAGCCGTGGGTGAGGTGTTCGACGTCGCTGTCGATATCCGCCAGGGCTCTCCAACCTTTGGCAAATGGGTTGGCGCGGTCCTGAGCGCCGAAAATCGCCATCAACTCTGGGTGCCCCCAGGTTTTGCGCATGGTTATTATGTGATGAGTGAGTGGGCAGAATTCCTTTATAAAGCAACGAATTATTACGCCCCTGAATGGGAGCGAAGCATTCTTTGGAATGACCCGGCGATCGGTATCGAATGGCCATTGGTGGAGGGAGCATTGCCAACCCTTTCGAACAGAGACGCTATGGCGCCAAGATTGGCTGATGCGGAAGTCTTTCCGGTTGGCTGGTCGGCAGACATGATAGTCAAGGAGTAGCTATGAAAAACTTGCTGGTCACCGGAGGAGCGGGTTTTATCGGCTCAAACTTCATCCACTACTTGCTGCAACAAGACCTGGACGTAAAAATCGTCAACCTGGACGCGCTGACTTATGCCGGCAGCCTCGAAAACCTCAAAGACCTTCCTCACCCCGAGCGGCATCTGTTTGTTAATGGAAACATCACCGACCGCACCTTGCTGGACCAGCTTTTCAGCGAGCACAAAATCGATACGGTCATCAATTTTGCAGCTGAATCGCACGTGGATCGGTCCATCCTCAACCCCGGTGTCTTCGTGGAAACCAATGTGGTCGGCACCTACACTCTGCTCGAAGCAGCTCGCCGTGCCTGGATAGTCGATAAGATCGTTCCCCTTGAAGAAACCCGTTTCCACCATGTCTCCACGGATGAGGTTTTTGGCACGCTGACCCGCGAGGATCCGCCTTTCGAAGAGGATACTCCCTACGGGCCGCGTTCGCCTTATGCTGCGGCAAAAGCCTCCAGCGACCACTTTGTGCGCGCTTATTACACGACATTTGGTCTGCCCATCAGCATCAGCAATTGCTCCAATAATTATGGTCCGCGCCAGTTCCCCGAGAAACTCATCCCGCTGATAATACTGAACGCCCTGAACGGAAAACCTCTGCCGGTTTACGGCGACGGTATGCAGATCCGCGATTGGCTCTACGTGGATGACCACTGCGAGGCGATCCTGCGCATCGTGCAGAATGGGAAGGTTGGCGAAACCTATTGCGTGGGCGGCGATAATCAACCTCCCAATATCGAAATCGTCAAGACCATCTGCGACATCCTCGACGAATTGCAGCCCAATTCAGCCTATGCCCCGCACAATCAGTTGATCACCTACGTTGCTGACCGACCGGGGCATGACCGCCGTTACGACATCAACATCGCAAAAATCGAACACGAACTTGGCTGGAAGCCCAGCCACGATTTGCGCCAGGGCTTGCTGGACACGGTAAAATGGTATCTGGACAACCCCGCCTGGGTTGAAGCAATCACAAAACAGTCAGATTATAGCAACTGGCTCCAGAAGAACTATTCGGGCAGAAAGGCGTAGATATGAAAGGGATCATCCTCGCAGGCGGCAAAGGCACCAGGCTCTACCCATTAACCATGGCGATCAGCAAGCAATTGCTGCCCGTTTATGACAAACCCATGATCTACTATCCTCTCTCGATGCTGATGCTGGCGGGCATTCGGGACATTTTGGTCATCACGACGCCCGAAGACGGCGATCAGTATCGGCGTCTGTTGGGCGATGGAAGCAGGCTTGGAATGAACTTCCAATATGCCGTCCAGGCGGTTCCGCGTGGGCTGGCAGATGCTTTCCTCGTTGGCAAAGAATTCATTGGAGACGATAAGGTCTGCCTGATTTTGGGCGATAATATCTTCTTTGGGCATGGCCTGCCGCAGATTTTGCGCAGTGCTGCTGAACAGGAAAACGGCGCGGTCGTGTTTGCCTACCCGGTCAGGGACCCCGAGCGTTACGGCGTGGTGGAGTTCGACGATAGAGGCAAAGCCATCAGCCTGGAAGAAAAACCGCTCAAACCGCGTTCCAATTACGCTGTGCCTGGAATTTACTTTTACGATAACCGCGTGGTGCGCTACGCGGAAGAACTTGAACCCTCCCCGCGGGGTGAGATCGAAATCACGGATATCAATAAACGCTACCTGAGCGATGGCGAGCTCTCTGTGAAGGTACTGGGGCGGGGCATAGCCTGGCTGGATGCCGGCACGCACGAATCGCTGCTGCAGGCTTCGATGTTTGTGCAGGCAGTGGAAGATCGGCAGGGCATGATGATCTCCTGCGTGGAAGAGATCGCCTATCGAATGGGCTATATTGATGAAGAAGGGCTGCGCAAATGCGCCGAGCCTTTAACTGGTAATGGGTATGGACAGTATTTGATAAGATTTTTGGGTGAACTAAGCAAATGAAAAAGATACTACAGATCGGAACCAAAGGTCAACTGGGTTGGGAACTGCTGCGTACCTGTGCGCCGCTTGGGGAGGTGGTCGCTCTCGATTACCCGGATGTGGATCTTTCCAACAGCACCGGTCTGCGCGAACTCGTGAGAAGTGTCAAACCCGACATCATCATGAATGCTGCGGCTTATACCAATGTGGACAAAGCTGAGAGTGAGCCTGAACTGGCGAGGGCAATCAATGCTACCGGTCCGGGTGTTTTGGCAGAAGAAGCCAAAAAGATCCATGCAGTGCTGGTGCACTACTCCACTGATTACGTCTTCGATGGCACCAAGGGCAGCCCATATGTGGAGACCGACCAGCCCAATCCTCTGAACGTGTATGGTCAAACCAAGCTGGAGGGGGAGCAGGCGATTGCGGCTTCCGGATGCGTCAATTTGGTGTTGCGCACCAGCTGGGTGTATTCCATGCGCCAGGGGGGATTTGTGACCAAAGTGCTCCAATGGGCTCGAGAGCAAGAGGTTATGCGTGTGGTGGATGACCAGATCAGCAGCCCAACCTCAGCACGTCTATTGGCTGAGATCAGTGCTTTGATTTTAGCTAAGATTGATGGAAATGATATTAGTTGGACAGAAGAAAGAAGTGGCGTTTTCCACGTTGCTGGTGACGGCGCTTGTAGTCGTTTTGAATGGGCAGAAAAAATTATAGAACTTGATCCGCGAAAAGAGGAACAGGTAGTAAAAAAACTTGAACGAGCCAGTAGTAGTGAATTCCTCGTGCCAGCAGTCCGACCAATGATTTCGGTTTTGAACAATGCTAAGTTGGAAAAAATGTTTGGTTTACGATTGCCACCTTGGGAAGTGGGTTTGAGATTGACCATTATTTAAAGATTGAATGACAAAGATGAATAGACCTGAGTATATAATCCAATCAAAAGTTGAAAAAAAGCACCCCATTGCGGTTGTTTTGCACCTCTTCTATACCGAATTGTTTGATGAGATACGAACATATTTAAGTTTTCTTGAAGGCGACTTTGACCTTTATGTCTCTGTGCCCGAAGACAAAGAAAATTTTATCGAAACAATAAGATCTTATTACCCTGATGCTCGCGTATTGAAAGTAGAAAATAGAGGGCGTGATGTTGCTCCTTTTCTTGAGTTTCTAAAAGTGATATTGCTGTTGGATTATGAATTATTACTAAAAATTCACACTAAGGAGACACCTCACCGACCAGATGGAATTGCTTGGCGGAAAGATGTGTTCAGAAAAATACTTGGCTCAGAAGCTCATATAGAAAATATCAGAACAAGTTTTTCTGACAATCCATCCTTGGCTATGATTGGACCCAAAGATCACGTTCTTGATTCGCGTTACTATATGGGCAGCAATCAAGATAGAGTGCAATCATTATTGTACAAAGCTGGTTACCCTCAATCCCTTCCGGAATCCTTTTCCTTTGTTGCTGGAACTATGTTTTGGGCGAAACCCGAAATTTTTAAAGCGATACTCAATATGGAAATTGAGACAGACAGTTTCGAACCAGAACCATTGCCTGCTGATGGTTGTTTGCCGCACGCTTTAGAGCGTTTTCTGGGGTTATTGGTAGAAGTACAGGGTTTTGAAATTAAATCAATAGACGAAGATGGAACTATCTCAACCCCGGATCCATACAAAATCTATCCTTTTGCCACTCCACCACCTCACCTGAGATTGCGGGAGTTGAAATCGGTTGTGTTTTATAGGGCATATGAAGAGGCGTATGCCATTGAACACTTACGTATTACAGCGCCTTTTACAGCTGCAGGAATCGCGATAATTGATGGTGTGAGGAATGGAATTGCAGATCCTAGTTTGGCAACCTACGGTGATGCCGTAATTTTCCAAAGAGAGTTTCCTAAAAACGTCCTCCTCTATGATCAGATAGTTTCTAAAGCCCGTGCCGCTGGGAAGTTTGTTCTTTACGAAATAGACGACCTGCTATTTGAATTGCCTGAAAATCATCCTGAACGAAAACAAGCGTTGTACAACGATGCACTCTTGCCAATGATTACAGCCATGGTAGATGCGGATTTAGTCCTGGTGCCCACGGAGGAACTAAGACGCATTGCAGAAGGCTTTAATCCCAACGTCATTGTTTTACCTAATTATTTGGATGACACTTTATGGCATCTAAGAACACCCAGAGATTCAATAAATGATCGTTTGTTGAGGATCGGTTATATGGGGAGTAACTCTCACACGCCTGATTTGGCTCTTGTAACGCCCGTGCTAAAGGAAATTTTAAAGAAGTATGAAGGCAAAGTACAAGTAGATATCTGGGGTACACCACTGCCAGAAGGGCTTAATGGGGTTGAAGGAGTAAATTGGCACCCCTCCCCAACCAATGTATATAAAGATTTTGTCAAATTTTTTCAAACAATTGATTTTGATATAGCTATTGCCCCTCTTGTAGATAATTTGTTTAACCGCTGTAAAAGTGGATTGAAATTCTTAGAATATAGTGCTAACGGTGTAGCTGGGGTTTACAGTAGGATTGATCCGTACGAATCAATCGTAGAAGATGGTGTTAATGGCTTTTTGGCAAGCAATCTGGATGAATGGTATGAATCCTTGAACAAATTGATAGAGAACCCCACTCTTCGCCAAGAGATTGCAAAGTTAGCCCAAAGGGACGTTGATAAAAACTGGTTGCTGTCCAAAAATATTCAAACGTGGAATGATATTTTTAAAAAATTGATTAATGACACTTTTCTTGAAGACTCAAATAAAGCAACGAGCACACATATTTTCAATGAAGTAAACCGACAACTTTATTTTGATAGAATGAACACTAAAGCCTACTCACAGAAGCGGGAAGAGGAG
>DBRR01000032.1 GCA_002306055.1 Anaerolineaceae bacterium UBA1363
TTAATCACAATGATTGACCACTAGTAATTTCATCCATAAAGCGCTTTCGGAAAACCCTAATGACCTGGAGGCTATCAAGCTTTCCGGTCAGATCGATCGCCGCATGGCAAACATCGACGAAGCGATTGAATCCAGCGCGTTGTTGGCTGTGTTCGAACCCCAAAATCAAGCCAACAAAAAGGATCTCGCCTCCCTCTACCTCCAATCTCAGCAGCCGGAAAATGCCTTTCGGATCTACGAGGATCTGATCCATGCTTCGAATGAGCCTTCACGCGCGGATCTGCTCAACTTTGCAGAAATCGCGATCAAGGCTGCCCATGCCGAAAAAGCGATCCCAATTGCCCAGGCATTCCTTAAAAAGGACGAGTTTGACGGTGAAGCTCTGGTGTTGCTCTGCAACGCCCTGATCGCTACGGGAAAAAACACTGAAGCCATTCAGTACCTTGAAGAGGCCTCAGCCGTTGCCCCCGAAAAGCCTGCGAGTTGGCTTTCGCTCGCCCGGATATGGACCAGCCTAGGGCAGGAAGAAAAAGCCATGCAAGCCCTGCGCAAAGCCAAGGCAGCCTTACCGGATGATCCTGCGATTTTGAGTGCTCTCGGAGCGCTTTATCTCGCGAACGATCAGCCGACGGAAGCCATCGGCGTTCTCCGCCAGGCTTTTCAACTTGATCCGTCCAGCACTTCTGTGCGCAAATCATTGGCACAAGCCTATTTGACCCACGGTTACATTGACCAAGCCTGGGCGACGATTGCTCCTCTTGAAGATGATTACACTTCCGATCCGGAATTGGCATTTGTTCTGGGGCAAACTCTGGCAGCTATGGGAGATTTAAACGGCGCAAAGCCAGTCCTGCGATTTGCCTGGCAGGCAAATCGTTCAGACAGCACCTTGAAATCCTACGCTGAACTCTTGATTAATAGCTACAGCCATGGAATCAAACCTGGAGCCCAGGAACTGAAAGAGATGTGCCAGCTGCTTTCAGTCATGGAAGAACGGCAACAGGAACGGGATGGATTGTTTGACATGCGATTGCTGCAGGCAGATCTCAAGGCAACCCTCGGCATGCACGAAGCCGCCTACCAGGACTACCTCCAACTTCTAGATTACCCGGAGGCGAGATCTCCTCGTTCGTATCACCACCTCCAGTTCCAAACCGGAAAGACCGCTCTCGCCCTGGGGTTGACGGACATCAGCCTGGCATCTCTGCAGGAAGCTGTTCTGACCGATCCGGATGACCTCGCCACCCGCCATACCCTCGCAAAAGCGTTTATGGAAGCTAATCTGGAGGATGAAGGTTTCGCGGCAGCACGCTCCGCCATGCAGATCGCTCCAACCGATATTGAAAATGTGCTGTGGTACAGTGACTTTATGAGCGAGCATAATAATGCCCGCGAAGCCATCCAGGTGCTCAAAGACACCATTCACCTCAGACCGGATGACAAAGCGCTCTACCTGACGCTTGCGCGCACTTATGTTAACCTGAACCAGATCGAAGATACCAAGGAAACCCTCAACCAGATGTTGGCGTTGGAGGATATTGATACTGAAGAATATGTTAATGTAGCGAACCTCTACCTCCACATGAATCAACTTGATGAAGCATCGCGCATTATCAAGAAAGCCATTTCAGATAATCCCTTCCCGGATTTCATTGAAAGCCGGGATCTGGTTTATTCCGTGCTCAAGCTCGGTGATGCCGCAGCGGCTCTTCAGCTGATACAAGATCTTGAGCCTGTCCTCCAGACCAATCTTGCTTACCCATTACTCAAATCCGATGTGCTCGCAGCCAACCAGCAGTTCCTCCCAGCCCTCGAAACCCTTGAAGACATCCTGACCAAGCTGGAATTTGCTCCGGAAACACTTGGCAGCGTGGCTGGGGATACGGCAGAACAGAATCTTGATTACCCTCCCTACAATCGCGCGGGGCTTTACTACCGGGCTGCCCAGCTTGAACGAATGATTGGTGACCTGGTTGTCTCCCAAAAACACGTGTCGCTTGCGCTAAATGCTGATCCAGGCAGCGAGCCAGCCTTTCTGCTCAAGCTCGAACTTGCCCTGGCAACCGACCAATCTGAGAGTCTGTCGAACGCCCTTGATTTCCTCAACACGCAGGAAACTCGCACGCAAACTGCCACCTCAACGGCAACAATCCTTGCTCTCGATGCAGCGCTCCATGACGACCTGCCCAAAGCACGCTTGATCTGGGAGCACTTCCTTTCTGATAAAACCACCTCTCCCACCGCAAAAGCGCTTCAAAGCCTGTTTGCGCAGCAGAGCGGCAATGCAAAGTCAGCCGCAGCCTTATTGGGCGAAGCAGTGGAGATGCTCGATGAGATGGAAGTCCGCCAGAAGGTTCAGGCCTTTGATATTGCCCGGCATTTCAATTGGATCTGGCATACGCTCGCGGTAGCCAAAGCAGCCTGGGAGCAAACAAACTGGAAGGTTGCGGACCGCTTGCTTGAAGCCGCGCTTTCTGTCGCCAAGATCAATCCAATCGCCAACAAACTGCTGGCAGAATACTTGGTAGATAAAATCCGGCAGACCAATAACGCTCATTTTCTGCACATTCTTGGTCATGCCCCATCAGCTCACGACCCACAACATGCTGATTTCGATTTGATTGAAGAACAGATCTCAATTGCAGGGCGCGCCATCGCCCCCTCCACACTTCTTCCAACCCTGAAAATCAACCAGGCGCTCAAGAATGGGCACTGGTCAGACGAAAACGATTTACATAAGCTGGTAACCAACGGCAAACAAGCAGCTCAGGTTCTTTCCGTATTGGTGGATGAGACTGCCATTGCGGACATCCTTTCAGGATTCGGCAAGGACCCGGATGTCAACTTCCAGCAGGCAATCCAAAGCCTCCATTCAGAGCCTGCTACCTCCGCCAAAATCGCTGCGAAACTGCTTGAATCCCAGCCTGAAAACCCTGTGCTGCATGCCTTGAAGGCAATTGCCACCCGGAACCAACCACTTATGGCAGCCGAATCGCTTGAACGTGCCCTGGCTATTTGGCCTGATGAACCCGATTGGCACGCCATGGCAGCCATGATGCACCAGGATGCCGGGCAATACCTGCAGGCTGCCAAACACCTGGAAGAAGCCATCCGTATTGCCCCCAAAGAAGCCCAATACTGGCAGATGCTTGGGGATGTGAAACTGCTGGAGAAGGATTATCACGCTGCCAAGGACTATTTCGGTAAAGCAACGGATCTCTTCCCATCCAATCCAGAAGCACTCCACTCGCTCGCGATCATCAACCAACAGCTCGGCGAGCACCAGATCGCCATTCAGTGCCTGCGAAAAGCCAGCCAACTCGACCCCGGAAACATCCTCTACGAGGAAGGCATCGCCCAGTCGCTGCTTGCCAGGCAGGAACTGCCTGAGGCTATGCGGCAGGCTGACGCCATCCTGAAAATCGATCCCAAGAATGAAACCGCCTGGCAGGTGAAGGTTAAGGCACTGCTAAAGAGCAACAAACCAGAAGAAGCCCGGCAGGCGATTCATTTTGCCCTGGCAGTCGTTGAAAACCCTGTACCCTTTGAACTGCAGAAAATTGACCTTGACCATATCCGCAATGCTCAGCAGGCAGTGCTGGCACTACAAAAACTCGCAGAAAAATATCCCGAGAACGTGGCTGTCCTGAACAATCTTGCACAGAAACAAATCCAAATTGGCGAAATCGAGAAAGCGGAACAGACCTTGCAGCGCAGCCTAGTCCTGGACCAGACCAATCCGGAAACACTGGTTGCCCTTGGCACGGTAGACCGCCTGCACGGAAACCTGGACCAGGCGCTGGCGCATCTTGCGAAAGCCATTGAGCTGCAGCCTGGTTTGGTGGAAGCCTATCTCGAGATGGGGCTCACCTACCAGGATCGGCGCGAAATCAGCAACGCCATACAGACCTACCATAAAGCGATTGCCATGGTCAGCAACGATCCACGACCCTACCTGCAGGCAGCAGCCGCTTACAAGGAAAGCCGCGATTACCGCAATGCGGAGTTCATGCTGCGCCAGGCATCCCAGCTTTCGCCATCAGACCAGAACATCCGCCGGCAGCTGGCCGCGGTGGTCGCACTCAATATCGTCAATAACCTCCAGGAGACTCCTAAAAGATGAGACCTTATAACGCCCGAAAAAGTGACGAAGTGCTGGTTGTCAGGCGCGGGAAGTTCCTGACACTGCTTCAGACCGCACTCAGCAACCGCGAATTCCAATTTGCTCGCCAGGCATCTTTAATCTGGTTGGCAAGTTACCCAGGTGATCTTCTGATCAGTTTCATCTATGCTTCAGTGCTGGCAGAACTTGGCGATACCGAAATGGCGGTCAAGAACCTGGGCAAGCTCCTGGCCTATGATCCCGAGTTCGTGGAAGCTGCCAGCCTGCTGGACCGTCTCACTGGGGGAAGCGATCGCGACATCCATGCCAACCAGATGTATTTGCAGCGCGGAACCTCCAGCGCGAAATCACCAACTGCCTGGCTTGACGGCTTGATTGCCGCCCGCAACGCCTGGGAAAGCGGCGATTTGACCGGCGCGGAAAAGGCAATCCTCGAATCCCTTGCGCATAACCCCCGTTCACCGTTACCTGCAGCTTTCCATATGCAAATCATTCACAAAACCGGCAACACCACCCTGCTCGAAACTCTCGCGGGTATTTATGGCAACCGTTGGCCTGATTGCATCCAGATCAAGGTTCTCTCCGCGATTGCTGACATTCAGCAGGGTAACGATTCTGCGGGCGTGGAAAAAATGCACTGGTGCGCCGCCCATGACGTAAGCGGCCAGGTTATCAACCGTCTGCTGGGTCCTAATCATAATTACAAGCCCCTTTGGCCAGAGGATCTAAAGGTTTATCTCGATCTGCCTGTGCCGGCTTCCGTTGCAGCCGATTTGGGATGGAATGTGCTCGCAAATTCGGATTTTGTCGCTCCCGAACCTGCCGGCAAGCAAACAACACCACAAACCGCTGAGGAGATCATCGATGACAACCCCACCCTCGCCCTTCACCTGCCAGATTACCTCGTGGAAGAATTGGCTGAATCTGGAGATGGGGATTATACGGAAGTCCCCACCAGTTCCTTCTTCCTGCAGGACATAGCCACACCCCCCTTGCCTGCTGGTCACACCAACGAAGTTCCAGCCGCTCATTCTCCCAATGTAGTGAAGTCGGATCCGATTTCCCCGGAGTCGGAGGCGACTGTTGCGGCAATCACTGAAATCCAAACAGAATTCGAAAAGGTAGCCCGGAAAATCAATAAAACCGAGTTGCTGAACACTGATGGTCGTTTCCCGAGTTATGTGATCCTGACCTCACGCGGGAATCTGGAGAAAAAATACGGCGCGAATACTGCTGATGTTGTGATCGAATCCATGCGAAAGCTATGCCTCAACATCGTCGACCTTCCAGGCTGGAACAGCCTCGTTTACATCCCGGATGATGAAACCAGCGCCCGCGAGCAGGGTCTGGACCCTATTCAGGCAAGTGACGCATGGAAGATCAAGCTTTCTCTCACCGACCTGGATGCCAAACTTGCCTCCCGTGGTGAGATGATCGGCGCGTTGTTGATTATCGGTGGGCATGACATCGTGCCCTTCCACATCTTACCGAACCCCACTGACGATACCGACCTAAACGTGCCCTCGGACAATCCCTACGCCACCCTTGATGAGAATTACTTCATCCAGCAGTGGCCTGTAGGGCGCATTCCGGATGAAGCTGGCAACGATGCCGGCTATCTACTTGAGCAGATCCGCTTTCTGACCAAAGAGTACGAGCTGAAAGTGAAGTCCAAAAAGAGTGTTTCTACCAATATCCTGGCAAATCTCTTAAGGAGCCTGGCTCAGCGATTCCAGACCTTTAACGCCCAATTTAAGAAGCCCGACAATATCGGCTGTACCGCCGAAGTGTGGAAGCCGGCCTCATCGGAGGTTTTCGCGGTGATTGACCGTTCGGATCGCCTGAAGACCTCGCCCCCAACCACCAACAGTAACTTGCTTAACGGTCAAATCCCTGACCCCAAATTTGCCTACTTCAACCTTCATGGGCTCAAGGACGCCCCCGAATGGTATGGTCAGCGCGACCTTGCCAAACCTTCAGCCGATCCGGAATATCCGGTCGCGATGGAGCCCACCAACTTCAGCACCAAGACCTCCTCCCCGGAGATCGTGATGAGTGAAGCCTGCTATGGTGCCAACATTCTTGATAAGAAAGTCAATGAAGCCATTTCACTTAACTTTCTCGCCTGCGGCACTCGCGCCTTCGTCGGATCAACCTGTATCGCGTACGGTTCCGTGAGCAAAAACCTGGTGGCGGCCGACTTGCTCGCCTATCACTTCTGGGCTCACGTCAAATCGGAAGTGGCTGTTGGATACGCCTTGATGCGCGCGAAACTCGCCCTGGCGAAAAAGATGACCGAGGAGCAAGGTTACCTGGATGGCGAAGACCAGAAAACCATCCTCTCGTTCGTGCTCTACGGCGATCCGCTGGCTTCCAGCGCCAGCATTAAGGAAGTAACCAAACCCGCCATTCGTCCAACCACCACGCCCGAACTCAAGACCATCAGTGATTCACGCGAGGAGATGATCGTCGCAGCCAACGAGATGCCGGCTGAGATCCTGGAAAAGGTCAGGAAGGTTATCAGCAGTTACCTGCCAGGTCTGGATGACGCCACCGTCTCCCTCAACCCGCAACTGACCAACTTCACGCTCGACCCTGCCATGGTCCAGGCGCATCGCCAGAAATTCGATTATGTCAGCCAGAGCCAGCGCTACGTGGTCACGTTGAAGAAAAGCTACAAATATCGCCAGCACAACCATAACCACTTTGCCCGGCTAACCTTCAATCAAAAGGGCGAGATGTTGAAGCTGAGCACCTCGCGCTAGACTTCAATCCGTACAAGGGCGGAATGAACCTCATTTGTTCACTCCACCGAAAAGATAATGTCGGAGTTCGTAGGGCGGAATGAACCTCTTTTGTTCACTCCGCCATTTAATTTACCTTGTCGGAGTGAGCCTGCGGAATGCTTGTGTGAGAAAATGCCTTGGGGCAGGCTCATTCCGACCTACGAAAAATTCGGATCATTCACCGTAAGAACGATTCTCGTCCTCAAATTTTGTGGCTTCGATCTTATATATGCTGGAATCGTTATCGAAATACTCGCTGAAACTGGACCAAGCCCAATTTCCATAATCTTCAACGTAACCGTGTTTCACAGGGTTGTAATGAATGTAATCAAAATGATGCTTTAGGTCCTCTTCATCACGAATGGTATGTTCCCAGAATCGAGCCTGCCAAATCGTCAATTCCGGTTTTCCGAGCAGTTCACGTATATGTTTTGTTGTGATGCGTTTAACGTTTCGAATTATTTGAGAAAATGATCTGTGATCAATTGGTAGAGAGATGAGAAGATGTACGTGATCAAAAAGGATGCAGTAGGCAATCAGGTCAAATTGGTTGCGTTTCTGCGTATCCCGAATGGCTTTCACCAAGATATCGACTGCTGCCGAATCCGAAAAAATTTTTTGCCGATTATGTGTTACAAGCGTAAAGAAATAGGTTCCACCAAAGATTTGATTCCTTACGTAACTAGGCATTATCAAAGTTTATCATCCGAATGTAATTAACAGAACAGAATAGTATTTTTTTAGCCCTATTTGCCATTCTTTTCGTAGGGCGGAATGAATCTCATTTGTTCACTCCGCCATTTAATTTACTAAGGTGCAGTTTACAGAATAAGACCAAGAGCTTGGCAACATAACTTGCTAAAGCTCTTTTTTTATTTTGATGTCTAAAGTAGGTCCATGTTCAATTATTGAACTAGCCACCATACAGTTTGGTT
>DBRR01000027.1:0-25027 GCA_002306055.1 Anaerolineaceae bacterium UBA1363
TCACAAGGCTCACGTTTTCTGGCGGGGGAACGTATGTCCGATCGCCCGCTTATTTCTTTTGTATTGCTCGGTTGGGGCGACGCATGCGTCGCCCGTACGGTGAAACCTCGCCCGCTTTTTTTATTTAATTTACCTTGGTAGGGGCAGGCCCCCGTGCCTGCCCGGTTGAGACTACGGGTAACCACGGGGGGTTACCCCTACCAACGGAGACCTGCCGGTCGACCCTCTCGCGCGGCCCGTGCCCGCAACAAGGTGGAGAGCATCTGGACACCGGCGAAAACAACAAGGTGTTAATTTAGAACGTACGTGCTAATTGTCCTGCATATTTCAGATACATTTGCATTGCTCACAAACTCAAATTTTACTTTTCCTAATCCACTGAACCACAACTCAAGTTCACTATCCAAATCAATTACTCCAGCTGTTTCAATCGAAAAGGCTTGTATCTTGCTGTAGGGTAATGAGGTGAAATCCTTCTTTTTCCCCGTTATTCCTTGGACATTGATGGCAATGATGCGCTTATTAGTAAAAACAATGCCATCTCTTAACGCTTGATATGTTCCCAATATTCTTTCATTTTCGATGAAAATCGAAGATATCATGCCTTCAAATTGTGAGTTGTTTACTGGCCGTAACTTTATATACGCCAAATTTGTGAAGTCTACCATTTTTTACCCTCCAACAATTATTAGATGTTATAGCAATTATTATTAAATAATAGCATAACTTACCCTTTTAACATTAATAATAATACTTTTCCAAATTCATTTATTAGATTTGATAATCCCTTTTGTCTTCAATAGATGCCAATAAACTGGGATGTTGTGTTAGTTTTGGATTCCGATTCCCCTTTTTCAGAAGACCTAAATCAATAATTCCCAAAACTCATCCAATTTAGCAGAATTTTAAGTCTCCCCTTGCGGGAAGCGTCAACCAGGAAGTTGTGGAACAGGCAGGCTTGTTCCCTGCGATGGTCTTCTGGCAAGTAAGTGCCGTGTCTGCCCGGGTAAGACCACGGGTAACCACGGGGGGTTACCCCTATATGAGACCCGCCGGTCAGCGACCTCGCACGGTCAGGAGACCGGCGAGAACTGTGGTCGGTTCGAATACCCACAGGGGGTACAGGTGTCCGATCATTCGCTTTTTTCTTTTAATTCCAACAGGAAGGTTAGCAAAAAATCAAAACCAAGCCTCCAAGAAACTATCGCAACCCCAAAAAACGCATATAATATATATATCTGTTATGTTGACAAAAAAGGAGGAGATTTTGAAAAAGAACATATTACTTATCGTCACGATTATCCTGACACTCGGTACAGCCGCATGTGGGGGAAGTACACAGGCCACTCCTGAAAAGGTAGATCCGGTTGCTGCCACTGTTGCCGCTCTAGATAGAGAGACAGCGGCACAAACTCAAGTGGAAGAACCAACCCTTGAGCCCACCATCCAAATTGAACAACCCACAATAGAACCCACACTTGCACCCTTGGGATATTCAAGAGCCAATCCTTATTCCGGAACAGAAATAGTTTCAGTCCCTAATTGGGATGTCCAAGTTCTTGAGATCAAACGCGGCATTGATGCCTGGAATGACATTAATGCAGCCAATCCATATAATGAACCAGCTCCTGAAGGTATGGAATATCTCCTAGTAAAAATCTACGTTAAATGCACGTACAATGACAGTGATGAGCATGGCATCAGTGGGTATGATTTTGACGTTACAGGGGATAAGGCAATTTTATACACAGCTGACATGGCTAGTGTAGTGAAACCAACACCAGAATTAGATGCAAAACTGGTTGCTGGTGGGGAAACCGAAGGTTGGTCAGCCTACTTAGTCGGCCAAGGTGAAAGTAACTTGATGCTGATATTCGATGAAATGTGGAGTATTGGTGAAAGCTCAAAGCGATACATTGCTCTCGATGCCGGGGCTTCAATCAACGTTCCTTCTGATTTATATACTATCCCTCCTTCTGAGTTAGGAAAAGAACGTAAATCCCCTGTGCCATTCAACGAAAAACTGGTCACAGAAGATTGGGAGACCTCGATCCTTGAAGTTGTCCGTGGTGATGCCGCATGGAATTTAGTACTGGAAGCTAATCAATTCAATGAGCCGCCTACTGAGGGTTATGAGTATATTGCTGTCAAGTTTTATGTTCGCTACATTGGAACAGAGGATAATTCAAACAGGATTGATGGCTATTTCTATAACTTAACAGGCAGCGCAAACATCTTGCATGATTTACCAAGTGTAGTAGACCCTAATCCAGCGCTTGATATTTCCCTTTATCCAGGTGGTGAATTTGAAGGTTGGGTGGTTTTCCAGTCAGTCATCGGGGAAACGAATTTAATGTTTGCCTTTGAAGAAACATGGAACTTTGATGACAATAAAGTAAGATATTTGGCTCTTGATGAAGGCGCCTCTCTTGAAGTTCCTTCTGACTTGAAAAACATCAATCCCACCGACACAGGAAAAGAACGCAATGCTCCTGCATTGATGTCAGAGACAGTCATCACAGAGAATTGGGAGATTTCAGTTGTAGAAGTCATTCGTGGAGCTGAAGCCTGGAACATGGCGCTTGCTGCTAATCAATTCAATTCCCCGCCTGAAGATGGATTCGAATATGTTGCCGTCAAAGTTTATGTCCACAATATCGATACAGAGGATGTTGCGCGAAACATAAATAATTCAGATTTCAACACCATTGGCAGCAACGGTGTATTATACGATGTACCCAGCATAGTTGATCCTGAACCAGCACTCGATATTACCCTCTTTCCTGATGGTGAATATGAAGGATGGATGATTTTAACAGTTGCAGTCGGCGAAACAGAATTAAGACTCGTTTATAATCCGTTGTTTGAATTCAGTGACAAAAACAAAAGATTCATATCGCTTGAACCTTGATAGATTTGTAACCATAAGTTGCTCTGGTTAATGAACCAGAGCAACTTTCATTTAATTCTACGTCCACGAATTGTCATCATCAAAAAATCATTGTGAAACGTTGAATCAGATGCCAGTCCACGAAAGGCAAGTATGGGCTTCTGGAGTGGTTTCTGAGCTTCACAAGTATGCTGATCTCGAACAGGATGAATTCATTATTCTTGCGGGCGAAAAGTATCGGGAATTTATTCTTCCATATATGCGCAACTACAAAATACCGTTCGAAGGTCTGTCATTTGGCAACCAGTTAAAGGCGCTGAAAGAAGTTGTTGGTTTTTAGGACTTGATGGTTCTGAGCTGCTGTTTTAGCTATCTAAATCGGTAGTTTGTCGACGCTTATCTCTCCAACAGCTCACGCATTACCTCAACCCCCTCCGCCTGAAACCAACCAGGCTTTCTCTTCAAGTGTTAGTTGTTCAACGATCTGTCTGGTGCTTTCGCTGTGTTCAGGCAAGGGAATATCTTCCTTCAAACTTGATTGGAAATTTTGGGGTAAATATACCTTTGAATCAGACAACTCCGGTCAGGAGCAAGATCGCCAGGACAATGATAAGCACGCCGATCAGCAATAAGACATAGAAATTTCGAGAGGCGGTCTTATCAACAGCACCCAGGTTGCTGGAAACATCCTCTTTTGCCTGGGCTTTGAAGTCTACCTTACTGATGATCACGTCGAGCTTTTGATAAAGCTCCGTCAGCTCGGGCGAGAACGGCCGGGCTTTTTCGACCTGAACTCCCAGGGCTTTCGCCATCTGGGCAAGCTGCTCTTCAAAGGTTTTGATCTCACTGCTCTTGGTTTTGATCTGTTTCTCGAGGGCTTCAAGTTGATCATCCAGGGGAAGCAACTCACTTTTCAGGTCGCCCTCCAAAGCCTGGATCTGACCCTGCAATTCGTTGAACTGCGTGCTCAAGGCCAATACCTGGTTCTGCAGCCCGGGAAGCTGCGCTGCCAGCTCCGGCTCGGCATTGGTGGCATCCAAGAGAGATGCGGTCAGGCTGCTCAGTCGGCTGTTTAATTCGCGGAGTTGCTCCACTTTGTCAGGGTCATCCGAGCGTTCCATTTCGATGATGCGGCTGCGGGTGTCTTTTACGTCGTGCTGGAAGCGGACTTTTTCCTGCGCGACGGCATCCAGATCGGCTTCAAGTGCCCGCACGCGGTTTTTGGCGTCCGTCAGATCATGTTCCACACCTGCCTGCTGGTTTTTCAACGCTTCAATCTGTTGATCAAACCGCTCGACCACGGCCTCGCGCTGCTCAACCAGCTCCGCCTTTTTCTCTTCGAGCGAACGCCGGTGATCCGCTGCGCCGTCAATCTGCCCCTGTACGGTTAGAAGTTGGTTATAAGCACCCTCATAACTTGGGTCGCTGACCCTGGCTGCCCAGGCTTTCTCACCGAGTTCATCGAGCAGCGCGGCTTTATCACGTTCCAGCCCTTTGAGTTCACTCTTGAGGCGTGCCCCCCGGGTTTTCAGTCGGAAAGCGGTGCTACCAGCAGCAAACCAGGTGCTGAGCTTTCCTGCCCGCCAGAGGTAAATCACCAAGCCCAGGTAAGCCAGCAGGAGCAGAATGCCCATCACAATTGAAACCCACCGTCCACCCGGTTCGGCTGGATTGCCCGTTTGGTTGCAGGCAGTCAGGCCTACAGGCATTAAAGTCAGAAGCACCAAAGCTGGGAGAGAAACACGATGATTTTGGCTGCTCTTTTTCATAGCTCCTCCTCAACGAAAACTAAACAGGTTAATAGAAGTATACCTTATCGACCCGCCTCCAAAGGTTTGATACACCAGTTTGATACACCAATTCTCCTTGTTAATTCCATAGGCTTGTAAACGCCGGGTTTTTCTGATGCCGGGTTTTTCTGGGTTTTTTCTGGGTTTTTCTGAATTGAAAAAAAGACCTTCATCGGCTATAATGTAGGCATGCAGGAGTTAGCCTGATACAATGATCAGTACTAAGCTTGTGTTATGGACAGGAGCACACGCCAGGGTTTTATGGCGCGTGTTTTTCTTTAAATAATGACTGAAACGGAGTAGCAAAAAATGATAGACAGCGGTTTAATCGGTAAAATCGAAAAGGCAAAACGCTACGCAGAAGAAAAAGATCGCATCAGTATCACTAAATTTGAAGCCAAAATCCGTGGGGAAAACAATGACCACATCGTCACTTATGACAATGGCAAATGGAATTGCGCCTGTGATTACTTCCAGGGGCACGGTGTGTGCGCGCACACGATGGGAATGGAATTGATCCTCGAAGGGATGGTTATACCATCCAATCAATTAGTTTGATCTCCTCGAAAGAGGATAAGAGCCTTCGGGCTCTTTTTTAATGGCCTCACAAATTCAGAAAGGACAACATCATGAACGTTCGCATTGAAACCAAGAAAGCCTTCAAGATTGCCGGTTTGGTGACTGTTCACTCCCAGAATGATGATTTTCCCGGACTTTGGGAAAAACTGTTTGAGCAGGTATCCTACGAGAAGTTGGCGGCGCTCGGCAGCGGCGAAGCCTTTGGCACTTGCTTCAACTACCGCACAGAACCGCACGACTTCAGCTATATTGCCGGATATGATGTTCGCTTACCCGAAGAAGCTCATGCCTTGGGGCTGGAAGTGGTGGAAGTTCCGGAGGCTGAATACGCCATCGTCGAGCTGACCGGTCCGGTTCCTCGAAACATCCACCAGGGATGGGAATTCGTGATGGGCGAGTACTTCCCGGCGCACGGGTTGAGGCATGCCGGCACGCCAGACCACGAGTATTATTTCATGGGCGATACGGACTCCCCAGACTATAAGATGGAACTCTGGGTGCCCATCGTTAGAAGCTAAACCGTTTTTGCTGTGCCACTCCCTAGCCCGTAGCCTGGCAAGGCTTTTGGGGTTTATTAAAAAGATAAATGATTTGGAGTGTTATATGGAAGTTGTCAATCAAGCCGAATTAGCCGTCAATCTGTTTTTACAGTCTCTTGGTCCCGCGCTGCAGAGCATCATGGGCGCCATCACGCAGCTCGGAAGCGAGATCTTCTATATCCTCTTTATGCCCACGATTTACTGGTGTGTGGATGCCTGGGCCGGCTTGCGCATTGGGGTTATGCTGCTTTCCAGTGTCTGTTTCAATGGTTTTTTCAAAGTCCTCCTCAAAGGCCCCCGTCCCTACTGGATCAGTGACAAGATCATTCCTGGCGCGCATGAGACGTCTTTTGGCATCCCTTCCGGGCATGCCATGAACTCCACTGCTGTTTGGGGTTGGAGCGCAATTGAGAGCAAAAACCGTAAAGTATATTGGGCGGCAACCGTGATGGTGCTGCTGATCTCCCTGTCGCGCCTGGTTTTGGGGGTGCACTTCCTGAGCGATGTGCTCCTGGGGCTGCTTTTGGGGGCCTTGCTGCTGCTGGCGTTCAGCAAACTGCAAAAGCCGCTTGGTGCCTGGCTGAAAAAGCAAAGCCTGAGAAACCAGCTCTTCCTGGCGTTTTTCAGCTCGCTGTTCATCATCGGTCTCTCTGCGATGGTTATTTTGCTTTCCAGTGGCTGGCAGATGCCAGCAGACTGGGCTGCCCGCGCGGGGGACGTGGACCCGCTTTCACTCGAAGGCGCGCTGATGACTGGCGGGCTTTGGTTTGGCATGCTCGGCGGCTTTGCCTGGCTCAGAGCCCGCCGGGGTGTGATCCAGAGCAATTTTGGCACATGGCAGCGCGTTCTGCGCTACCTGGTTGGGATTGCCGGCGTGATCGCTATTTATGCAGGGCTGGGATCGCTCTTCCCCGAAGACCTGGGGCTGATCAGTGCGATTTTGCGGTACATCCGCTACTTTTTGATCGGATTATGGATCGCGTGCCTGAGTCCGCTGCTGTTTGAGAAAATGAAAATTGGGCGAATTGAAGCAGAGTATAAACCACGGAGCAGCGCTCCATTATTGTAAACAATCACAGCAAGTAGATGTCATATGGGTTTGCGTCACAAAACCCATACCAATTATTGCCTCGAGAAAGCGAACCCACCAACACAAAACCCGCATATTAAAACGTTGGGTTGGCTTTTAAACGCCCTCTTAATTCCCATGCTTCTTTACGCCAACACACCCTACACAGTTTGGAACGAAGGCACATCTTGTACATATTCCATCTGACCTGAGCCCATGATTCGTAGGGTGGGCTGGCGTCACACAGTTTTTTTCGACCCAAGTCTCTTTATAGCCATCCCACCAACACAAAACCCTCACATTCAACCGGTGGGTTGGCTTCTAAACGACCTCTTAATTCTCATGCTCCTTTACGCCAACCTACCCTATTACTTTTTACTATTTTCCAGGCCAGTTTCCGAGAATATGGTGGGGGTCGTGATGTTGAGATCGCTACGTCGCTTCGCTCCTCGCGATGACAGAAATGCTGAATTAAAAGAATTTATCCGTCATACGATAGACAGTTACAGCAAGTAGATGAAGGGTGGGTTGGCGTCACTGAGCCTGAACCAACCTAATCCTTGCTTTAGCCCACCCACCTACTTTTTTTTTACGGCAAAGCCGGGTTGAAATCCAAAATCCAACCTGCAACAATCAAAAATGCCGTGATCGTACGGCATTTTTCTCAGCGGAGAGAGTGGGGTTCGAACCCACGATGGGTACAAGACCCATAACGGTTTTCGAGACCGCCCCGATCAACCACTCCGGCATCTCTCCAACAGGTTTGAGATTATACCTTAAAGGATAAACTGCTGCCCTTTTTCGGCGTATACCGGCACCGGCAGCTCAGGGTGCTCAGCCAGTTTATCGATCAAAGCCTGAGCCTTATCCGGTTCGCCGTGGAAGAGGATGATGCGCTTGAGGCTGTCCTTGCTTGCCAGGGCGTACTCCACCAGCCCGGTCTGACCGGCGTGCGCGCTCAAACCGCCGATGGTTACCACCTCTGCCTTGCGGTAATACTCCTCGCCAAAGATCCTCACCTTGCGTTCACGGTCTGCCAGGCGGCGACCAAGTGTATCGGGAGCCTGCCAGGAGATGATCAGGATGGTGTTGCGCCCATCTTCGATGTTGTTCTTCAGGTGGTGCAGGATCCGTCCATTTTCCGCCATTCCCGAGGCTGAAATAATGATCATTGGTTCATGCCATTCGTTGAGAGCCTTCGATTCATCAACCGACATGGTGTAAATCACGTTATGAAAGTCCAGCCCCTGCATGCGGTGCTCCGCAATATACTGCCAGGTTTCATCGTCAAAACATTCGGTGTGTTTACGGTACAACAGGGAGGCGTTAACTGCCAGCGGGCTGTCGACCACCACCGGGACATTAGGAATTAAGCCGTCGTCCATTGCCTGGCTGAGGAAGTAGGTCAGGTTTTGCGTGCGCCCCACCGCGAAAGCCGGCACGATGATCTTACCCCCGCGCTTAACCGTTCGCTTCACAGCATCAACGAATTCCTCATAAGCATCATCCATTGATTCGTGCGGTTTATCCCCGTAGGTACATTCCATCACCAGCGTGTCTGCCCCTGACGGCAGCACGGGGTCGCGCAAAATGGGGGCATCGTACCTGCCGATATCGCCCGAGAACCACAGACGCTTCGGTTCGCCCTGGTTATCACGATAATCCAGGATGACTGCCGCCGAGCCCAGGATATGCCCGGCGTCCACCAGTGTGGCAGTCACGCCTGGAATAGGTTCAAACCTCTGCTGATACCAAACGCTCTGGAAGAACGGCATCGCCTCGATAGCATCTTTTTGAGTATAGATCGGGTCCAGAGCACGCTCGCCTTTCTTGCGGCGTTTTTTATTGACATACTGGATGTCGCTTTCCTGGATGTGCCCGGAATCCCTGAGCATGATATCTGCCAGGTCTTCGCTGGCATCCGTGGTGTAGATCTTCCCGCGAAACCCCTGCTTGACCAGGTTGGGAATGTTGCCGCTGTGGTCAATGTGGGCGTGCGAGAGGATCATTGCTTCGATTTCGCTGGGATCAAAGGGAAAGTGGAGATTGATAAAGTAAGATTCATCACGTTTGCCTTGAAAAGTACCGCAATCGATCAAAAGTTTATGCCCCTGATGTTCGATCAGATGCATTGAACCGGTGACGGTACGTGCTGCTCCAAGAACGGTTAGTTTCATTCTTTTGTCCTTTCCAATACCTCAAAAATGGCAGTGCCATAACGTTCATAGCGATAGGGGAAAAACTTCATCGCTTGTTTAAGCTCATTGCTATCCGAAATTTCCAAATGCGCCAGTCGGTCAAGCAGATCGCGGGAGATAATCGCGTTGGAAGGCAGACCCTCATCCATGCCTGTTTGTTTCCGCCAGTTTGAGAGGGCATCGCGCCGTTTCATTTCTGCATCGCTCAGGCGATGGTTCCGGCGGGGACTTACTTTTTTGGGA
This sequence comes from Anaerolineaceae bacterium UBA1363, assembly GCA_002306055.1. Taxonomy (GTDB): domain Bacteria; phylum Chloroflexota; class Anaerolineae; order Anaerolineales; family Anaerolineaceae; genus Mesolinea. Next base: position 9,309 of record DBRR01000027.1, read on the forward strand.
TTCTCCCGCCAGGTTTGAATGGTCTGCATGAGCAAACTGCCATACCGCCTGACCTGCCTCTCGGGCAGAGAAGGCAGCAGGCTGAGCTCCTGGATAAAGTGCGGTTGTGTCTGGGCGATTTCAATCAGAGCCCGGTCTGAAAGTACCTTAAAGGGGGGCACGTCACGCTTGCTGGCAATCAGTTCACGCATGTGATTCAGCGCGTCGAGCAGCGAGAGTGCTTCAGCAGAGAGATCCTGGGCGCCTTTGACTCGCCAGATATCTTCCATATGCTGTGCAAGTGGCTTGACGAGGCGCGCCATGCCTTCGCTATCCTCCAACACGAGTTGCAATCGGTTGCTGGCTTCAAGCTGGGGCAGCAACGTGTCGCGCAGGGGAATGAGGAAGTGCGAATCGCACTGCGCATAACTGAGCATTTCAGCCTTTAGCGGTCGCTCCCCCCAGTTGGCGCGCTGGTATTTTTTATCCAGAATCAAATCGAAATATTTTTCGATCAGTGCCGCGAATCCCAGGTTGGGCTCCGCCAGAGCAGTTGCGGCGAGCATGGTGTCAAAGATATTATGGAAAGTAAATTCAAAATCCCGTTTGAGACAGCCGATATCGTAATCACCGGCATGGAAAACTTTCTGGATGTCTGCTCGGGCAAAAAGCATGCCGAGGTCATCCAGTTCGGTAAAGGCAAACGGATCCAGCAGGAAGTCGCTCGTGGAGCTGGAAAGCTGAATCAGACAAACGCGTTCATGATAGGCATGCAGGCTGTTCGATTCGGTATCGATGGCAATAGTATCCTGGGTGGCTAAATGCGCTAGCATTTGCTGGTAAGTTTCGGGAGAGTTGACGATGCCGGCTTCGGGCATCCTGTGTGGCTGCATAGGACTTCATTATACTCTGTAGAGCAAATTAGTTGCCAGTTCCAAGTGGAGAGTGCAGAGGTTTTGCAGATGGACATGAAGTTCAGGTCGACAGGCAAAATCTTGTTAGAATTGGAATTAGAACAGGAGGCAGCTATGCATTTGGTAATGGTAAGGCATGGAGAACAGGATTATACCGTCACGGAAGGTCGCGGCTTTCCGGGTCCGGCTCGCGAGTTGGCGCCGCTGACGGAGCGGGGCGTTGCCCAGGCGGAAGCGGTGGTAAAAGACCCGCGTTTGCAGGGCTGCCAATTGATTGTCAGTTCTCCCTATACCCGCGCGTTGCAGACAGCAGCCATCATCTCCCGCCGGCTCGATCTGCCCATCGAGGTGGCGTTTGACATTCACGAGTGGCTGGTTGATACCCAATACAAGAACCGCGATTTCACCGATACTCTTGCAGCCATAGAGGAAGCGACCCGCTTCAAGGGCGTGCGCACGCCCGATGCAAAATTGAACTGGGAGGGCTACGACCAGGTTGCCCGGCGTGCGGCTTCGGCTTTGCTGCCTTACCTTGCGTATGAAAAAATCATCGTCGTTACCCATGGGTATGTCATGAAACAATTCTACAATCCCGGTCGCATTCCTTATTGCGGAATTGTGGAAGTGGATTTTGACGAAAACTTTACCTGGCCGGGATACATTGAGCGCGGAACGTCCAAGGAGCCGCGATGAGAGCCGTCCTACAGCGGGTTACCACGGGCAGTGTCACTGTCGAAAACGAGGTAGTGGCTCAGATAGGTCTGGGTTATGTAATCCTGCTTGGGATCGGTCCCGATGACACGCCCCAGATTGCCCGGGAGTTGGCTGAGAAGACTGCCTACCTGCGTGTGTTTGAGGATGAAGCCGGCAAAATGAACCTTTCACTATTGGATGTGAACGGTCAGGCAATCGTCGTTTCGCAGTTCACGCTCTATGCCGACACCAGCCGTGGCAGGCGCCCATCTTTCATCAATGCAGCAAAGCCGGATTTGGCAGAACCATTAGTGGACGTGTTTGCGGAACGGCTGCGCGAATTTGGCATTGCCACTCAGCAAGGCGTTTTTGGCGCGCACATGGTGGTGGATATCCGCAATGACGGACCCGTAACCATTCTGTTGGAGCTGCCGCAGGCGTAAAGAATTAATTGTCCCAGGGGGATTTCAGCTTGGATTTTTCAGGCGTTTTAGGCTCGCTCACCTGCAAATCAGGCGTTGCTTGTTCTGGCTCAAGCTCACGAGCTGCTGGAGTTGGGTCGGAAAGAACCGCTTCTGGCTGGAATGCAGGCATCTCCGCCTCTTCTGGAGTCTGTTCTTCCAAAAGTTGGATCTCAATCCGCTCTTCCATGCGCATTTGACCGCGCAGGAAAGCGCCATCTTCACTGCTAAAACTGACCGTGACCACATCGCCCCAAACCCGCCCGGTTGAACGAATCTCGAGCTTCTGGCAGGTAATGTTCCCCTGCACCGTTCCCGCCACCACGACTGTTTCAGCCTTCAACTCAGGGCAAATGACCTTGCCTGTTTCGCCGATCACAACCAGACCCTTGATGACGATGTCGCCTTGCATGGTGCCTTCAATGCGCACCCCACCGGTACCATGCAGATCGCCAATCCAGTGGATGCCCGGTCCCAATACCGAACTCACCTGGGCTTGCAGCCTCTCGGGGGTAAAAACCGCCGTATCCTTCTTGCGCGAAAATATGCTCATCGGCACAATCTTACCCTATCTTTTCTGTATGGAACGGGCATCATCCATTGCTTGCTTTCCACACCCAGCGCCAGGGGAGTGAGAGCCAGGGTTCGGGCGCGTACCCAATGCCGATCCGCGGAGACGTCACCACCTCCCTTTCCGCCACGCTGACTCCCCTCTCAACCCACAAGCCACCATCCGGTGAGCATACATCCACCCCGTTCTGCTCTCTTCCAATTGCCAGTGCCTGGGTCAACTTTGCCGGACCGTTCAGCCAGCCGGGTTTATCTGCCAGGGTGGGGCGCAGCTCGCGCATTACCTCGAGCCCCTCCACTGGTTTGATCGCTCGGATCAAAACCGCTGCCGGCACTCCTTCATCCTCACAGACTAAATTGAGCATCCAGTGCATCCCATAAGTGAAATAAACGTAGGCTCTCCCAGGCGCGCCAAACATCACCCCATTACGAGCCGTCTTGCCCGCCCTGGCATGGCATGCCTGGTCCTCCACCCCCTGGTATGCCTCCACCTCCACGATCAGTCCCGTCAGCCTTTGCCCTTCCCAGCGGCGCACAAGCAAACACCCCAGCAAATCCGGCGCTACTTGCGGTGCTGGTCGCGAGAAAAATTCATGCGATAGGATTGGCTTCAATTTCTTTTTTATATTGGGGGTCGCGCTCAATCGTCAGGCGTAGACCAGTCTCGAGCGGCACCAGCGGGATGTAATTGAGTTTTTCATTTGCTTTCGTGATATCGGCACACATGCGGGTTGAGCCGCCGCTCTTGAGGGGGTTGTATACCTCTTCAGGCTTCTTACCGGTTACCTGCCTCACCAAGCGCACCAATTCCAATACGCTCGTTTCCACCCCGCTGCCGATGTTGATCACCTGCTGGTCCACGCCCACCGCTGTTGAGGCGGTCACCAGGGCATTAACCACATCATCCACATAAACATAATCACGCGTCTGGCTGCCATCGCCGTGGATGATGATCGTTCCATTGGTAAGAGCATGTTTGAGGAAATTCGCGATGACCGGCGGGTGCGAATGGGGAACACGCTGCCCCGGTCCGTAGGCATTGAAAATCCGCAGGCAAACTGCCTCCACTCCCGCCTGAGCACTGATGGTACGCACGTAATGCTCCGCTGCCAGCTTAGAGACAGCATAAGGGGACTCAGGGTGAACCTCAAAGTCCTCAAAATAGGGTATCTGGTCCTGGTGACCGTAAATAGCTCCCGAGGATGCCAGCACCATGCGCTTTACCTTGGTGTCTCGAATAGCTTCCATCAGCGTCACCGTCCCGCTGACATTCACGCGGTTATAGCTGCTCGGAAAGAGAGACGACTCGGGCACACTGACTTTGGCTGCCAGGTGGAAGACACAATCTACATCCTGCAGCATTTTCCAAAGCAGGGTCTTCTCGTCAATATCACCCTGAACAAATTCAACTTCGGGTAACAAGTGCGCTGGATCACCTGCCGAGCAGTCATCCAGCACGCGTACATGATGTCCTTGTTTCGCCAGGCGGTTGCTTAGGGCAGTGCCCAAAAACCCCGCCCCTCCAGTAACTAAATAGTTCATTGCTAACAACCTGTCCGTAAAATTAGCTAATTATAGCACGTCAGTTAACCAATTAATCGTCTTGGTGCAGTTGTTGTGCCAGGCTTTCCCATTCCGCAAGCAGCTTTTCCAACTCGATGGTTACCGCTTGATAATTCTCCGTAACTTTTTCCAATTTTCGCAAGTCAGCCGATGGCTTGGAGAGCTGGGCTTCACAGCTGCCTTTTTCCACCTCGGCTGCATGGATCTTTTGCTCCAGGGCTGCCAACTTCTTCTCGATTTGTTGGCGCTGGTTGCGACTTAGACCTGCTTTGACAGGTGTTATTACAGGTTCATCCATTGGCTCTGATGGAAGAGGAACCTCCTCCAAATCTCTTGGCAACAACCTTCCTTCTTTGTACTGCCTGAATTCAGAGTAAGCTCCCTTGAACACCTGCAAACTGGCACTGTGGGTGTCCAATTCCCAGATTTGGGTTGCCAGGGCATCTATCAGGTAGCGGTCATGCGAGACGAGCATGATCGTGCCCGGATACTGTGCAAGCACATCCTGCAGTACCTCCTGCGTGGCAAGGTCGAGGTGATTGGTGGGTTCGTCGAGCATTAACAGGTTAGCATCCGAAAGCGCCAGCTTTGCCAGCGCCAAACGACCACGTTCGCCGCCGGAGAGAGTTGCCACCTGGGCAAAAACCTCATCTCCCTGGAAGCCATAGCGCGCCAGGTAGTTGCGCACTTCGGCCGGCAGCATGCTCGGGGCAACCGTGCCGATCTCATCCATCAGGGTGTTTTCAGGCACCAAACCCTCATGCGCCTGGGCGAAATACCCCACTTTGAGGTTGGCTCCCAGTTCCACCCGCCCAGCATAAGGTGGGATTTGGTTCAGGACGGTCTTCAAGAGGGTTGTCTTGCCTGCGCCATTCGGGCCGATCACAGCAACACATTCGCGCCTTTCCAATACCAGGTCAGGTACACTGAAAAGCGGTCGACCTTCGTCCTCATAACCCACCTGCAAATCGTAGGTTCGCAGAACCAGGTTACCGGAACGGTCAGCCAACTTGAATCGCAGATGCATCGGTCTAACATTCGCCCTGGGCGCAGTCAGCCGCGAGTCTGCCAGCAGTCGTTCCAGGCGGCGCTGCCTGCCCCTGGCCTGGTTGCTATTCTGAGTGCCCAGGAAGCGCCGAATATAGTCCTGCTGCTTTTCAATATACTCGTTTTGTGCCTCAAACTCCGCCAGGCGCCGCGTGTAGCGTTCCTCGCGCTGACGTAAATACGCGGTGTAATTCCCGCGGTAAACTTCCAGTGCCGGTGTCATCTCCCAGATGTAATGGGCGGTTTGGTCCAGGAAGTAACGGTCATGCGAGACGATTACCACAGCCCCGTTCCAATCCCTCAGGTAAGCTTCGAGCCATTCCACGGCGTTGATATCCAGATGGTTGCTGGGTTCATCCAGCAAGAGCAGGTCCGGGTCATCCAACAGGATTCGCGCCAGGCGAGCCCTGGTGCGCTGACCACCAGAAAGTTGCTTCAGTGGACGCTCGTAATCGGTCTCAGAAAACCCCAGTCCATCCAGTGTCTGGCGGATGCGCGCGTGATAGGTGTAGCCACCACTGTTTTCAAAGACAGTCTGGACCTTGCCGTATCGTTCCAACACGGACGGATCACATGCGGGGTCTTGCATCAACTTTTCCAGCTCCCGCAGTTCTTCCCCTTTGGCGATCAGATCCTCAAAAGCTAACAGGCAGGAGCTCCACAGCGTCCCTTCCAATTGGGTGACCGCTTCCTGGGGCAGGTAACCCACCTTCAAACCGCGAGCTCGGTGCACAGAACCTTCCGTGGGTGTATCTTCCCCTGCGAGGATACGTAAGAGAGTCGTCTTGCCGACACCATTTGGACCAACAATTGCGATACGCGCGTTCCGGGGAATCGAAAGATTGATCCCATCAAAAATGTCCACGGGACCAAAAGATTTTCCAAGGTTTTGAGCAGTAAGAAGTGACATTGCACACAAAGTATACCAGTGAGGTCCTGAGATCATGACATTTTCATTTGTGAATCACATTTGTGAATCACACCAGTGAGGTCCTGAGGGTGTGAGATAATCTGATATCAGTGGTAAAATCTAGAATTGCTCAATTATTGAGCCTTTGATAATATTAACCTTAAGAAGAAGGAGTTTTGAATGTCTAAATCTATGAAGAAGATCGTACTACCCGTTGTGTTGGCTGTGATGCTGCTCGTCAGCGCTTGTGTCACCCAAACCCCAACTGCTCAGCCCACCAATTCCCCGGAACCGACCGCAGCTCCTAATGAGCCGACTGTGGAGGAACCCACCACGGAACCGACCGAAGCAGTGGTAGTTGAACCCACGGCGGAGCCAATCGTGATCGTCGATGTCATTGGTCGCGAAATCACCCTCGAAAAGCCCGCCACCAAACTGGTCGGCACACACAACCCCACCCTCAACGCGGCAGCCGTGCTTGGCGGCGGAGGCAAATACCTGGCCGGCTTCGGAAACAAATCGATGGGGCGGGGGCTCTACGAGCAGGTGATTGATGGCTTTGATGACCTGCTGGAAGTCGGCAAGGGCAGTAATATCAATATGGAAAGCGTGATCGCCAGCGGTGCTGATCTGGTCATCCTGCCCGAACGCCACCAGGACCTTGTGCCGCAATTCGAAGCCGTTAATATTCCGGTTTTGGTCATCCTCGACAGCACCGAAAGCTTTGAGACGGTAAAGCAGACCTTGAAACTGCTCGGCATGGCTGTTGGTGAGAACGAAAAAGCGGAAAAGATCAATGCTTTCATCGATAGTCAAATTAATAATGCTCAGACCCTGCTTAAAGACACGACCGAGAAACCCTCTGTCCTCTTCCTTGGCAGCAGCTCGGCTCTGTCCGTTGCCCCGGGTTCAATGATCCAAACCAGCCTGATTGAAGCCGGTGGCGGCGTTAACGCAGTCAGCGGCGTTGAAGGCGTCGGCGGCTTTGTGGATGTCAGTATTGAACAGATCATTGCTTGGAATCCAGACGTCATTTGGTTCCCTCAATATTCAGACTACACGGCTGAAGACCTCCTGAACGATCCCGCCTGGAGCAACATCAGCGCCATCCAGAATAAACGTGTCTACGAATTCCCATCCAAGCTCGAACCCTGGGATCAGCCAACTGCAGCAGTGGCTCTTGGTATTGACTGGGCTCTTTATAACTTGCACCCTGACTTGTACAGTTTTGAAGCGTTGATGAAAAATGTGGACGAGTTCTACACAATGGTTTATGATAAAACCTTCACGGCAGAGCAATTGGGAATCGAGTAAAGTAAAAGTTTGAAAACGAGCAGTACTCCTTTAAACAATAAGCATAGACAATGGCTCTGGCTGTTGTCTATGCTTTTGTTAATAGGGGTGTTTCTTGCGCTCAGTCTTGGGCGATACAGCAATGACCCGATCAAAGTCCTGAACGTTCTCCTTTCCAAATTAGGAATGAACGTTCCAGTAGACCCCGCCATGGTTAGCATTGTATTCAACGTTCGCCTGCCGCGAGTGCTGGCTTCGGTGATGATCGGCGCGATGCTTTCCCTCTCCGGAGCGGTCTACCAGAGCGTCTTTCGCAACCCACTGGTTTCGCCTGATCTGCTGGGTGTCTCTTCCGGCGCAGCCGTGGGCGCGTCAGCCGCCATACTGCTGGGGGCAGGCTTGGCAACCCGCCAAATATTTGCCTTTGCCGGTGGGATCCTGGCCGTCCTGATAACCTCGTTGGTGCCGCGTCTTCTGCGCAACCGCTCCAACATGATGCTGGTGCTCTCGGGCATCATCGTGGGCGGCTTTCTCAGCTCGGTGCTCGCGATCATGAAATTTGTGGCGGAAGAGCAAACCCAGTTAGCTTCGATAGTTTATTGGCAGCTGGGCAGCCTGGCATCCATCCTGGGAAATGAGCTGTTCGCAATTCTGCCCGTATTCCTGGTCTGCTCCACTCTGCTGCTGCTACTCTCCTGGCGGATCAATATCCTCTCGTTTGGAGATCTTGAAGCCCGCACGTTGGGGGTGAACCTGCGCCAGGTGCGCACCATTGTGATCATCTGCGCCAGTCTGTTGACCGCCAGTGCCGTGTCCATCAGCGGCACGATTGGCTGGGTCGGACTGGTTATCCCTCACCTCAGCCGCCTCATAGCTGGCAGTGACAACACCCATTCCATGCCGGTAACTCTTTTAATCGGCGCGATCTTCATGCTCATGATCGACACCCTCGCCCGTACGGTCTCAACCGTGGAAGTGCCCCTCTCGATCCTCACCGGATTTGTTGGCGCACCCCTTTACGCTCTGCTCCTCTACAAACAAAGGACCCGACTGGAGTAAGCATGGGCGTTCTCTTGCAGGTAAAGGATCTTGGGTTTTCATACAATGGCAGCCGCCAGATTTTCAAAGACATCAGCTTTGAAGTGCAGCAGGGTGAGATCGTGTGTCTGCTTGGTCCTAACGGAATTGGCAAGACCACTTTGCTGAATTGCCTGGCAAGATTACGCGAGCCATTGCAGGGCAGCGTGCTGCTCAACGGGGAAGACATGGCAGACCTGCCTGCTCGTGAGGTTGCGCGGATCATCGGCTATGTGCCCCAGACATTGATTCCGTCCTTCGATTACACGGTGCTTGAATATGTTGTCACAGGCAATGCCCCTTGGCTGGGGACCTTCGAAAAACCCGGTCCGGAGCATTATCAGCGTGCAGAAGAAGCACTACAGCAAATGGGCATCAGCCACCTGGCACAAAAACCTTACACGCGCATCAGCACCGGCGAACTGCAGCAAGTTTCGATCGCGCGCGCCATTGCCCAGAAGGCGCGCCTGATCCTGATGGATGAACCCACAGCCCATCTCGACTATGGCAATCAGCTCAAAGTCTTGCGGCTTATCAAGGACCTGTCTGCCAAGGGATATGGCATTGTGCTCACCACCCACAACCCGGACCAAGTGCTACTGTTAGATGCCAAAGCAGCAATCATCGACCACCAGTCGATTTTCCACTTTGGTGCATGGCAGGATATTCTGACGGAAGAGCTGCTTAGTGCCATGTATGGCGTGCCTCTGCGTTTAATTGAAGTGGAGGGGATTGACCGCATGGTCAGTATCGCCCCCAGTTTATAGGAGACTCTATGCTTATCGAAAAAGTATTCCAGGCTGCTGAACCGCTTTTGAAGGATCGAGTCGTTACGGATGCTGTTTTAGGTCTCTCGCTTACTGCAATTGAGCTGGATGGAAAGGATATCGGTCTTTCGTATATCCTGCGCGACCGCCTGCCGGCTGGATGTTCCGCCTTTGGTTTCGCCCAGCATATTATCGGTCAACCTGCCCTTGAAGTAGCCCGATTGGTGCTTGAGGGGAGAGATGACGCGCAGCGCGGAGTGGGAATGGCAGTCATCACGGCTGCGACGCGCGCGCTGGACCTGCCCGATGAACCCACAGCCGCGACCCCATTTGGTTTGCAAGTGCGCCCGGCAGACAAGGTGGGCATGATCGGATACATTCCACCTGTAGCTGAACAGCTCGCGAATCTGAAAGCCCAGGTCTATATATTTGACAAGGGTCTGACCCTCAATGGTGGAGAAGGCGCAGCAGAGGTGATGGAAATGTCACGGCAGCCTGAGATCCTGCCGCTGTGCGACTTAATGATCATCAGCGGTACCACCCTGATCAATGGCAGCATTGATCACCTGCTCGATCTTTGCCGGAAAGCGCGCGAAATAATACTGGTGGGTTCGTCCACGCCCATGCTCACTGAAGCTTTCAGGGGTACCGCTGTCACCGCACTGGCGGGCTCATGGTGGGATGCTGCGTATAAAGCTGAAATGTTCAAGAAGCTGTCGCTCTCTTGCGGGATCAGCCACCTTAAAAAAATGATGATCAAGAAACTGGTTAAGGTGGAATAATAATGGCAGAAATGCCTCTGACTTCATCCGATTACTATAAAAAAGCGACTTCCTTCTGGAATTACCCCGAGGTGCCCTACGGATCCGCCTTGCGCGAGATGATCCGCCCGACAGACGTCGTGGCAGATATCGGCTGCGGCATTGGCATCGTCAGCCGCTATCTCGCGGCAATCAGCCGTAAAGTCATTGCCATCGATAAAGATGAAAATGCGCTCAAGGTGCTGAATGAAGATCTGAACAGGTTGGGGCTGGAGAATATCGAGGTCGTTCATGCCCGCTGGCCAAACATAAACACCGATGATTGGGATGTGGCAGTTGCTTTTTATCATCACCACTTCGGCTTTACCAGACTTGAAATTGAGACTCTGCTGCGCAAGACCCGCCGCTGCGGTATGGTGGTCAACCAGGGTAAACGCCCGCGTGAAGGGTTCTATGAAGATTTTGGCCGGGAATTTGGCTTAACAGAACAGGATGGATCTTGTGTTGAAAGCTGCTATGTCCGCGGCAGATTGGAACAAGCTGGATTTATAGTCACATGTAATGAGATTTTCCATGACTTTGGACAGCCAGTGGATTCAAAAGCAGAAGCCGTTGCCTACGTAATGAAACAACTGCGCCTGGATGAACATCACCGCCAACGGCTTGAAGAGATTATCCTGAATTATGTCGAATATGTGAACGGACAGATGGTTTTACCCATCAAACGTTACAACTGTATGCTGCAGTTCTATAAGTAGAAGACTCCCCTGAGAGGAGTCTTCTGTTTCCAGCAAAGTTATCCACCAAACGTGTTCTCAAAATTCATGTCATAATCTGCCGAGTCACCTGCTTCATGCTCCAGCGATTCTTCCAGGTCTTCACCGGCTTTTGCTACATCCTTTTCCAGGTCTTCTACTGGAGTAGCTGGCTCCTCTTTCAATAGATCCTGGACGGATTTTCCTGTTCGTTTGGCGTATTCTTTCAGCTCCTTGATGGCACGCTGGATGCGTTCTTCTTCCAGCTTTTCTCCCAAATTTTGGGTGGTGCGTTTGAGACCTTCACCCGCATCGCTCAGCGCGTCTCTAACATTTTCTGCAGCTTTACCAAAAGATTCTTTATCGATGTATTCACTGACACTCTTGCTCAAGCGCTTGATATCTTCACCAAAACCCTCGAGGATTGTCAGGATCTCTGCTCCAAACCTGGAGTTTGCGTCGGATTCGGTTTTTGGTGCTTGTTCGGCTTTAGTCGGGCCTGTGTATTCCTGGTAGTCACCCCCAGGGTTAGCATCGAAACTTGCGGGATTTTCATTCGGAAATTGATTTTGGTCGGTCATTGGAATCTCCTTTCAAACATGGTGATCATTCTTAATTTTACCTGTCACAAGCTCATATCACCAGTCAAATCAATGGACATCGCAAGAGGTGTTCACCCAGTACAAATTACTTGTAAAAATAATCATTTTTTTGTACTAAATATGGGTTTTTATGTTAAGATTATTCCATCCGTTTCCAACTTAATTCTCCATGGAGGTCTTATGCGCCCTAAATCAATCAAGACTCTGTCCGCAATCCTGATAGTCCTTGTGCTATCGACTTTATCCTGTGAATTCTCGTTTGACTTGGGGGGTAAGCAGGACGACACAGTCACCCCGGAAATCCAGCAGGTCACCTCTGCACCAATTGACCCGGTTGTTCAGACCACAGAGGCGCCCACTGAAACTGCTGTTGTTCCTCCTACTTCTGTTCCTCCTACTTCCGTTCCTGCTACCTCTTTTCCACCCACAGACGCTCCCGCTGCTGCCGAGCCAACTCAACCGCCAATGCCTACCGATGAGCCTGTTGCGGAGTCGCAGCCCTACTACACCGAGGAATTCGATTTTGTGCCGGAAAACTGGTATTTCGAGGTTCTTATGGGTAACGAAGAAAAGACGGATATCTCCGTTAATGATGGCAAGCTGACTTTCACGATCGAAGACTACGACACCTATGCCTATGTTTTTTACGAGGATTACACCTATGCAGATGTCTACCTCGAAGCCACTGCGGCCAACAGGGGCAGCAACGACAACATGATCACGCTTGTGTGCCGCTACTCCAACACGGGTTTTTACGAAGTTAATATTGGCAATGACGGTCTCTATGACATCTATGCTTACATCGAAGCTATGGACACGGGTTATCGCCGTCTCTACAATGGGGGTTCTAGGAACATCAACACCGGCTTAAAAAGCAACACCTTTGCCATGAGCTGCGAAGGAAACGAGATCAAGCTCTATGTCAATGGCGTACTGGAGCGCACGGTTGAGGATAATACCTACAACCTCCCGGAAGGCTTGATTGGAGTGGGTGTTTCCTCATTTGACAGCACTCCTGTCATTATCGACTTTGATTATGTTTACATCGACGTTCCTTAAGCCCTTAAGCAGTCTGATTATCGTGTAACTTAAAGGAGACCAATAACATGGTCTCCAATTCTCCTTTAATGGCACCCGTAAATCACCTTAAGGTTACTTGCCAGGTGTTCTCATTCTTGCTGACCGCGACCAGCGCCTGCTTTTCACCATCACTCACGTTGAAAACCACCTTTTGCGGCTCAAGCTCCCGCGTATGCCAGCGAGCATGGCTCAACCAGAAGTTTTCCCGCCGGAAAGCCGCCATTTCCCGCATCACCTTCGCGCTGTTGCGTTCATCCTGTTCGTCCCAATTGATAGCCACGCGGGCTTCATCGAAACCAAGCGCGTCGTTGGAGTGGATCGATTGCCGCTGTGAGAGTTCCTGCTCGCTGCCGTAATACACAATAGGCGGACCTGGCATGAGGTAGAGCAGCCTCAATGCGGCTTCCTGGGCGGAAACGGATCCCTCCGCGGTAAAGAAAAAGCGGTTCATGTCGTGATTGTCAATGAAAGCAGGGCGCGAAAACTCGCGTGGGTAGGCTGCCCAATAGTTTTCCAGGTATCCGGCAAAGTGGCTCAAAGACCAGTTCCCGGTGGCAAAGGTTTCGCGGATCGCCTGGCAGGTCAGGAAGTCGAGCGTGCCGTGCATGCTTCCGGCAAAGCTAATCTGCTCATCTGCCGGCGCGACAACCTCGCCAAAGGTCCAGCAATCTGGGTTGACTTCCTGGCAGGCTTGCTGGAATTCCACCCAAAACTCCCGCGCAGGTCCATTGGCATAGTCCAATCGAAATCCGTCCGCCCCAAAGCGCAGCCAGTAGCGGGCAACCTCCAACAGGTGCGCCCGCGCGGGGCTGCCCAACTCCAGGTTGAGGCAGGGCATTTCCGGCACGTCATAAAAACTTTCACACTCCGGGAAGGTTTTCCATTTGAACCAGGCAATAGCGCTTTCTTCGCCTGCCAGGGCTGATTGGAAACGTTCGTGTTGGTTGGAGCAATGATTGGCAACAAAATCCAGCAAGACACGCAGTCCTTTCGCGTGTGCTCTATCCAGCAGTTCGCGCAGGTCAGCTTCAGTGCCCAGGCGCGGTTCGATGCGCAAGTAGTCGCTGATGTCATACCCATGGTGGCTTGGGCTGCAGAAGATGGGTGAGAGCCAAATGGTATTGAAGCCCAGATCCTTGATGTAGTCCAGCTTCTCGATCACCCCGCGCAGGGTCCCCCCAAACGGTTTTGCCAGGTCTGTTGTTTGCAGCCACTTTCTGCCTTTGCCCGGGTTGAAGCGGTCGATAAATACCTGGTAGATCACCGCCTCCTCAGACCAGGCAGGCGGCTGGCTGCGGTGGGTGAGCCTCAGCCGGAACACCGTGGCCCCTGCAACATCAGTTGCTTGACTGTCCGCAAAACACTTTTTCCTCCCCGGAAGTTCGGCGAATATCTGGTAGAGCAGCTCAGTTCCCTCCGCTAAAGCCGGAAAAACCAGCTGCCAGTCCCGCAGCCAGCCCCAGGTCAGTGTGTCCCAACGCCAGTCCCCAGCTTCAAAGCTCTTTTCCTGCCAGCTTTTTCCCTCATCCAGGCTGTAGCGCAATTTAACTCCCTGAACCGCAAGAGCAGAACTGCTGGTTGCCTTAATTCTGAAGGGCACGCCCGGTTTGGGCAGCCAGGGAGAAACCTGATAGGCATGGTGGACGCCGCTGGTATGGGAAATATAGTATTTTGAGCCTTTTGCGGATTGGTCAAGATCGCCAAAGAGATAGTCTGGATAGGGGTGAGTTGCCAAGAATGACCTCGTATTGAGTTAGTAAAAAAATTCTAAGCTATTTGGGCAAAAATTGAAAGTCAGCCTGACTCCAACGTTCTATCCTAAGTTGCCAGGGATAAGTCTGGGCTGTTATGATTTTGTTATGAAAACGATGAAGTTACTTGCACTCGGACTTCTGTCTTTGATCGTGTTTGCTGCCTGCGCTGGCGATCCCAGCCCATCTCCGGTTGTACCCACCTCCGAAGATCCAACTCCTCCCCTATCGAGCCCTGCAGCACCAACGCAACCTGAGATTATGGCATCCCCTGAGATGACATCTGCCCAAGTTCCCACCGTTGTAAGCGCGCCGCTCACGGGACCCCTGGTGGAAGTCGTGACTTCGGGGTTGGACACTCCTTGGGAAATAGTTTTCCTGCCCGGTGGTGAATTACTCGTCACCGAACGTTCCGGAAATTTGGTGCTGATCGGCAAGACAGCCACGCGCATCCAGGTGCCAAACGTCGAGCAGCGGGGGGAGGGTGGGCTGTTGGGTTTGGCGCTCGACCCTGATTACGCTGCGAATAACCGGATTTACGTCTATCTCACCTCGCTCGAGAATGGCCAGTTGGTCAACCGGGTGGAACGCTATGTCTTCAAAAATGGTACGCTTTCAGACCGGAAAGTGATCTTCGAAGGTATTCTTGGCGCCAGCAATCATGACGGAGGTCGCATCGAGTTCGGGCCGGACGGTTACCTCTACATAACCACCGGCGATGCTCAAAATTCTGATTCCGCGCAGGATATTACCTCTCTGCAGGGTAAAATTCTGCGGATTACCAGAGAGGGTGAAATTCCAGAAGGCAATCCGTTCGCGTCTGCGGTTTGGTCATATGGACATCGCAACCCCCAGGGTTTGGCATGGGATGCGGAAGGACGCTTGTGGTCCACTGAGCACGGTCCAAGTGGTGCGGGTTCCGGCTATGACGAGCTCAACCTCATCACGCCTGGCGCTAATTATGGCTGGCCTGAAATTCAAGGCGAAGAGGAACGGGAGGGCATAGTTAGCCCGGTCATTCAATCGGGCGGCAGCGTCACCTGGGCTCCGGGGGATGTGGAATACCTGGATGGTAAGCTCTATTTCACTGGGCTGCGCGGCTCCGCGCTCTATGTGGTCAGTCTTGACGGCGAAAAGATAGCCGGTTTCGACACCTTCTTTTCTGGGGATTACGGCCGGCTGCGGGCAGTTCGCCTTGGACCTGATGGCTATCTCTACATATCCACCAGTAACCGCGATGGTCGCGGCAATCCAGGCGCTGATGATGACCTGATTTTGCGAGTCAACCCAAACTTGCTGACCAAACCTTAGCCAGACCTTTGCTTCTGCGTCATTCGTAAGCAGGTCTCGCTAAAAAATTGTGAGAAGATTCCCCTAATTTAAGTTCAATGCGATCCTTCAGTTGGTGCAATCACGGAAAGGTACGGAAGATCTGTTTAGACAAGTATGATTGTTTACACATTATCCGGGGTGATTATTTACAGGTTAAGGGCAGA
>DBRR01000027.1:25116-48925 GCA_002306055.1 Anaerolineaceae bacterium UBA1363
GTAAACCATCATTGTCTTGACAAGATCCTTCTGACAAGATCCTTCAACCTACAAAAAATGCGATACTGTATAATTGAAGTATCTGGAGGTAGCAATGACTGAGAGCCAAACCGATCGCGTACAAAAAATCACCATCGTTAAAAACGGACCCTACAGAGTTCAGGGCAGAGTTCCGTTCATCAAACTCACGCAGGTATGTTCAGAATACGGAGAACCGCTCGAGTGGCAATATCTTGGAGACCAGACCCCGGATGGGGACTCTTACCTGCTCTGCCGCTGCGGCAAATCAGCCAATTACCCCTTTTGCGATGGCACCCATCAAAAGGGCTTTGATGGCACCGAAACTGCTCGCACCGACCGTGCTTCCCTGCGGGTTTTCACTTATAAAGGACCGGGGCTGACGGTCAAAAAAGATTCCTCCCTTTGCATGCTATCCGGTTTCTGTGTTCTGCGCAATACATCCGTTTCAGAGCTCACCTACGGTTCCAATGACCCTGTCAAACGCGATCGCGCCATCAAGATGGTGCACGACTGCCCTTCCGGCTCGCTAACCTGCCGCCTGCCGCAAGATCCAGATAACGATTATGAACCTGATCTTCCGATGCAGATCGCTGAGACGATTGAAATCACCTCCTACGGTCCGATCCGGGCACCTTTGTTTATTATGGGCTATTTGCCAATCGAGCGATCGGACGGCGTGCCCTTCCTGCCCCACAACCGCGTGACTCTCTGCACTTGTGGTGAGTCGCGCAATAAACCCTTGTGCGACGGCACACATCGGCTAACGCAAGAAACTGCCTTGCGCCGTCAATATCGTCAGAACCATCCATAGTTATGGGCTTGTTCGAGAACATCCGCCGCAAACGCACTTACGCTATCTTTGCTTATTGGCTCGATGAAGCTTTCACGTATGACTCAATGGTGGCACTTAGCGCTTATCAGTTCCTGATCCGTGAACCTGATAAAGGTCACTGGAGTCTCTCGCTGCTGGCTTTTAGTGATCCCGCCCAAATCATGGACCTTAGCCAAGCCGTAGCTGTAGCCAAACATAAAATGCTTTTTGAAAAACGTGGAAAAAACAAAACCCCTGAATTGATCCAAACCTATGTGATCGGGCTCATCCAGGATTATTTAATGGGCGGTCCTCATCGCGAACATTTTTTAAAAGCAGGCTCGCTCAGCTTGCGATTTGCAGACCAGCCTCTGCTCGCCCTGACCATCAGAAACTGATATCCGATTCAACTGTTAGAATTTTATTAACCTTTTGAGAAGGTTTGACTAAATCTTGACAAATGCTCCTCAGTAAGCGATATTTATTGAAAACATTACAGGGAGTTCAGTTATGAGCAAGAAAATCGCAATAATTAGTGGAAGCATACGGAAAAATGGTTACAGCACGCAACTCGCACAAGCCTTGCAGCCACTTTTCCCTGAAGGATACACGACAGAAATAGTCGAGATCGGTGATTTACCCCTTTACAACCAGGATTTCGACTCTGAAGCAACACCTGAGTCCTATATTACCTTTCGGAATAAGATCAGCGGGTCGGATGCCGTGCTTTTCGTCACCCCCGAGCATAACCGCTCCATACCCGCTGCTTTGAAAAATGCGCTGGATGTTGGCTCACGCCCTTATGGTCAGTCTGCCTGGAATGGCAAGCCCGCCGCAATTGTCAGCAATTCCCCGGGATTGTTGGGCGCCTTTGGTGCAAACCATCACCTGCGCCAGATTCTTACCTTCGTGAACATGCCAGTGCTACAGCAACCGGAGGCATATTTCTCCAAAATTGCTGAGCTTTTGGATGGGAAAGGTGGATTCACCTCTGAAAGCACCCAAAAGTTTGCACAATCCATCGTGGACGCGTTTGTGCAACACATTGAACGATATTGATATGTAAGATTTTATGCCGGATCGAAGATCACGATCCGGCATATGGTTAATATCGTGTGTGCCGGATCAGAATGCACAATCCGGCCAAAATTCGCACTGCTTAAGATAAAATCACAGCCGTGGAACAGGAGATTGTTCTAACCAAACAGCAGGCTCAGCAGATGATGCTGGCGAGCCTTGGCTTGCGCACTCCACCTCGCTATAAAGCTGGCAAGGAAGATCTTCTGACTGCCATTCGCCAGATCCACAATCTGCAAATTGATACGATCAGTGTGGTAGCACGCGCCCACCAACACATCCTCTGGTCTCGCCTTGGCAGTTATCCGACGAACTGGCTTGAGGAACTGCATGCTGAAGGTCAGCTCTTTGAATATTTCGCGCATGCGGTCTGCCTGCTGCCAATCGAGGATTATCCGCTATTCCGGGCACTTATGCTGGAGAAGTTCATCGGCTGGAATAACATCCGCGACTGGGGCAGGAAGAATGCTGCCATGCTGGATCAGATCCTGTCTCACATCCATCAAAACGGCGCTGTGCGTTCCTCTGATTTTGAAAGCAAACAGCCGCGCGGTGCATGGTGGGACTGGAAGGTGGAGAAGGTAGCGCTGGAACACCTTTACTACCGCGGGGATCTCATGATTGCACGGCGTGAGAGGTTTCAGCGGGTCTATGACCTGCGCGAACGCGTCTTACCTGCCTGGGATGACACACAAGCGCCTGAGTATCCCGCAGCAGTTCAGGAACTAACTCGTAAAGCGGTAAAGGCACTGGGAATCGCGAGCAACACCTGGGCGGCAAATTATTTCTATTTGAAAAAAGCGGAAGCCGCAGCGGCTATCGCGCAGTTACTGGCAGAAGGTGCCATTCATCCCGTCCGGATCGAGGGAGTCAGGGGCGGTCCGTTTTTTGTGCACGTAGAAAACGAGCCCTTGCTGGAAGCGGCGCTGGCAGATCAACTTTCAGCCAAGCACACAACCATCCTTTCTCCTTTCGACCCACTGATCAGTGACCGCGGTCGCACGAGAGATTTATTTGATTTTGAGTATTCGATCGAGTGTTACACTCCCGCCCCCAAGCGTAAATATGGCTACTTTGTCCTTCCTATCTTGCACCAGGGGCAGCTTATCGGCAGACTGGATGCGAAAGCCTGGCGCAAGGAGGGACGCTTACAGGTGATCCGTCTGTTTCTGGAGCCGGGCATAACCATCAGCGCCGGGTTGATCAAAGCGCTGGCGAAAACCCTACGAGCTTACGCAAGCTGGCAGGGGTTAAGCAGTGTTGTAATCGACTGGGCAGACCCGGAAGCACTGCGTTCGGGATTGACTGCTCGCCTGGAGGAAGGGTAATCACCCGGCTCAAATTGAAGGCTTGTTCAGGGCAGACGGGCTTATTGGACTCGTGATATCATCGTGACATGGAGCAAAAGAACGAATCCTGGCTGGCGGATCCCAACCCCGTAGCTGGTAAAGAAGCTGACAAAAACGAACAGACCGACCCATTCGAAAAGCAAGGGTTGTGGGAACGCATCCGGCACTTGGGGCTTGAACCCGCCGCCATGCGCAGTCTGACACTGGTTGCGACCCTGGTAATGATGGCGTTGGTGGTGTGGGTGATGAGCAATTATTACGTCAGCGTGGAAGGTCAGAGCGCCGTCGAATTGAAGGCTGTTGCCGCAACGCAGTCCGCGCCAGTTAGCGCGGAATTATTCCTTGCGCAAGCTGTAGAACCGATTGTGGAAAGCGACGCGATCCGGCGGAATGTAAATCCGGATACCGTTCTTCCGATGCGCGCCCGTACAGAGATTATCAGCTACACCGTGCAAGCCGGAGACAATCTTTTCTCAATCGCAGAACGCTTCAATCTTCAGCCAGAAACTGTCCTCTGGAGCAACCGTTATACCCTGGGAGACGACCCGCACTTCATTTTTCCGGGTCAGCAACTGCTTATCTCGCCGGTAGATGGCACACTGCACCGCTGGAGTGCTGGTGAGGGGCTGAATGGTGTGGCGGAGTACTATAAGGTTACACCTGATGTGATCGTTAATTTCCCGGGGAACCATCTGTCGGCTGCCACCTTGGGCGATTATGCCTCCCCGAATATTACCCCTGGTACCATGCTGGTGGTGCCTGGGGGTAAAGGTGAATTTACCGATTGGCGCACCCCGCGTATTACCCGCGAAGAGCCAGCAACCGCTGCCAACGTGGGCCCCGGAGCCTGCACTGAAAGTTACGATGGGGTGGTCGGAACGCTCAATTTCCGTTGGCCTGTGGAGAACCACAACCTGACCGGCTATGATTATGCCCCCTCAGCCAATCATTACGGCATTGACATTGGCGGGGAGATGGGCGATCCTGTGAAGGTTGCTGACAACGGGGTTGTGGTGTATGCAGGCTGGAATGATTGGGGATACGGGAACATGGTGGTCATAGACCATGGCTTTGGTTGGCAATCGCTGTATGCCCACCTGGCAGAGGTGGATGTAATCTGCGGGCAGGAAGTTTATGCCGGGGATGTCATTGGCAGCATGGGCGACACTGGCGAGGCTGATGGCGTGCACCTGCATTTTGAGCTGCGCAGCGACGAATACGGACGCGTGAATCCCTGGGATTTCCTGCAATGAGACACCGAAACCCGCATTTGCTGCTGATATGCCTGCTTGCGCTTTCTGCCTGCGGAGTAAATGGAATGGCGTCAATCCCGACCGCCTCCCTTCAGCCGGCAACCCGAACTCCCACCTTCACGCCGACAGCGACCGCAACGCCTGCCCCTACCAACACGCACACTCCAATCCCGAGTGCGACGCCTTTACCCCCCACTGCAACACTCACTCTCAGGCAACAGCGTGAAGCCAGGCTTTATCAAGCCAGTCTGCACTATTTGGCAGATACGCCAGAGCAAGCCGACTTGGTAGCGCGTGAAATCGATTTTGCTTCCGATCCGCACGAATCAGCAGATAATGCCTGCGGTCCTCTGACAGTCGCAATCATGCGGGATGGCGGCTACCTGCCTCAAGATGCCAACCCACACGATATGTGGCTGCTTTGCCCACGTGAAGATAATCCTGAGTGCCATGGGCTTGAAATTCTCAATCAAAAATTCTTTCCGCAGACAGAATACGACTACATCCGGATAAATGAAAGCATCGGCAGTTATGATTGGGCTGAGAATCCTCTCCAACCAGGAGACTGGCTCTATCTGTTTGTTCGCAAGGGAATCTCCAAGTATGAAGGCTTCGACCATATGCTGGTGGTGACAAGGGTGGATGACCACGGCAGAGCCTACAGCGTGACCAATATCAACAAAGGCGATGGCTTTGTGATCCAAGAGGAACTGCTCTACGATCCCCGGCGCCCTGGTCAGGGGCTTTTTTCGGAGCTGACCAATGACAAACTGAGGAAAGAACTGGGCATGACCGGTACCGCCGGTTTCCTTCTGATCCGAGCCAAAGCAAACCCCCTTCCCTGATCCTCAAAATCGTTGCACTAAACTAACAAAAGTTTTCAATTGTGTATATAATTGTAAGCTGTAATAAACTTAATCTACAACCATAAGGAGAGTTATGGAAGCAAAAGATCTTAGCCTTCGTTTCTGGGAACTATTACGGGATGCCTCCGTCAATACTGAATTCATGATGACCGAGTTCAGCTCCCGAAACAAACTATCCCGCTTGCAGGGTCGCGTTCTGCTTCAAATCTATATCCAAGAGCGCGTCAGATTGAGCGACCTGGCAGAGATTATGGGAATGAATCCTGGCAACCTCAGTCGGGTTTGCCAGTCACTTGAACGTGATTCCCTGATGCAGCGTGAACGCAGCACGGAGGATCGCCGTGTATGGATCATCTCGCTGACTGAAAAGGGTCAAAAAGTCATTCAGGAGATTGTGAATAGTATCGAAGAGTCTTTTAAGAATTTTCTGCAGGATCATACCGCCGAAGAACTGGACCAGCTGGTCAGGTTATGGACAGACTATAACCACTATTTCAGCCAGGCCCGGTTGGGACGCCATGCCACAAAGGAATAAGAAGCCTTGTCTTAAAAAGGCAGGCCTCCAGGATAACAGGCTTCCCATGATAGCCTGAGATCAGGCATAAACTGTTTAGACAAGTATGATTGTTTACACATTATCCGGGGTGATTATTTACAGGTTAAGGGCAGACACAGGGGTCTGCCCCTACGAAAGCCACCTTTCCCTCAAACACCAGATGTAGGGGTAACCCCCGTGGTTACCCGCTATATAGNNTAAACCATCATTGTCTTGACACAAACACAGACCCCACATGTTCAAAGTGGGGTATTTTGTTGATGTTACACTACTCCACACCCCTTGAGCGTGCTACAATTAAAGCATGAACCCCGCAGAGCTGACTGACCCACGCCCTTCCCCCATCGCCGGAAGTTGGTACCCCGGTAAGCCCGAAGTGCTGCGCAAGATGATTGAAGCCTTTCTGAAAGAAGCTGTCGTACCGAAGTTTGAGGGACAGCCGGTGGGTGTGATCGTGCCTCACGCTGGGTATATTTATTCCGGTCTGACTGCCGCGCATGCCTTCAAAGCACTGCAGGGCATGCAATTTACGCGTGTCATCATCATCTCCCCTTCCCACCAGCCTTACCACCAACCCCTGTTGACCACAGGTCATGACGCCTATGCGACGCCGCTTGGCCTCGTGCCAGTGGATCACAAAGCACTCGGCAAGCTTAACAAACTTCTAAGTGAAGATGGCGGGCTCGAGTTAGCTTCGGTGCGGAGGGATCAGGAACACTCCCTCGAGATTCAATTGCCGTTTTTGCAGACGATACTGCTGGAAGATTTTTGGCTTGTTCCACTGATGATGGTGGACCAGTCTGCTGCATTGGTGCGCCTGTTATCAGCCGCCCTTGTAAAACTGATCCGGAGCTTTCCGCCAGAGGAAAGCACCCTGATGGTGGCGTCGAGTGATTTATCGCACTTTTACTCCGAACGGGTCGCCAACCGCCTGGATGGCAATCTTGCCCAGGCTGTAAAGGCATTCGACCTTGATGCTTTTTATCTGCACAAACAACGTGGTGAGATGGAAGCCTGCGGGTTTGCCCCAATAGCCACCGTGCTGCAAACCTCCCATCTGCTCGGTGCAGACCAAGTGACCGTCGCTGATTACCGCACTTCTGCGGCTGTAACAGGAGATAAAACCAGCGTGGTGGGTTACCTTTCAGCTGTTATTTCAACCGGAAAGGCTGCGAAGCATGATTAAACGCCCTTGGAGGGTCATCGCAGGCTCGCTGGTTCTGGTTCTGATAGCGCTCAACCTGGCAGCCTGCCAGAAACCGCTCCAGGGCCGTCCTACCGCACTGCCCACCCTTCTGCCGACAGCCAGCATCACACCCACCCCTTCGCAAACCCCAACACCGTTGCCCACGGTGACAATGACCCCAACTGCCACCGCGACCCCAACCGACACCCCCGTCCCAACTGCCACGAGCACTGCCACACCCACCCCCATTCCCACCCGACTGGCAACGCTATTCCCCTTGACTGATGGTCAACAAACAGTCGACTATGGTTATCACTACATCACCCGTAAAGATAACCGTGAGGATGGTAGCCTGCGCAACCTCAGCGCCATGGTTAGCTTTCAGCTTATGGATCGCGGCATCCACAGCGAAACAGTCAAGATCCTTGGTAAAGATGTGACAGTTTACTATCTGCGGGTAAGGCACGTTTTTGACCAGACCAACCTGGAAGTCAAATTGGTGCTTACCGGCTTGTTTGGGCAGAACGTACCGATTGCAGGCATGCCGGCAGATGGCTCTTCCTACATCAGCATAAGGACGCAAAAATCCGATCAACCCTTTGAGCCCTGGAAGTTGCACCAGGATTGGAGCCTGCCGCTGGATCAACGTGCGCCACTCTTCGAGACCGTCCGCCTGCCAGACTTTGAAGTGACCTTGCGTAATCTTCCCGACCAGGTGATCGTGCTGGCGGACCACCCCATCATCCTTGACCCGGATGGCTGGACCCAGATCTACATCGACATGGACCGGGTGAGCGCCTCTGCGGCACGCTTCCAACCATTCTTCAACTTCAACGAATTTGATCAAATGACGGGTCAAAGTACCCTGGCAAACGTCTGGATGGATTACCTGGTCAACAACACCGATATCCCCAATAACCAGTACAACCGGATGTACTTCGCCGCTGATTTCCTGGTAATCATCACTCCCTGATGGCAGGCTGCGCGTGAAACCTTACGCGGATGTAAGCATCAACCTGGCTCAAATTGACAAAAGCTACCACTACCTTGTCCCGAAAGAGCTTGATGAGGTGCTTCAGCCCGGCTGCCTGGTGGCAGTGCCTTTTGGCAAGCAGGTCGTTCAGGGCGTGGTGCTGAACTTGCTGGATGAAAGCGAAGTGGAGGGATTGCTGCCAATTCAGGCTGTGTTATCCGAAGATACGGTCCTGACAGAAACGCAGATGAACCTGGCGAAGTGGATGGCAGAGGCATGGTACGCGCCATTGGGAGCCTGCATCAATCTGATGATCCCTGTTGGATTCTCCCGCCGGGCTGACATTATCGTTACCCTCACAGCGCAAGATGGTTACGACGAAAGCGCCTTCAAGCCTGTGCAGAAACGCCTCCTGAAACTGCTGAAAGAACGCGGACCTTTGCGAGGCAGGCAGCTGGACCGCGCTTTTGGCAAGATAGAGTGGCGCGGAAGTCTGGAGGGCTTGCGGTCAGCAGGGCTTGTGCGCACGGGCAATGTCCTACCGCCGCCAGGCATAGCGCCAAAGACGCTGCGCACCGCTGCCCTTTCCGTACCTCCTGCTGCCATTGAAGCCCTCACCCCCGAGCAGCTTGGACGAAGTGACTCGACCCAACAGCGGCGAAAAAAAGTATTGGATTTACTGGCAAAGGAAGCTTTTCCGATCGATTTCTCGTGGATCTATGCTGAAACAGGTGCTGGCTATGCCGATTTAAAGTTCCTCGCCCAAGCTGGCTTGCTGCACTTCAACGAGACTGAGGTATGGCGCGACCCCTTGGAGGAGATCCAGGTCAAGCCGGATGTCATTCCAACGCTTACGTCTGACCAGGAAAAGGTTTGGCAGCAGATCCAGCCGGGATTGGGGCGGGCTGACCAAAAACCTTATCTGCTGCACGGCGTAACCGGTTCGGGCAAGACCGAAGTTTACCTGCGGGCGGCAGCAGAAATGCTGGCGCAGGGGCGGCAGGTGCTGATGATGGTGCCGGAAATTGCCATGACGCCCCAAACGGTGCGGCGTTTCATGGCGCGCTTTCCCAACCAGGTCGGTATCTATCACTCCAAACTCTCGGACGGCGAACGCTATGACACCTGGCGCAGAGCTCGCAGCGGGGAACTTAAGCTGATCGTTGGCTCGCGCAGCGCGCTGTTTGTGCCCCTGCCAAACCTTGGAATGATTGCGATCGATGAATGCGACCATGACTCCTATGATGAAACCGAGCGTGAGCCGTTCTACCACGCCGTGGAAACGGCTGAAAGGCTGGCGAAGCTGAGCGGCGCTAATTTGATCCTCGGGAGTGCCACCCCTCGCATAACCCAGTACTTCAGCGCCCGCCGCGGAGACATAAAACTACTGAGCCTGCCAAACCGCATTCTGGCACACCGGGGTGAAACGGCACAACCAGGTAAGCCGGAGGAATTGCTCACATTGGAGTTGCCGAAAGTGACCGTGGTGGATATGCGTGCGGAGCTTCGCGCTGGCAATAGCAGCGTGCTTTCCAAAATGCTGCGCGACAAACTTGCCCTGACCCTGCAAGCTGGGCAGCAGGCGATCCTGTTCCTGAATCGGCGCGGTAAAGCAACTTACGTCTTTTGCCGTCAATGCGGCTATACGCTGCGCTGCCCAAGGGACGACCAACCACTGGTGTATCACGGATCCAAGCAGAGCTTGATCTGTCATTTGTGTGGTTACACCCGCCAGATGCCCAGGAAATGCCTGGAGTGTGGCAGCACCCAAATCCGACAGCTGGGATTGGGAACCGAACGCCTCGAAGAAGTGGTGCAGAAGGAATTCCCTGGTGCGCGCCTTCTTCGCTGGGATACTGACACGACCCGCCACAAGGGTGAGCACGAACTGATCCTCTCGCATTTCAGCGCTCACCGGGCAGATGTCCTGATCGGGACACAGATGCTCGCCAAGGGGCTGGATTTGCCGTTGGTGACGCTGGTCGGGATCGTGCTGGCAGAGGTCGGCTTAAACCTGCCAGATTATCACGCTGCCGAGCGCAGCTTCCAGGTGCTCACGCAGGTTGCTGGCCGGGCTGGCAGGAGCCCACTAGGCGGGCAGGTGGTTCTTCAAACCTATCAGCCTGAAAATTACGTGATCCAGGCCGCATCACGGCATGATTTTGAGGGTTTTTACCTGCAGGAACTCGAACTGCGCAAGGCGCTGAACTATCCCCCTTATTCTCGCTTGATTCGGCTGGAATACCGTCACTCAATCGAATCCAAGGCGGAAAGCCAGGCACGGACCATGGCTGACTTGCTAAGGGCTGAGATTTCTGCCCGGGAGATGCGCCAAACTAGTTTTATAGGTCCGGTGCCAGCGTATTACCGTAAGGTAGCCGGCCAATTCCGCTGGCAGATCATCCTGCGTGGTCCAAATCCGCGGCCTTTGCTCGACGCCTTACCCTTACGCGGCTGGCAGGTGCAGATTGACCCCTCTGACCTGCTATAATTATTATCTGAGCCTGTGAACAGGCTGTAAAAGCAGTCATTTTGGAGCTATTCTATGAACCAACGCCAGGAACTAATCAGTTGGGAGGATGTACATCGCCTGATTGACAACCTCTTACAGCAATTTGACCACAAATACAACGTGCTGCTTATGATTACCCGCGGTGGCATCGTGCCGGGAGGTTTCCTGGCTGAAGCAATGGACATCCGCAACATCTACACCGCTTCAATCGATTTTTTTGAACCAGAGGAAGGCCCCGGGCAAAGCAACTCTCCTTACCTGGCATGGCCCAAATTTCTTCAGTTCCCGGAAAATGCCGCTTTGAAGGGTGAGCGGGTGTTGATCGTGGATGATGTCTGGGGTTCAGGTCGGACCATCACCGCAGTGCGAAAACGCGTAGCAGCAGCCGGCGGCTTGCCATCCACCTGTGTTTTGCATTTCAATCCTTACCGAAATCTGTTCGATTCCAGTAAACCTGACTATTTCGGCGCGACGACCGATGCCCGTATCATTTACCCCTGGGAAGTTGAACACGGTTTTCGCAATCCTCTGCTTCCTAACAAACCCTGATATGGAGACTTCCCTGAGCGAAACAACCGCCCAAAAACCTTTGCAGTGGTACGACGCCATCACGATTAATATTTATTTCTTTGCACTGACACTGCGCAGTCAAACTCTGACCCCGCTGATCGTGCCGCTTTTGGTGCAGCAATTCGTTGGGGAGGAAACTAAAGGAACAAGCTACGGCAATTTGCGGCTGGTTTCACTGATGGTCGCGCTGCTGGTGCAGGCGGTTGCGGGAATGCTCTCAGACCACAACACCTCGCGCTGGGGCAGGCGAAGGCCATTCATTCTGGTCAGCACGGTGCTGGAAATCATCGCGTTCCTCGGGGTGGGATGGATTGCGGGCAGCATGGAGGGAATGGCTGGATACTGGGCACTCTTTGCGGTGATTGTCTGCTCGATGGTCTTCTCCAATATCGGGCATGGGGCAGCCCAGGGTCTGATCCCCGACCTGGTTCCGCCTTCACAAAGGGGCAGATACTCTGGCATCAAAGCCTTCTTCGAGTTGCCTCTGCCGCTAATTTTCGTGGCGTTTACCATTTCCAGGATGGTCACTGCGGGTAACCTTTGGGGAGCAATCCTGGCAATGATAGCCGTATTCGTCGTTGTAACCGTTCTAACGATGATGGTCAGGGAAACGCCATTAAAGCAGCCGACAAAGCCCATGGACTGGACGGGCATCCTGCGTCTGGTGGCAATGACCGGGCTATTCACCCTGGTGATCGTGTTGATTGGCACCGGGGTGCGCTGGCTGCTGCCGCATCTCCTTGCGCTGAAAAGCTCTTTATCACTGATACTCATAGGCGTGGTGGGTGTGGCAGGCATGCTGCTGGCAGTGGTGCTGGGGGTGATCGCCTCGGTGCGAATCAGTCTGGGGAAGGAAGCTGGGAATCGCCCGAGTTTTACCTGGTGGGTAATCAACCGCCTGGCTTTTATGGTTGGAGCCAACAACCTTGCCAGTTTTGTGCTGTATTTTATCCAGGAACGTTTCCCGGAGCTGCAAGGAAGCGCTGCGGCTCAGCCATCTTCTCTGCTGATGATGGTGGTAGGCATAGCCATCCTGCTGATCTCAATCCCCTCCGGTTGGTTGACGGATAAGTTTGGTGCCAAACTGCTCCTGCTGGTCAGCGGGCTGATGGCGACCCTGGGGACTGTTATTGTGATTATGTCGCGCACCATGCCCGTGATGTTTCTCGGGGGTGTGTTGATCGGGTTGGCAACCGGTGCGTTCTTCTCCTCAAACTGGGCGCTCGGGACCTCCATTGTACCCAAGGAAGAAGCTGGGCGCTGGCTGGGGATTTCCAACCTGGCTGGGGCAGGCGCTGGCGCGGTAGGCGCGTACATCGGCGGACCAATCGGGGATGGCGCTGGATATGTCCTTTTAATGGGACTTTATGGGTTCCTGTTCCTGTTCTCAACCCTAGCTTTGATCAAGATCAAACCCGAGGCGAGTGTTTAAGCCAGCATCCGTCATCGCAAGGAGCGAAGCGACGTGGCGATCTTAACTCCGACAATGTCATCCTGAGCAACAGAGGTTCGGAATGACTCGAGTGTCAGCTTGAAACGAGCAAGCTGACCTACGACAGACCATGTGAATCATCGTGCTCGAAGAGTATGGCGTCATAGTGTTTTTACCTGCCTGATTCTCTATTAAGCCTACCTACCGACCTACTACAACTACAATTCCCCCACTCCCGCCATCGCGAGGAGCAAAGCGACGTGGCGATCTCAACCTTAGGTCAGTTCCTGGGTGGTGGGTTGGCTATATAACATGGTAGCCAATCCAGCACTCGTCAACGCCAACCCACCCTACGGGTGAACTTCGTTTCTGGGCTAGCATGATTCCCGGAACGGCGCAAGGCCGTTCCCTACGAATCGAAANNACGTGGCGATCTCAACCTTAGGTCCAAATGACCCTCAACTGTTCACTCCAATACAGTTCCTGGATGGTGGGTTAGCTATCAAGCATGATTCCCGGAACGGCGCAAGGCCGTTCCCTACGAATCGAAACCCATCGTCATCGCGAGGAGCGAAGCGACGTGGCGATCTCAACCTTCGTTCCTGGGCGGTGGGTTGGCTATCTAGCATGATTCCCGGAACGGCGCAAGGCCGTTCCCTACGAATCGAAATTCATCGTCATCGCGAGGAGCGAAGCGACGTGGCGATCTCAACCTTAGGTCAGTTCTTGGGTGAACTTCGTTTCTGGGCTAGCATGATTTCCGAAATGGCGCAAGGTGTTTAGACAAGTATGATTGTTTACATATTATCCGAGGTGATTATTTACAGGTTTTGAGCAGACACAGGGGTCTGCCCCTACAAAGCTACACCTCCCTTAATCTCCCAGACGTAAAGGTAACCCCCCGTGGTTACCCGCCCGCATGGCGTATATGGCGCTGCCCCAATAATCCTATATGATCTGTCTTAAAGATTAAAGTGTAAACAATCACCCTACACAATGTGTAAACCATCACATGTGTAAAACCATCATTGTCTTGACGCAAGGCCGTTCCCTACGATTTGAAATACGTCGAACAATTCGGCTCGCTACGTTACTAACACTTCTGCCTGGGAGCCCTCAGCGGTCTTGGTGACTTCGATCCGGTCCGGGAAGAAGTCCTTAAGTTCTTCGATGTGCGTGATGATCAGGATCTTTTTGAAATCCTGGCGGATCAGGTTGATGGCTTCAACCAGGCGCTGGCGCCCTTGGACATCCTGGTTGCCAAACCCCTCATCGATCACCAGCGTTTGCAGCTTTGCGCCTGCCCGTTTTGCCAGCACGCGCGAAAGAGCCAGGCGAATGGCAAAATTAATCCTGAAAGCTTCGCCCCCACTGAAGGTTTCATAATCCCGCACAGCCCCGCCAGCACTAATGCGGATGTCGAGTGTTTCGCGCTTGTCAATACGCTTTGTATCCTTAAATTCACGTTGTGTTGGAAAACTGACGCTCATGGTGTGGTCCGAGAGCCGACTGAGGATGTCGTTGGCCTGCTCTTCCAATTCGGGGATCGCCTGCTCAATCAGCATCGCCGGCACCCCGTCTTTACTAAAGGCTTTTTGGACCAGTTCAAGGTCGCGAATGGTACGGCGGATGCTTTCGGCGTCCTGCCGGATGGTAATGAGGTTCTGTTTCTGCTGTTCGATCGTAGCAAGTTGCTGTCTTATCCCGCCAAGGCGCATTTGCACCCTGGAGACCGTTAATTTGGCATCGTTAAGCGCTGCCTGGGTCTGGCTGATATCCGGCAGTCCTGCCTGGGCAGCTGCCAGTTCTGCAGCTTTGGCGTCATACTCTGCTTGCAGACGTTCTTTTTCCAACGCTGCAGCCTGGAGATTTTCGCTTAGGTCTGCCAGACCAGCCTGCAGCTCTTCCACGGCGCTCTGAGCGGTTTGCAGGCGGTTATAGGCGTCGACCGCGGGGCGTGCCGCCTCTTCTTCGAACTTGAGCTGCTGGTGGGCGCGGGCGTCGTAACCCAATTCAGCCAGCCGTATTTCTTCCTCAGCTATTTTGACCCGGACGTCGGGCAGAAAATCATCCGCTTTAAGCGATTCTTTTGCCTTTGCCAGATTAACGGCACCCTCTGCCTGCCAGGCCTGCTCAGCTTTTCGGATGTCCTGCAGGCGCAAATCAAGCTTGGCAATCTCGTTCTGGTATTGCAACAATTCGGATTTATTCTTTTCAAGGTTGCGGCGCGCCTGGCGCAAAGCTTCCTCCTCCGCCTCAGCCTCTTCGAGCGCTTTCTTGTTGGCGCGGTACTGGTCGCCAAGGGAAGTGCCTTTGGCTGTCAGCTCCTTGCTGAGCTCAGCACGGTGCTCCTCCGTGAGCGGCTGACCGCAAAGTGGGCAGACCGCATCAGCAACCTGCGCCAGTTGTTCGATGCGTTCTTGCAGGTCTTGCATGCGTGCCCGCAGTTCGCCATTTTCCAAGTGAAGGGCTTTCTTCCTGGTCTCAAGGGCAGCCAGCAAACTTTCCAGGTCAGCAGCGTTGTTAATCTCCTGGGTGAGGGCAGAAACCATCTGACCAATATCCTGCCGCTGTTGTTCAAGGGCGCGGGCATCTGCTGCTGACTGGCGGATGCGGGCTTCCTCCTGCTGAAGGTGTTCAACGGTGGTGGTGAGCCGCTGCCTCTCCATCTCAAGTTGCTGGCGATAGGTTTTCAGTTCGCTTTCAATCGGGCGAAACTGCTCCGCCTGGGCTTCTGCCTGGCGCAGGCGTTCAAGTAATTGATTATAGGCATCATACGCGGCTCTAATTTCTTCTGCGCGGGCAAGGGTGTTTTGGTGAATTTGCAGTCGCGCCAGGCGCTCGGTTTTCTGCCGTTCAAAGCCTTCAATGCGGTTTTGGGCGGCTTCCAGTTGACTGCCAAGCGCGCTCACAGTCTGCTGCTGTGCTTCAAGTTTTTCTTTTTGTGCCAATTGCTGCTGATAACGCGCCGTTTGCAACTCCACATCGGCTGAAGCTGCCTTCAACTCCTGCTCCGCGGCTTGATATTCTGCCCGCTTTAGGGGTTCCTGGTCGAGTTCAGCCTGGATTTCAGCCAATTTGCGTTCACGGACATCCAGGTCGGTTTTTGCATCGCGGATGCGGGTTTTGGTGTACTCGTGGTACACCTCCCACTGGTCCAACCCGAGGATGCTCGAGAGGATTTTCTTGCGGTCAGCGGGACGCTGCGTGGCAAAGGAATCGGCTTTCCCCTGTAAAAAGAACGAGGCGTTGACGAAGGTTTCATAGTCCAGCCGCAACGTGTTCTGAATTTTTGCCTGGGTGGCGCGCATGTTTTGCTCGGTCAGGATTTTCCAGGTGCCCCGCTCGCCCAAGTCTGGGTTCAGAATCATGAAATCGAGTTGGCCGCCTTTGCCGCGGGTGATGCTGCGCACAATCCGATAGGTTTGGGACTCATATTCAAAGTCCAGCTGCACTTCCGCCTTGGTAGAGGCGGTGTTGATGATGGCTTCATCGCGCCGGCGGGCTTCCCCATAAAGGGCGTAAGTAATGGCATCCAACAGAGAGGATTTCCCGGCACCATTGGGACCAGAGATGCACGCCAGGTCAAAGCCGGAGAAATCAATTTCGACCGGCTTGCGGTAAGAAGTGAATCCGGTAATGCGCAACTTAATCGGTATCATCGTCACCAAACCCTAACAACTTGTTGAAATCCGCGGTGGTTGCAGGCTTCGGCGTCTCATCTTTGTGTAATTCCTGCCAGAATTTTTCATCATAACGCCGTGAATGGATGGGTATTGGCATGGGCACACCCCAGCCGAGCATCAGGACTTCCTCTTTGGGCTGAAGTTTGGCGAGCATGCCGCGCAGAGCATTTCGTCCTGCCAAACCACTGAGCACCGCATTGATGTCATCCTCATCCCCGAGAGCTCCTGAGATGCGCGTCCCAAGCTGCGACATGACCTCGTCGTAAATCTGCGAAGGACGCTGGTCAATGATCAGCAGGGTCACGTAATACTTACGCATTTCGCGCGCGATCGTACTGAAGATGGTCTGGGAAGCCATTTCGCGGTTGAGCAGCTTGTGGGCTTCCTCGACCACCACCACCAGGGGACGGGGCTCCTTCTTTTTGTCCTTGTGGAATTGGTTGGTGGCAGCCTCCCAGGTGTCGCGGATTTTCCGTGTGATCAGATTGGTAACCAACAGGTAATCGAGCTCAGAATCGTAACGACCAAAGGAGAGGATAACATGCCGCCCCTCCTGGAGATTATTGATGATCTCTGCCAGGCCATTACTCGCGGGGCTGTCCACCAGGTAGGGTCGGTTCATCAGGCGGCCAAGTTTGCTGCGCAGACTTTCCGCTGCCATCACATTTACGCCCGCCTCATTTGCCCAGGCTTCCACGCTGTCGGCTGCCGGACGGCGTTTTCCTTCCTCATCCTCCTCGGTTGCTTTTCCGCGCATCTGCATGAATGCCATGAACCAATCCTCACCAAAACTGGTCTGCAGGGCGTCCAGCGTGGTGGCAGTGGTTTCCTTGAGGTTGAGGGTCTGGCTCAGCTGCAGAATATCTTCCGGTGTGAGATCCTTGTAGGCAATTTCAAGGTTAAAATCAGCGTGGAGGGCACCAAAATCCGTGCCTGCACCCAATCCAACCAGCCTTACCCGTGCTGTAAACTGCTCTTTGAGTCCACTCACCGGCTTACCGGTATCCGAAGAGGTGCTTGGGGGACCATACTCATTGTGCATGTCAAAAATCAGGGTGGAAGCATTGTTGGCATGGATCAACCCCGCCAGGATCATCCTCGCCAGGAAGGACTTGCCCGAGCCAGTCGTGCCAAAAATCCCCGATGAACGCTGAACGAACTTCTCGAGGTTCAGGCAGACCGCGTGACCTTGTTCGCGCGTCTCACCGACGCGAAAGATGGTTTTGCCGTCTTCCGTGCCAAAAATCTGGGCGATATCTTCGGCATTTGCCAGTCTGACCGGCGCGTGGTGGTCGGGCACAGTTTTTACTGTGATGGGTATATCTTTCGCCGGTCGGCTTTGCAGCCAAATGGCATACTCCGGGCTGGCTGGGTCCGGACCGCGATCCAGCATCAGGGCGGGCATGACCGCCAGGTTGGTATAGAGCGTGTTCTGGTTGAGGTACTGCCCCAGGCGTGGGCTAAAGCGCTCGCTGTTGAGTTGGCTGGCATAGTTGGGGTCGATGGCAGCCAATTGGAGGTCTGTCACCAAGCCATAAAAGCGCAAGCTGCCGCTATCCATCACCACAAACGCCCCTTCCTGCACCGTTTGTGCCGGCACGGTCAGCTTCACCTGCAGGTTGGCTTCAAGACCGCCCCCTGTCACAAAGCCGATCGGTGGGTTGGCATTACTAAAATCTGCTTGTGGTTCCATGATCATTTACTCCAGTTCCGAAAGCGCGTCCAACACCTGGGTCAGGCGCAAGTAGTCATCTCTTAGCAGGACGATCAATCTCTGGCAGGCTGCCTCGTACCAGTCTGGATTGCCCAGTGAATCCTGCACGCGGCGTGCCTGGGCCAGGTGCGACACGAGCAGCTCTTCAACTGGCTGGTCAGCCAGGCGCAGGATGTGGCGCAGGTAAGAATAGCCGTGGCTGGTAAAGTGCGCCACTTCTTGCGAGTCGCACAGGAAGAGTTGATCCAGGCTGAGCGGCGGGCGCGGCGGCAATTGGTGATGGATCTGACCGTCACTCTGGTAGCCAATTGTGAGCACATGGATCTCAACCGGCAAATTGCGGTTGTAGCGATTGTCGGCAGTGTATTCCCCCGGAATGCTTACCCCGGAGACGAGCTGGCGCACGAGCCCATCATCGTTGATGCTGATGTTGGTAATAAGCCCATAGACATCCGTCTGATCTTCCAGGGATGCTCTGACCAGCGAACCAAAAGCCGGGGTTTCCAGCTCCCTCACGCGGCAGCCGGCCACAAATTGGCTGTTGTCGGCACGCAAGAGCTTGCCAATTGGGATCGAACGGGACAAATCGCTCATGATAGTCCTTTCAGATAGTCTTTATTGGAACGTTGTTGGTGGATACGTATCTGGGGGTCAAGCTGGCTCTGAAGCATCACTTCAACCTCGTCCGCTTCCACCCGCTTGACCACTGCCAGTTCATGCGCACGATGCAAGAGATAGGGGTAAGGGTGAGAATCGAGCACCTGGGCTTCCTTGTAAATGACAGCATGCAGCGTGTCCACCAGGCCAGGCACTTCGCTGACCCACAGGGGGAATTCAAGGCGCGCCAGGCAGGGCTCATTTTCGGCACTGCTGACGTTTACGTAAAAGAATGCGACCGGCAAGCTGTTGGCGGGTTTCCTGGCACTGCGGGTGATGGCTTCGAAGATCGCGGAGCGTTCCCCTGGCTGTTCCAGGATTTCCTGTAAGATAAATCGGTCGCTCAAGTTGAGTTCGCGGTTGTTGGATTCAAGCGGTAGGCCCTGGCGCTTGCACTGGAAGATTGCCAACATGCGGCTGAGCATGGCAGAACCGGGCTTGTCAATATAGCCAGCAGTCATCACACCCCGGCGCTGTAGGTCCTGGTCAATTTCGAAGACCTCTCGCTGCACCTCCTGACCCCGGTCACCCTGGATGGTGGAACGGTAAAAGACGTCCAATGGGCCATCGGTGAGGGTGATGACAGGCTCAAGGTCCTCAGGTGAGACTGCCCGGCGAATCAATTTCCGTTCTGCCAGGTCGCGCAGGAGTGCCACCTCGTCCTCGCCAATCAAGGTTCCCTCCTGGGTCTGGATCTGGTCCATGGCGAGCAATTCGGTTTCAACCCGAATTTCAGGCGGTTCGCCACTGCCGATATGCGCCTTGATCAAGCCGACATTGACCACGCCAAACTGCAAAGCGCGATGACGGCTGGGGACGATCTGCGAGCCATCTGCCGCAATCAGGGTATAGCCCAGTGGCGCCTGGGGCAGCGGGCGGTGGGTCAGAATTGGTTCGTTGGTTGGCTTTGCCAGGTAAAGGTTGGTTAGCTGCTGTTCGGCTTCCTCAATTGCCTGGCGCAGCAAGTCAGGACTGGCAGCAGCGTCATTGAGCAGGTTTTTAAGAGCGCCACCACGCGCAACCTGTTCTGCCTGCCAGGCAGCATATTGGGCTGCGAATTGACCCTGGCTGTGTTCTAATTGAGCATAATTTACCGGCATGATTTCCTCAAAGGCAATGCATCTGTTTATTATATCCAAGCCTGCGGGAGAAAATGGAACAAAAGAGCACCATCTGACGTTAAGCAAACAGATTGATAACCATTCAAGGAGAAAAAATGAACGAGAAACACGTCTTCACATTTATTGCTTTGCTGTTGGTCGCCACTATTGGACTTTCAGCTTGTACTATGTTGCCAGTTCAGCCAGCCGATGCAACAAACGAATCCGCCCAATCAGACCCCGCCCCACTTCGTACGCTGAGCGTGACCGGAACTGGCAGGGTCCTGATGGTACCAGACCTGGCATACATCAACATTGGTATCCGCAGTGAGGCACAGGATGTTTCATCTGCTCTCACAGCCAACAATACCCAGGCAACCGCAATTTCGGATGCGATCAAGGATGTTGGAGTTGAGGAAAAAGACCTCCAGACTGCTAACTTCAATGTCTACTCCATCCAGCAGTATGACCAGAACGGTCAACCCAGCTACGTCAGTTATTCAGTTGAAAACACCCTGTATGTGACCGTGCGCGATTTGACAAAACTAAGCCAGGTTCTGGACGCTGCGTTGGGCGCTGGTGCCAACCAGATCTACGGTATCAACTTCGACCTCGCAAACCGACAGTCTGCCCTTGATCAAGCAAGAGACCTTGCCATCAAGGACGCCCAGGCAAAAGCGCTGGCAGTTGCTGCGACGTCTGGAGTCACACTCGGACAAATCCAGACCATCAATGTGTCCAACACCTCATACGTGCAGCCTTACTCACCCTACGGCATGGGCGGCGGGGCGATGGATGCTGCCTCTTCCGTACCCGTCTCAGCCGGACAGATCGTGGTTACCTTTGACGCCAACCTGGTTTATGTGATCGAGTAACGCCCTTGCTTCTTGCTCCCAGCAACGCGCGTAAAAATACACCCCGGAAAAAATTCCCCGGGGTGTATTTTTGTGATTTGAGGTAGTTAATCGAGTGACAGTCAGGGGGCATGATAAAATGAAGTATCCCGAATTGAAGACGATAAGGGGCAGGAAGAAATCAACCTATCCAGCGGGCTAAAGCCCGATAAAGAAGAGGAAACATTATGAGCATTCATCCACTTGCAGGCAAACCCGCGCCGCTCGAATCGCTGACCAACATTCCACGCTTGATTTCAGCCTATTACACTCAGCATCCCGAACCGGGTAATCCAGCCCAGGCGGTCGCTTTTGGCACCTCCGGGCATCGCGGCACGTCGCTGAACGGAAGTTTCAACGATGACCACGTGGCTGCCATCAGCCAGGCGATCTACGAATATCGCCGCGGCGAGGGCATCACCGGGCCGCTTTTCATGGGGATGGACAGTCATGGGCTTTCGGAGCCGGCGCTCTATACCGCCATCGAGGTGTTTGCTGGCAACGCGATGGAGATCCGCATCCACCAAAATCATCAATACACCCCCACGCCAGTCATCTCGCACGCCATCCTGACCTGGAACGCCAGCCACCAGGGCGTACAGGCGGACGGGGTGGTCATTTCCCCTTCACACAACCCTCCCGAAGACGGCGGTTTCAAGTACAACCCGCCCAATGGCGGTCCG
Organism: Anaerolineaceae bacterium UBA1363; assembly: GCA_002306055.1. Taxonomy (GTDB): domain Bacteria; phylum Chloroflexota; class Anaerolineae; order Anaerolineales; family Anaerolineaceae; genus Mesolinea. The sequence continues at coordinate 46,456 of DBRR01000027.1, forward strand.
GCTGACACACTTACCACCCAATGGATCCAGAACCGGGCCAATGAGATCATCGCCAACGATATGTTGGACGTGCGCCGGATGCCACTGAATAGGGCAATGGCAGCTGACACAACCAAGCAAATCGATCTGCTGACTCCCTACATCAAGGACCTCATCAACGTGGTTGATTTGAAGGCAATTGCCGACTCCGGCATTCACATCGGTGCCGATCCGCTGGGGGGCTCGGGCATCGCCTATTGGGAACCCATGGCTGAGATGTATGGGCTCAACCTTGAGGTTGTCAACAAACGCATTGACCCGACCTTCTCCTTCATGACATTGGATAAGGATGGCAAGATCCGCATGGATTGCTCCTCCCCCTACGCGATGGCCAGCCTGGTTGCCATGAAAGATGATTTTGATATCGCCTTTGGCAATGATGTTGACTTTGACCGCCACGGCATCGTCACCCCCAGCGTGGGTCTGATGAATCCCAATCATTACCTGAGCGTGGCTATATGGTACGTATTCCAGCATCGTCCTGACTGGTCCGCAACAGCCGCGGTGGGGAAGACGCTGGTTTCAAGCTCGATCATTGATCGCGTTGCTCGCAAGATCGGGCGCAAATTATGCGAAGTGCCGGTTGGCTTCAAATGGTTCGTCCCCGGACTGCTGGATGGCAGCATCGGATTTGGCGGGGAGGAAAGCGCTGGGGCTTCATTTCTGCGCAAAAACGGCGAGACCTGGACGACCGACAAGGATGGGATCATCCTTGACCTGCTGGCGGCGGAGATTCTGGCTGTGACGGGTAAGGATCCGGGTCTGCATTACCAGGCGTTGGAGGCGGAATTGGGCGGTAGTTTCTATGCCCGCCTGGATGCGCCCGCGAACGCCAAGCAGAAATCGATTCTTAGCAATCTTTCGCCGGACCTGGTAAATGCGGAAATGATGGCTGGCGATCCGATTTTGGAGAAACTCACCACCGCCAAATGCAATCATGCCCCGATTGGCGGACTGAAAGTGGTCACCGAGAACGGTTGGTTCGCTGCCAGACCTTCGGGAACAGAAGATATTTACAAGATTTACGCCGAGAGTCTCAAGAGCGCGGAGCACCTGGCTCAGATCCAAAAGGAAGCCCGCGAGATCGTCGACGCGGCGTTGGGACAATAAGAATCGATCGTGCCGGTCTCTTGACCGTGCACGCTGCTTGACCGTAGGTCTCCCAGTCTCAACGGGTAACCACGAGGGGTCACTCCTACGGGGGGGGGTAGGGCGAAGTGGTGAACTGCACACCGTTCCGTCCCAATTCTCTCTAAAATCCAGTGTGAGGAGCGTCATAAGATCGCCTATAAACAAAACAGGCAGTGATGATGGGAACATACATCGCTGCCTGTTGTTTTGGCTTGATTTGCCCAATTAATCTGCTGTCAAATCAAATTTCCAAATTCCAGCCATGTTTCCGAACAAAGCTTTTACCGCATGGTCTGATAGCAGAGCGAGAGCCTTTTCATCATTAACATAGGGCGAGCTTTCCTTGATTCTATAACCCTGGAAGCCATCCTCTTCAAAACACTCCAACTCCAGGCCTGGAAAATCATCTTGCATCGTTTTTTGAATGTGTTCAATATTCAAGACCTTACAATACTCGCTCTCACTTGGGAAAGCAGTCAGGCCGAGGATTCTCAACTGGATCGACCGGTTCAAAAAATCATCCGGAACATTCGCAAAAGTCAATCGATCAACTCGATAAGGTGTCTCTTGAAGAAATTCGCTTGAGCAGTCATCTTCCTGAGGAATTTTTTGCGTGTCTATCTTACAGGCTGTCCCGTCAGCATAGTGAAACAAGCCTTCCACCAAGTCGAACCCTTCGTACGAATATGCTTGCGAGTCAATTTCGAGGGCGGCATTATTTATTTTCCAGTCCCGGGGATCTTTCAATTCCCAAAGCACTTCCACGATCGCATCGTTGCCAGAAGAAGTGATACTTAAGACTTCCATGGTTAACCCATCATATTCGGCAATCTTATTATTGAATTGCACTTTCTGAGGTTCCTGCTCCGGTTCAGAGACGGCTGGGTTGGCTTCTACCAATTCATTTGGCGATTTGGCTTTCAAGACTTCAGCTTTTGAGCTCCCGATTAAGAGATTCAAAAGAAAAGTCATGCCAACGATGACAATAGCAGACAATAGAATTGTCACAATTCGCTGTTTTTTCGTTTTCATTTTTTCCTCAATTGTTCATAGTCATAAAGATCCCACAGTTAGTGTAAACTGGCGCGGGAACTGGAACTGTGGGTTTATGGTCCATGTTATAGCTCCTGTTAATAAATCGAAGCCATTTCTAAAATCATCCTACCCCCCTCCGCAATTCTTGTCAAACAGGGTAACCACGGGGGGTTACCCCTACAAGGGATAATTTGGTACGGAAAGAATATGATATTCCGCACTCTGTGACGACACCGGCACTATCAATCAGCGGTGGGAGCAAGCC
>DBRR01000027.1:48982-49553 GCA_002306055.1 Anaerolineaceae bacterium UBA1363
AAATCTATTCGTACGGATGGGCTTTAGTCCATCCGCTACAATAATTGCAGGCCGGATTGCGTTGCCTGCCCGGCGAATTTGTGTGGGGGTCAAGCGGTGGGAGCAAACCCCCACCGTACATTTCAAATCTATTCGTTCGGATGGGCTTCAGTCCATCCACTACAATAATTGCAGGCCGGATTGCGTTGCCTGCCCGGCGGATTTGTGTGGGGGCCAAGCGGTGGGAGCAAGCCCCCACCATACACTTCGAGTCTATTCGTAAGAATAGGCTTCAATCCATCCGCTATGATAATTGCAGGCCGGATTATGTTGCCTGCCCTGCGAATTTGTGTGGGGTTTAATCCGGCTTTATTACCGGGTAACCATGGGATGTTAACCCTACGGATCTTTGCTGCTTGGGAATATTGATTTTCTGGTTAGGGGCGACGCATCCCCCAAGGGGTGGCTTTCTACTGCGTCACCCTTACATTGGATCCCGGTGTCTGCCGCGGGTCACCACAGGGGGTGTTTAGACAAGTATGATTGTTTACACATTATCCGGAGTAACTATTTACAGGTTAAGGGCAGACAC
>DBRR01000027.1:49623-51931 GCA_002306055.1 Anaerolineaceae bacterium UBA1363
GTAAACAATCACCCTAAACAACATGTAAAACCATCATTGTCTTGACAAGGGGGTGACCCCTACAATGATGTTTTTGGGTAGGGGCGACGCATGCGTCGCCCCTACAAACCAAAAAACATAAAAAAATAATACCCAATCGCCATCGCCCAAAGCATCGAATCCAATCGATCGAGCACGCCGCCGTGACCAGGGATCAGGCTGCCGGTATCCTTTACTGCCAGCGTGCGTTTGATCAGGCTCATCAGTGTATCCCCGAAGAAGGCGGTGGGACCCATTATCAGCCCTAAAACTGCTCCGTTGAGCAGCCCCAACTCTGGCAGGGGCTTGCGCAGAATCCAGCCAATCAATACCCCCGAAAGCAGTCCCACCAGCGTGCTGCCGATCAACCCTTCAAGCGTCTTTTTCGGACTGAGCCTGGGTAGAATATTGCGCTTCCCAAACCGGGTGCCGATCAAATACGCGCCGGTATCCACCAGCCACACCAGTGTAATTGTTACCAGCAGCCAAAGGTTCCCATGCGGCTGGCTTTGATTGAGCGAGATGCCATAAGCCCCCAACACTCCAATAAAGAACACGCCAAAAACCTGCAGCCCCAGGCAGATGAAGGCTTGCTCATCCCCATGCTCGTACTGCCAGAGACTGTAACTACCCAGCAACACCAGGATCACTGTCCACACCAGCGGCTCCAGCCATGCGGTCAGGAATATACGCAGTAAGACCAGCATGCAAATGGCAGCAATCATCAGCGGGTAAGAAACCTTATATTCTAAGTTTTTAAGCATGCGGGTATATTCAAAACCCGCGTATGCCAACACAACTAACAGAAATAAGTCAAAGGTAATCCCCCCAAGCCATACCATACCCAAGAACAGGGGCACAAAAATCAAGGCGGAAAGTACCCGCTGGCGCAGCATTACTTTTTGCTCAATCCACCAAAGCGACGTTCGCGTTTGGAGAAATCTTCAAGGATCTCTGCCAGGGTAGCTTCGTCAAAGTCCGGCCATAACACTTCCGGAAAAGCCCACTCACTGTAGACGCTTTGCCATGTGAGGAAGTTACTGGTGCGCAATTCGCCGGAAGTTCGGATGATAAGGTCAGGGTCGGGAATGCCCGCGGTAAACATATTATCGGACAGGGTTTGCTGGGTTATTTCCTCGGCTGGGAGGCCTGCCGCGACGATCTTCCTGACCGCGGTCACGATCTCGTCACGCCCACCGTAACTGATGGCGAAGATAACGTCAATTCGGGTGTTGTTTTTGGTCAGCTCGATCGCATTTTCGATTTTCTCGCGTAATTGCGGTTCGAGGTGTTCAAGATGACCAATGTGTAACAGGCGGGCGCCCTCCTTATGCAGTTCCTGGGTTTCTGTTTCGATAAATTCCCCCAGAAGACTCATCAAGCCGCTGACCTCTTCTTCGGGGCGGCTCCAGTTTTCGGTCGAGAAGGCATAGAAGGTCAGGTGCTTAATGCCAGCGTCGGCGGCAGCACGGATGACGCGGCGCAAGTTCTTCGTTCCCGCTCGGTGTCCAGCCAGCCGCGGCAAACCCCGCTTTGTTGCCCAGCGACCGTTTCCATCCATAATGATGCCCACATGTACCGGCACGCGACTGATTGTTTCAGACATACTTAGAATTCCATGATCTCTTTTTCTTTACGGTCGCCGATGATATCTACTTCGGCGATCATTTCGTTGGTCAGATCCTGCAAATCTTCTTCAGCTTTTTTGAGTTCGTCTTCGGAAATCAATTTTTCCTTTTCAAACTCCCGCAGATCCTTCAGGCTGTCGCGGCGAATGTTGCGTATGGCAACACGGCAATCCTCGAGGCGTGAATGCACCATTTTTACCAGGTCGCGCCGGCGTTCCTCTGTGAGGGGCGGCAGGTTGAGGCGGATGACCTTACCATCGCTGTTGGGGGTAAGACCCAGATCTGAGGCCTGAATGGCACGCTCAATGGCTTTGAGCGATGAGGAATCAAAGGGACGGATAAGCAGCTGACGTGATTCTGGCACACTGATGGTGGCAAGCTGAATCAATGAGAGGTTGGAACCATAATACTCGACCTGCAGTCTCTCCACCAAGGCAGGTGACGCTCGACCGGTTCGGATTGCGATCAGATCATCTTCCAACACGTCCAGAGCGCCTTGCATGCGTTGCTTGGACTCTTTTATCAGTTCATCAATCATATTGATCTCCTCCAATATTTGAACGACGCTTAAGCATAACCTATTTTATCCAAAGTGTATACCATCTGCTGACCCCCTCACAACAAGTTTCTTAATTTTCCTGTCAAGGCAATTTAGAAATGTC
>DBRR01000009.1 GCA_002306055.1 Anaerolineaceae bacterium UBA1363
CCTGGAAAACGTTGTGTCTGCTATATAGCGGGTAACCACGGGGGGTTACCTCTACATCTGGTGTTTGAGAGAAAGGTGGCTTTCGTAGGGGCAGACCCCTGTGTCTGCCCTTAACCTGTAAATAATCACCCCGGATAATGTGTAAACAATCATACTTGTCTAAACACCCCTGTGGTTACCCGCTGAGGACGTCGAGTTGCCTCTGCCGCCCTGATTTTGCTGATGTATAATCAACCTGTTAAATCAACCACGAGGTCTCGCGATGAGCACAGCATTAGATTTTCAATCCATTATCTTCAAACTGCAAACTTACTGGGCGGGGCAGGGTTGCCTGATTTGGCAACCATATTATTCCCAGGTCGGTGCCGGCACGATGAATCCTGCCACCTTTTTACGAGTGCTCGGTCCGGAGCCTTGGCGTGTCGCTTACGTGGAACCTTCGGTTCGCCCGGATGATGGACGCTATGGGGTCAACCCAAACCGTCTGCAGCAGCATACCCAATTCCAGGTGATCCTCAAACCCGATCCGGGAAATCCGCAAGAACTCTATCTGAACTCACTGCTTGCACTGGGCATTGACCCGGCACAACATGATATCCGCTTCGTGGAAGACAACTGGGAATCGCCCGCACTTTCCGCCTGGGGACTGGGCTGGGAAGTCTGGCTGGATGGGCAGGAAATCACCCAGTTCACCTACTTCCAACAGGCGGGCGGGATTGTTTTGGATGTGCCCGCAGTCGAGATCACTTACGGTCTCGAGCGCATTGCCATGAGTCTGCAAAAGGTGAATCATTTCAAGCTGATCCGCTGGAACGAGGACCGCACTTATGGAGACGTCTACCAGGTGGCGGAACGCGAACACTCGACCTACTACTATGAGGTTGCGGATGTGCCCAATATCCGGCAAATGTTCTCCCTTTTTACGAAAGAAGCAGAGAATGCCCTGTCAAGAGGGTTGGTGCTGCCGGCATATGACAACATTATCAAATCCTCACATACCTTCAATGTCCTGGACGCCCGTGGGGCGGTGGGCTTCACTGAAAGGCAGGCATTATTTGGTAAAATGCGCGAGCTTTCCAGAAAGGTGGCAGAGGCTTACTACGCCCAACGCGAAGAAATGGGCTTCCCCTGGATGAAAAGCGATCAACCGGCACTCCTGCTGGAGGAGGACCCTTTAGCTGAGATCAGCGAAGAACGCGCAAACCTTTTGTTTGAAATTGGCTGCGAAGAACTGCCCACTGCTGACCTGGATTCCGCTATCAGCAACCTTGAGAACCTGATTAAGACCCTGTTGGTTGAAGCGCGTCTTGGGTTCGATACATTGAGTGTACATGGCACCCCCCGCCGCCTGGCGGTGCAGGTGAAAGCGCTTCAGACCCACCAGGCTGAGCGAAAAATCGAGGTGAAGGGTCCCCCAGCGGACCGTGCTTTTGACGCTGCAGGAAAACCAACCAAGACCGCGGAAGGATTTGCCCGCAGCCGTGGGGTAGCCGTTGAGCAACTTCAGGTACGCGACTTTGATAATGGTCGCTACGTGGTTGTGGAGATGCATGAAGCCGGCAAGTCCGCACTTGAAATTCTGGCTGCAGCGCTGCCAGGAGTCATCGCGAACTTGCGCTTCACCAAGTCCATGCGCTGGAACGACAGCGGTGTAAGTTTCTCGCGGCCGATCCGCTGGTTGGTGGCTCTGCTCGGGGAGACCGTTGTGCCATTCAGCTATGCAGGGCTGAAGTCCGGGCGCCTCACCCACGGTTTGCGCTTCTCAGAGGATGCGGAGAAACTTCTGCAATCTCCTGCGGATTATCCAGTCTATCTGCAGGCGCAGGGCATCATTCTAGATTCTGCGCAGCGTCGTGAGGAGATCTGGAAGCAGGCGCTGGCGCTGGCAGAAAAAGTCGGCGGAACGCTGGCAGAAGACCCAGATTTGCTGATGGAAGTTGGCAACCTGGTGGAAAGACCTGCGGCATTGCTGGGCAGCTTCGACCTGCGCTATCTTCAGAATCTGCCACCAGAAGTGTTGATCAGCGTCATGAAGAAACACCAGCGATATTTCCCGGTGATCAATACCGATGGCAGCCTGACCAACCACTTCATCATCGTGCGAAACGGAGATTATGCATTTGCCGAAACGGTAGTGGACGGCAATTTACAGGTGATCCATGCCCGCTTTGCTGATGCTGAGTTCTTTATCCGCGAGGACTTGCAGAAAAAACTGGTTGATTTCGTGCCTGACCTGGAGCAGTTGACCTTCCAGAAAGAACTCGGATCGATGCTTGGGAAAACCCGGCGCATCCAGGAGCTAAGCAGTCAGCTTAGCCTGAAACTGGGGTTGAGCGCAGCGGATAGGCTCATCACTGATCGTGTGGCTGAATTGTGCAAAGCTGACCTTGCGAGTCAGATGGTGGTGGAAATGACCAGCTTGCAAGGTATCATGGGGCGCTACTACGCAGAGAAGTCCGGTGAGTCGCCAGAGGTTGCCCAAGGGATCTTTGAGCACTACCTTCCCCGTACCGCAGAAGACCAGTTACCCGAAGGGTGGGCAGGTGTTTGCGTGGGGTTGGCAGATCGCCTTGATTCGATCGCGGGCTTGTTCGCGGTCGGTTTGGCACCAAACGGCAATAAGGACCCATTTGCTTTGCGGCGTACCGCGCTGGGGCTGGTGCAGCTCTTGATCGAAAAGCGAATTCACTTTGACGTCCGGGAAGGGCTGGCGGCAGCGGCGCGCTTGCAGCCAGTGGAAGTGAAACCAGAGGTGATAGACGCTGCTGTAGAATTCGTTGCAGGCAGGTTGCATGGACTGCTTTTGGATAAAGGTTTCCGTTACGACGTAGTGGATGCAGTCGAGCGGGTGAATGCAACCAATCCGGCGCTCGCTGCTGAGCAGGCTGGCGTATTGAATGCCTGGGTGCGTAGGGATGACTGGGGCACGATATTGCCTGCGTATAGCCGCTGCTTGCGCATGGTCCGTGATTTACCTCAGGAATATGCTGTTGATGGAAGCCTATTGGTGGAAACGGAAGAAAAGGCTCTGTATGAGGGAGTTCAAAAGGCACAAGAAAGCGTCAGGGATGAGCCGACCTTTGAGAATGCATTGCATCAAATAGAACAGCTTGTCCCGCTGATCAATGCATTTTTTGACAAAGTGTTGGTGATGGTAGAGGATGAGCCGCTGCGCAATACCCGACTGGGAATGCTGCAAGCGATCGCAGGATTGTTGAAACCTTTCGCGGACCTTTCCAGGCTGGAAGGGTTTTAGGGGATGGCGGGTAGGTTGTAGGTTATAGGTGATTGTTGTAGGGAACGCGGCTTGTCCAGTTCCACTTCACAACAGGAACAGCACAAGGCGGTTCCCTACAAAAGACGTAATTGGATGATGAGCTGCCAGTTTTTGCAGGATTGAACCCCGCATGTAAACACGCGGGGTAGGTGAAGAGCAATCCGGTCTACAACCATTAACTAATTAACAAATATTTTCGTTCTTCTAATCCCCGAAGGTCAAAATGTGCTTGACTTTGGCGACTGCTTCGCTGAGGGTCGGACCCAAATAGATTCCGCCGAGTTCTTTGCGGGCTTCCGGGTTCTCGTCCAAGTACCTTCCTCCGTACGCCAGTTTCGGTTTTCCCCGTAAATTTGCCAGTTTTTTGGCGAATCCACGTAATAGATAAGCAGTTGGCTCCTGGTTGACTATCAGGCAAATCAGCTTGGGTTTTGCGTAAGTGGAATAATCCAGCAAATCTTCAACCGGGAGATCTGGCCCCAGATATTCCACGAATAACCCAGCCTGGCGCAATAAAATTGCCAGCATGAGGGCATTCAATTCGCGCATCTCCTCCGGACCGCAGCCCACCAGGATCAACGCCCCTTCTTTGACCACCGGCAGGTTATGCATAATCTCCTGGAGCTTGCTGTTGAGATACCCGAGCGACAAATGTTCGGTAGCAATCAGAATTTCGCCGCGATACCAGGCTTCATTGAGAAGTTCAAGACTCGGAGTGATGATCTCCTCGAAGATGGTCAAAAGGCTGAAATATGTCTGGCATTCATCCAATATAGCGTTTGCACGGTCTTCATTATGGGCAATCAGCGCGCCAAAGAGGATTTCAGCAAAGTCACGCGCGGGACGCGGAGGCTTTCGGCGTGGTGTTTCCGTTACGATGGTCTGCACGCTCTCAGGCCAGTTGCCTTTCTCGCGTTCCTGCTTGAATTGAAGCACCACCTGGCTGATGCTTACGCCAGAGTCCAAGCGGCGTTGGACCCACTGGAGTAGCTGAACGTCGCGTTCCGAGTATAGGCGGTAGCCATTGGGCATGCGGGTTGGTTGCAGCAGATCGTAGCGCCGCTCCCAGGCGCGCAGGGTCACAGGTTTGATGCCTGTACGATTCTGCACCGCCTTGATGGTAAAAGTCGGTTCGGTCGGAAAACTGTCGATGGTAGTCATGTGCTACTCCTTCAGCAATCTGGATGCCTCAAAGATATCGTCAAGGAACTTCTGGCGTTCTTCTTGGGTCATCAAACGGGGTTTGGCAGTTTCTTCGAGCGTGATGGTAAGGAGTTGGGTGGAAATGTGACGCCCCTGGTAGAAGAAATGCTTCTGAATAAAGCCATCATAGGTGATATAGAACCCAGGCTGATCGAAAAAGAGATTTCCCAGACCATAATGAATAAAACTATGGTTCCAGAATTCCATTGCCTTGCCAACATGGCTTTGACTGCCATTGACGATTACCGCGCCTGCGTCGGCTACTTTGCGAAAATCACGAATAGCTGAAGATTGCGCTGTCATCAGGTAATCCTCCTGGTATTGGAAGGTCACAATTGGCAGGTATCCCTGGCTGCGCAGACGCGTCACTTCGTCAGAGATCCAGCCGAAATCTTCGCAGGGCGCAGCTCCGCTGGAATCTTCCGTTGCCCATGCCATCAGCGGCCCATAGGAATTGCAGCCGATAAATGCCAGCTTGTTGCCATTATTTTCAATCAGAAGGGGTTTCTTCGCATCGGCGATATTGACCCCACCGGCATACCACTGCATACCATTTTTGCGGTAAAGGTCGAGAGTGAATGGCACTGAATCGACTTGATACAGTGCGCGCACATCATTATTATGGTTGCCAGTGAGCTCAATAATGTCCGCCCCAAGGTCAGCAAGAAGATCAATATAGGCGGGGTCGCTGCAGAAAACGTAGCCGGTGTAATCGGGGTTTGGGGAAGGGCAGTCTTCATAAAACGAGACCTCGTTGCTGATGTGAGTCAGGTCAGCAGCACGCATGAAATCACGAATTTCCGTGCCCGGGAAGAGCACGCCTTCGGTGGACATGACATAAGCAGTATCGCGCGCCATGGCGGTAACGCCGGTCATGATCAGGCTTGTGAGATATGCCCCGTCGCGGTTTGGCGCGGGCAAGAGCGCCATAAGCTGATCTTCTGTGAGCGTGAGATCCGCAAGCTGCGTGCTAAGAGTGATCCGCTGGGTCAGTGGGGTTGATTCGGGGGAGAAATTATCATCGAGCGGGCTCTTGCCATCGATGGAGATGACTTTCCACTGTGGTGAGAGCAGTTCAAAGGGCAAAATCGCCCAGGCTCCCTCCGGGGTCTCCATTTCAGGCCTGAAGAACTCGTCGTTGACAGGCTCCATCTTGCTTTTTGAGGGCATTGCGCTGGCGGACATATTGAACATGTGCAAAACGATAGGGTTGTCCTGGTCGCGCAGCAGTAGCGTATCGATTGCTAATGGGAAGTCTTCGGGTTGGTAGCCGCGGGCAAGAGAACGCAGATCCGCCAGTGTGAGATCATCCTGCACAGTGAAGAATGGTGCAACGAGGGCATAACTTTGCCATGTTTCCCCCAACAATGTGTTGTTTCTCGGGGGTTCACCGGCCGTAAGAAAGAGGTTCGCTTCGGTCTTGGTGCTGGTGGTGATGATCCCTTCAGGGAGGTTGATTTTTTCCAGAAAGTCGGCAGGCAGGATGGGATCGAGCCAGAGAGTTAGCGGCACCGAGGTCGGAGTGGAGCTTGGCACCAGTGTTGGGGTAGCTGTAGGTGGAATTGACGTGGCAGGCAGCGGGGTGGAGGTCTGTTGGGAATTATCAGAAGAAGATACCTGCGTTGGTTGCAGCTGGCAGGCTCCCAGCAACATACTGATCAGCACAATGAAAATGACCAGGTGGAAAGGCTTAAACTCTGAACTATGTGAGTTCATCATCAATCCCCCAAAAGAGGTCATTTTTTATGCGTTGGTGCGGCTTTGGTTCAGGGAAGCCCTGCATAAAGCGATCGATTGGTCTGCTGAAGAGTCTCATGAGCCAGGCACTCAACCCAGAGGGTTTCTGCCCGCCACCCTGGCTGGCATGGCAGGCGGCGGCCTGCTCGCGCTGCTTCACGACCGGGCGATAATTGACTTTGACATGCACCGGAAACGACACCGAAGCGATTTGGAACAGGTCGATATCCCCATTGCGACCAACCTTCCGAGGATCTTTTCCCTGGAGGCGCATCCAGAAAACTGCAAATTTGGCGCTCGATTTTGGCATGGTGTGATAATAAAGACGGGCGAGAGCCTGCGGGTCAGACGCGCTGAGTTCCTGGCGGACGCGCTTAAAAGCGAGTACCGTCGCCTGATGAACACGGATGTGATCCGGGTGGTAGTATCCACCCACGGGGTCGAATGTGAGCACGACTTGCGGGCGCACCTGGCGCATCACATCGGCAATGCGCTCCACAACCTCCTCCATTGGGCGGGCAACCAGGGCGTCCGGGTGCTGGTTGTCAGGAGAGCCTTCCATCCCTGAGTCGCGGAATCCTAGTTTGAAGACCTTTTTGAGCGCCAGGGCATTCGCCGAGCAATCCAACTCGCTTTCCCGTAAAGCGCCAGAACTTAAGTGATTTTGAAGGAAGTCCGGGGGGATATCGCCAGCTTCGCCAAGCGTGGCACAAGCTAAGTAAACTTCAGCACCTCGCATGGCATATAGCGCCAGCGTGCCACCCATGCCGAAGGCTTCATCGTCAGGGTGGGCGAGGACTGAGAGGATACGTTTTCCGTGAATATCATTGGTCATTTGAATACCTTTTGTACAACGTTTTAATTATAACCTCATCTAATAACCCTCGCAATGCACCCGGCATTAGCAGGCCATGTTCCTTAGGTTAACGTCAGTTAAAATGATTATGGATTGAGACCGTCGGGAGGTTGGCTGCCGTATTGAGTAAAAAGCTCCTCCCAGCGGGCAATCTCTTCGGGGGTTAATTGCGGTTCAATATCCGTTTGGTTGGTATGTATCTCAGCCTGTGCCTGGATCTTTTGTGCAAACTCCGCGCTGGTCAGGATGGTCATATAATGCGACCGTCCGGCTGCCTGAACACGGTGGTCAGAACTGACCAGAGTTTGGTTGCGCGCGGAAGCTCCAAGTTTGTGGATGTGAATCTCGATCGCCTCATCAGCGCTTTGCGACGCAGGGACGAAAACCGCCTGGACCAGGCCGAAGTTGCGCTTGCCTTCATGCCCCGGCGCAGCCCTGTCAAAAAATACCATTGCGCGGGATGAGGTGGCGCGCAGAAAAGGGGTGAGTACCTCAATCAGAGCTTGTTCATCATCGAGATCCCGCAGGCTGAGCCCACGCACGTGAGGAATGAGATTGTGACCATCGATGATGTATTGCATGCCACAATTGTAAACCCACCGCCTGTTAATTGTGAAAAAACTTCTGAGCGGAGTTCCTGCCGCGGGTGGCGCCCGGGAATGAGCTACCGGCATAAACAATCCATCTCACGAAATTTTCAACTCTCTTTTACGCCCTTGCTCGAGTACAATTATTTCAGCTTCTGAACATTCCTGCAAAAGCTTTATGCGCGATTTTGTTGCTCAGGGCAAATTCAATTTGGAGAACGCCACATGGATAATGTCTTTCCCTCAACCCATCCATTGATTGCCGCAAAATTGACCCTTCTGAGAGATGTCAGTACTGAGCCGAAGAAATTCCGCGAACTGGTGCGCGAGATTTCAGCGATGCTGACTTATGAAGCTACGGTGGATCTCGCAGTGAGGTCAGTGACCGTGCAGACGCCGATGATGGAGACTACCGGCGTGAAATTGCTGGAGCGAATTGGATTGGTGCCGATTTTGCGGTCAGGGCTTGGAATGGTGGAAGGAGTCTGGGGTTTGATGCCTGGCGCGGAGGTGTGGCATATTGGTTTATACCGCGATGAGAAGACGCTCAAACCGGTGGCGTATTACAACCGCCTGCCGGTTCAACCGACTGTGGGCGTCTGCCTGGTGCTGGATCCCATGCTGGCAACGGGCGGCTCGGCAGTGGCAGCAGTGGACATCCTCAAACAATGGGGTGTTACCAAGATCAAGTTCGTTGGTTTAATTGGAGCGCCAGAGGGAATCGCGCGGCTGCATGCAGCCCATCCGGATGTCCCAATCCACCTGGCAGCGATCGATGAGCGTCTGAATGAGCACGGCTACATCCTGCCTGGTCTTGGCGATGCCGGCGACAGGCAATTTGGCACTTAAAATCAAGCATGTTGGAAATATCCCGGCACCAGGATGTGCAGGGTGTTTGTTTGTAGATAACTTGGAAAAGGAGAAGGTTAAATGATCGGAGTAATTCTTTGTTCTCATGCAAGTTTTGCCCAGGGTCTGTATGATGCAGCAGAAATGATCACCGGTGAGACCGAAAACATCACCGTGCTGCCCTTTGTGGACGGCGACAATGTGGATGATCTGGTGGAGAAGATGCGGACAGCAGCAGCAGGTTACCGCGAGAAAGGTCTGCCTTACGTGTACATGGTGGATCTCTGGGGTGCATCGCCGTTCAACGTTGCGGTGATGGCAGAAGGTGAGAACGGCGCGGATATTGTTGCGGGTGTGAGCCTCCCCTTCTTCCTGGAGTTTCTAACCAGCCGGGATGAGTTCTCTGGCGGTCCAACCGCGGAATTCCTGGATGGAATTATCGAAGAAACCGGTTTGGTCAAGCGCATTAATTTCAAAGCGCTGAGCGGTTAGTTTTTATTATTTACCCCAGTCTGCAATTTTTGTAGATACCGTATTCATTTGATCAGCGGCACGGTCAAGAGCGAAGCAGGTAGGGTGGGTTGGCGTCACAAAACATATGCAGGAGCGCTGCCGTTTATAGCCTACCCACCGCTGCACTTAAAGAAAAATGCTGTTTTTGGTGGGTTGGCTAATTTGATGTTAAGGCAGGGCAAGATACTGTGACGCCAACCCCACCCTACGAGGGCGAGAACGGAGTCACCCTCACCTTCCTGATCGATGTCATTCAATTATCACGCGCTTCTGAGTCTTAATATACAAGGGCGGAATGCGGCTCCCTGCCCTCGCAGCGCTGTTGTCAGCGTTTGCGCACTCTGCCTCAATGAATGGCTTCTACTCAATGTCGGAGTGAGCCTGCGAAAGGCTTGTGTGGGAAGATGCCATGAGGCGGTCTCATTCCGACCTTACGAACTACAAACTGCTTTAGCCTTTGTCAATCAAGACCATGTTTTTATCTGTCATCTCGAGCGAAGCGCAGCGATCTGAACTGCTGGAATGTCACGAGAGTAAAGCAATACGTTATGGCGGATTGTCGAACCCTCGCAACAAAGTTGCAAGGGCCTGAAGAACGCCAATCTCGCCTTACGATTCATTCACGATTTTTGAAAAATACTTAGCGGGAAGTAGATTTGTCTTTATTCTTTGTAGGGCGAGATTGAGCCTTGACTGACTTTTCAGTTTTGTCGCGAGGTAAAGCGCGAGGCTCAATCCGCCGTTTGTTTTTTAACCCCTATCTCAACTTAGGAAGCCAACCCCCGCGAGATCAAACGAGCCACTTTTCCCATTGGGAAGGTGGAAAGCTCAGAAATTTCCGCCCAGGCAAAATCAGGCGGCAATGTCAGACGATCGGGAGCAGGGAGTTGGCAGGCGAAGGCGTGCAAGGTAATCCTGAAATGCGTGTAGGCGTGCTGGAAGACGCCCAACTGCGATTCCACCTCAACAGAAAGTCCAAAGCGCGAATTAAGCAGCGCCCGCAGGGCATCGGGGAGGTCGAAGGTGCATTCAGCAACCGACCCACCGGGATATTCCCAAAGATTCCCCAACATGCCATCAGCCGGTCGGTGGGCAAGCAAAACTTCACTCCCGCGCGTGATAACCGCTGCAACGACCAGCTTGTGGGGCACCTTAACTTTCAGCTTGCGCACGGGAAGCTCAGATTGGGTGCCATGTTGGAACGCCACGCAGTCGGATTTCAGGGGGCACTGTTGGCAAAGTGGGTTGACAGGCGTGCAGACAGCGCTGCCGAGGTCCATCAATGCCTGGTTATAGTCGCCAATGCGCGAAGCCGGCAGGATCTGGCGGGCAAATTCCCACAGCTTGGCATCCGTTTTGCTGCCAGGCGGCTCGTGGAGGTCGAGGAGACGGATGGTCACGCGCCGGATGTTCGCATCCAGTGCCGGCTCAGGAGCGCCAAAGGCGATCGAAGCGATCGCGCCGGCGGTGTATGCGCCGATTCCAGGCAGGCTCTTGAGAGCAGCGATATCTGCTGGAATCTGACCGGCATAATCAGCGACAATCAACCTCGCAGCTTTATGCAGGTTGCGGGCGCGGCTGTAGTAGCCAAGCCCTTCCCAAACCTGCAGCACTTCACTTTCCTCGGCCTTTGCCAGGCTGGGGAGGTCGGGAAACCGTGCCATGAAACGCTGGAAATACGGAATGACCGTTTCCACTTGCGTTTGTTGAAGCATGATTTCAGAAACCCAGACCTTAAAGGGGGTGGGATCAGAACGCCAGGGCAAAGACCTGGCGTTTTCATCGTACCAAAGTAACAATTTATCGGAGATCCGCTGCATCAAAACTGAAAGGCGCCTCGCTGGGTAACGAGTTTGAGTTTGAAGTCCCGCACGAATTCCTGCAGACGATCGGAGAGATCAAGCCAATCCGGAGAGTGGATCAACCGCTGCGCGCTCGGCAAGTCGGGCATGACAGCACCAATGAGCACCTGGGGATGATCGCCATATACGGTTATCCAGGCGTCGGTTACATTCAAACCCAGCCGGTTTACCTCCGGGAGATACTCCCCCACGACATAGCCAAAGTATTCCTGTTCGCGACCAGGCCGTACATTCCAGGTGATTAGAACTTTGATAGGCATATCAGAGCGATGTTAGCTTGGGATCGAGCGCGATGACGTGAGTCTCTTCCTCAGGGAAGGCGATGTTACTGGCTAATTTGTAGGATTCCATCGTCTCCAGGGATGTGATGCCCATTTCCTTGAGAAATTTGCTCAGCGGATCGAGTTCGAGTTTGGAGTAAGGGGTTTCATAGTGCATCGGAATCACGATATTCGGCTCGAGCATGCTGATGACTTCAGCGGCTTTGGAGGCGTTGAGCGCGCCGCCGTCCCCCACTGGCACTAGGGCAATATTGATATTGCCGAGCTCCTCGATCAGGCTTTGTGAGGGTACATAATTGACCTTGCCGAGGTGAAGGATGGTCAGTTTGCCATAATCAAGCACATAGAGCGTGTTGCGCAGGGCTTTTCCATCCGGGTTTTGGGGCGTGGTTTGGATGCCTGTGATAAAGACACCTCCGCGCTCGTACTCACCAGGTCCGGTGATTTCGAAAGCACCCCCTTTGACAGCACTCAGGTTGTTGTGCCCGAGATCATTACAACTGACGGTCACGATATCAGCTTTCAATTTGAGCGGATTGTATCCTACCACAGCTGAATCGTACGGGTCGGTAACCACAGTGGCAAAACCTCGCTCAGTGATGCGAAAACAAGCATGACCATACCAGGTTATTTCCATAAAAAATCCTCCGATAAACAGCTTATTTTTAAAGACCTGTTTTCAAAGGATATTATATCAGGTCGGAAGCTTACCTCGACTGCAATTGTGTTATGGAGAAATTGTAGGGTTGACGTCCGTGCGAAGCCTCCCCCTGCGGGATGCGTCAACCATAATGAGTAAGGCGGGCAAATTAACGAGAACCTTGTAGGGTTGATGCCTGCATCAACCATTGTGAATGACGGGGGGCATTGTAGGGTTGATGCCTGCATCAACCGTTATGAATGAGGGTGAATTGATGAGGAAAAGGCAGGCCTTTTCCCTACGGGTTGTTTGGTGAAGGTGTTGGTAATGGGCAAGTCGATTAGGAAAAGGCGGGTAAATTAACGAGAACCTTGTAGGGTTGATGCCTGCATCAACCATTGTGAGTGACGGGGGCATTGTAGGGTTGATGTCTGCATCAACCGTTATGAATGAGGGTGAATTGATGAGGAAAAGGCAGGCCTTTTCCCTACAATGAATCAACAGGGGCTGGCTGAAAAGCCAGCCCCCGTAACTTTCTCTAAACCTGTTGCCAGGTTCTTCTCAGATCCAATTTACTTGAGGATCAGAGGCAGGTAGAGATAGAAAACCGGGAACTCATCCACCACGTGTAGGGTCACAGGCAGAGTGAGATCGGGAGCAGGAAGATTCTTGACGCGCAATGCAGCCAAGTAATCTCCCAACGCCAAACCAGCCGTGTCATAGGTAATGGTTACGTTCGTTGACGCGCCAGCGGGAACGAGACCGGCAGTTGGAGCTTCCGAGAGCCACAGCACATCCCCACCACCAGCTTCCAGTTGGAGTTCAACATCATCAAGGAAGAAGTTACCATTACCTAAGGTTACAGATTCGAACTTGATCTCATGCGTGGCGCCATCGGCAAAGTCCGAGACATCCAATTCGATCTTGCGATATCCGAGAGTTCCGCAGGCAGGATCGAGACCATCGGTGCGCCAGACTTCTTCGTCATCGATTACGAGTGCCAGGTAATTGCCGGCACCAGCATCACCGCAGACGACCTGTTCGACCCAGAAGGACATGATCGCGGAGCCGGGGTTGATCAGAACGTCTTGAGAGACGTAACCCACATCACCTGTAGTTGAACCACCAAACCAAGACCATACATCTCCGGTTTTAGGTCCAGTGCCAGTACCAGTACCGCAATCATCAACCGTGCAAAGTGGCGTTCCGAAGTTTTCAGAGTATTCGTCCCAATAGGGATTGGGAGTGTAAGCTTCGAAGCTTGGATCAAGGATCAACTGATCAGCCTGGGTTTCAGCAGGAGCCACCTCGAAGAGTTCAAAAGTACCTTCAGCAGCGCCAATGTTGGTCAGCTTCAGGGTTTGAGTGCCAGTGGTATCGGGGAGCAAGTACTTCTCAAGCTCTGCTGGTGCTGCTTGCAAACAGGGAGCCAGCAAACGCAGCGTGAGATCTTGAACGGTCGTTTCGCCGGCGGTGATAACCAAACCTTCAATGGTCTGGGTCTCATAGCCATCGATTTCGACTTCAATGTCATATGTACCTTCAGGAATTGCGGTTTTGTAAAAGCCTTCACTATTCGTGAGGATTTGGTAAACAACCACACCATCCTGGAGGAAACTTACTACTTCGTTGGCAACGGGGGCAGGATTCACATTGCAGATCTCAAGTGTGTAAACATAGCCCTGTGCAAATCCAGTATCAGCAGCTGGGAAGTTTCTCAGCTGGACAGGAATGTTCATTGTTGCTTCGCTTGGGCTATTGACATGGAGACTACCAAAGTAATCACCCCAGGTCAGACCAGTCGAATCGAAGGTCAGGGTTACATCAACCGTGCCGCCATCAGGATCGACTACACCAGCGGTTGGATCTTCAGTCAGCCAGACAATATCTGTCGAGCCGGCAGAACCCATACCGCGGATCATCCAGTTGCCAGGAAAACCAGCGTCATCAATCAGAATCCAGGATTCATCCGGAGGAAGGATGGGTTCAGCAGGTACATCGCCAGACCACCAGCCAGCCCAGGAGCGTTCCTGTGAGTCAGTTTGATCGATGGAAGCGGGGAAGTAAGAGGTTCCAGGAACTTTCAAGAAGATCGCGCCGATGATGACATCGCCAGGACCCTCAAGTAAGACTGGTTCGTCCAAAACATAATTGTTCCAGCCGGCAGCATCAACGACAACTGCATCTTGTTGATAGAGTAATTCTGAACCAGATGCAGGATCTTCAGAGCCAGTGGTGTTTTGGTAAACGACGATTCTAAGCTGATCGCCGGCAGCCACTGCCCCACTTGCTTCAAAGGAGATATCGACCTGTTCGAGGAGGAACGGGAATTGATCTTCACTTGGTGTGAAGCGGTTGACAACCATGAATGCTGCAGAACCGCCGATGCCAATGGCATCTTCGGCTGTGCCGTCATCAAGAACTAACTCGACATCCCAGGCTTTGCTGTAAGGAACAGGACCGTCGCCAGGGCGTTCACTGATCTCGAACGGAGCTTCAAGAGCACCGGTGTTGATCAGGGTCATCGTCTGGGTAGCGGTTTCATCCGGATTGAGTTCCTGGTAGAAGGATTCGGGATCAACCGACAGACAGGTGTCATTGAGGCGGAGCTGGAAGTCCACAAAGGTATCCGTGCTCATACCAACGACTACGCCGAAAACCATCTGGCTGACGTAGCCTTCTGCGACCACTTCGACATCATACGTGCCGTTCTTGAGAGCATAGCTGTAATAGCCATTTTCGTCTGTGCCAGTGGAGTAAGCTAACACGCCATCTTTGTAGAAGTTGATCGTCGCATCCGCAAACGGTGCCGGATCAAGATCGCATTTACCAGTGGCGGTGATATTACCTTTGATGTTGCCGTAATCGAACGGGCGAACCACATGCAGGGTAACAGGAATACTTGGGACAGGATAAGGGGTGTCGGTAGAAATCTTCAGATTAGCGAAGTAATCGCCAGGCTGTTCGATGTCATCGACATTGAATTCGAGTTGGACATCTAAGGAGCCCATAGCGGGGACATACCCTTCGACCGGAACTTCATCCAGCCAGGGCACACCGCCGCCACTGCCGCCAGCCGCGATCGCAAAGGAGTCCACTTCACCCTGGGTGAAGGTGCCAACTGGGACAGAGGCACCAGTGGTGATGTCGATGATGCGCAGTTCAGCAGCGGAAGTATAGGCAGCCCAGTAGAGCACGTTGTTTTCTTCGTCGTAGTCCATACCCTGGGCGTAGTTGGGATCCGCACCGAGATCACCAACAATCGTATCAACACCGGTTGCGGGATCGATGCGGTGCAATGAGTTGGTGACAAGGTCGACACCATAAAGCATGCCATCATCAGGCACGTAAGTAATGTCGATCATACAAGTGGCATTTGGCAGAGTACCTATTGTGGTTGTTGCACCTGTGGTGAGATCAACTTCCATCAAGGTTGAGGAAGTGTTGCAAGCAGTTGCCATGCCGTACATGACACCAGGACCGCCAGCGAGACCACTGAATGTGGCTCCGGAAGGAGGAGTGGTGGTACCGATCAGGGTAGCTACACCAGTGGCAGTGTCAATTGCATAAAGGTTGTTGTTGTCGTAGCTAACGGCATAAAGGGTGCTGAAGTCCGAGCCCATGAAGTCACCAGCAAACAACGAGGTCGCTGCCGGAGTGCCAACAAGGGTGGAAGTACCAGGAACGGAGGCATCTGGCCAGAAGTACAGTTGATCGGATAACAGGTCGATGCCATAAGCGGGAGGTGCAGCGGTGATGCCGTAACGACCGCTTAGGGCGTTCAGTTCGAGACCGCCAACTGTTGCAGCCGCGTTGGGATCGCGGAGGATGGAGGCAGGTGCCATGCTTTCAGTCATCTTGCCGGTGAAGGCAGGGATGCTATAGGGTTGGAAGCCCTGGTCCTCTTCGCGGAGGGTAAAGTTTGCACCGCCAGCTCCATCGTTGATGAGAGTGAGGGCGGTAAATTCCGGATCGTCGTGCAACCAGATGGTGCGTTCGATTTCGGTTGGATCAGCACTGAGCATACCAGCCCCGAGTTCGAAGTCTTCGTGATTGACGACATCCTGCGCGATGGCGCGGGTTTCAACTTTGGTCTCATACTTAGGAAGTGAGACGGTGAATTCAACATCTTCCGGATCGCTTTCGACAGCCTGGAACATATAGTACAGACCGGCGTGATCGGGATCCTCAGCATTGGCGATGGTCAGTGCGGAAGTCGTCGCGGTGGCGACAGTCGCGCCGATCAGTTTCTCGGTGGGGAAGTTGGCATCAAAAACGTAACCTGCCACAATGCCGCCATCGATCGTGCCGCACGGCACTGAGATTTCGTATGGCTCAGAAACGGTTATTTTGACATCGTCAACATACCAGCCAGGGTATTGTCCAGAGGTATCAGAGCGCATGAAGAATCGGAATTGGAAGTTAGACACAGCATAGGAAGGATCCAACACGATGCTCTTTGGCGACCACGTCAGTATATCGCCAAATTTTTCGTAGACAGCTTGCCAGGTGGCTCCGCCATCCTTTGTTACTTGCACAGATCCCCAGTCCCAGGTGTTGGATTCTGAATCCATCCAATGCCAGAAGGAAAGGGTCGGTGCGAGGCCACTATATTCGGAAAGGTCAATCACCGGGGAGGTTAGATAGGATTGCTCGCTGACGTTGTAATTTCCAGCCAGGTTGGTTGCCCACACGTTTGGAGCTGAATGTGCAGTCCCAGGACCCGAAGTAGGAACACCCCATGCCCAGGAGGGATTGGTGCCACTGATAGTAAATCCGCCATTTGTGGAGTCAAAGTTCTCGAAGAACACTTGGGTTGGGGCAGGTACTGGAGCTGCGGCGATGCCGATATCATCCACATACCAGCCTTCGTACTGCACAGAGCTGTCGCTCTTGAACTTGAAGCGGATCTGGAAGTTAGCTACATTGTAGCTCGGGTCAAGGGCGATCTGAACCTTGTTGTAGGCTGTGTCATTCACGCCGCCAACAGGACCATAAACCGCAGTCCAGGTCGTGCCGCCGTCCTTGGTTACTTCAACCGTGGCATTATCATAGGTGGCGCTTTCAATGTGACGCCACTGCCAGAATTCGATCACGGGAGTATCTGTGCCGAAGCCAGTCAGGTCAATCTGCGGAGATGTCATGTAGCTCAACTCGCTGGCATTATAATTGCCAGTCGGGTTGGTAGCGATGACATAGCTACCGCTGTGGGCTTCACCAGGACCATTGGTCGGGATACCGCGAGCCCAGGAACTATTAGTACCGCTGGAAACAAAGCCATGATCTCCAGCCTCGAAGTCGTACAAGATCTCGTACTCTGGCTGATAACCAGGCGCGGAACAGGCGACATTATCGATATTTAGGTAGTAATCCTGCACGTATTCTTCAACGTCAGCCGGAGTGATGGTTGTTTCAAGTACTTGGTAGCCAGGTACAAGAGCCTGAACGTTAACGGAATATTCCTGACCATTGTAGAGCACGATTTCATACTCACCAGTCACAGGATCTGTGTAGACGGTTTGAGAGAAACCAGTCATTGAGAAGGTTAGTTTGGCATAGAGCGGATAGCCGTGAGCAGCTCCATCTAATATGCCATCATCATAAACAACACCGGTAACCAGTGTGTTTGGCAGTTCAGTCAAAACGAAGTCCTGCTGAACAGAAGCGCCATCGCCAACGACCACATCTTCAGCTGTGGCATTCTCAAAGCCAAAGGCAGAGACAACCATGTCAAATGTGTCAGCATTGACATTGGCTGTATATTGACCAGAGGCGTTGGTGTAGACAGTGCGGTTGTTGATCGGATCAGTACCGGTTATCTCAACCTTCGCACCGGAAATGGGTTCTGCAGAATCTGAGGTGACTGTGCCATAGAGCACGCTATTGCCGCACATCCCCGAGGCTAATTGAACAGCAGCGAGAGCGTTAATTTCGCCCCAGCCTGTAGCAAAGTTCGGGAAGTCTGTGGGGGTGAGAGGTGAGCCGTCGTTGTAAGTCATGTCGACAGCAGTGCTCTCAATAATCGTCTCAACTGCGGCGTAATCACCGACAAGGCAGGGGGCAGCCTGCATGATCATGGCGACCAAGCCGGTGACATGAGGAGCAGACATGGAAGTGCCAGACCAGCCGTCTTGATAAGTAGTGTCGCTGCCTGGAACGGAAGAACGAATGCTGACACCTGGAGCAAGCACCTGGGGTTTCATCATCTCGAAACCCTCAACCGGGTTGATGGTATCAAGGTTATCGGTGGGACCCCAGTTGGAGTGGGTGGCATACTGTCCGTTTTGCTCACCAGAAGAACCAACGCCAGTTACATTGCCCGAGCGGGCAGGGTTGCCGACAGTGTTAAGTCCGGGAGGAGTAGGATAACCGCAGTTGGATGCGTTGCCGTTGGAGAACACTGGATAAACACCAGCAGCCTGCCAACCATCGATGACTTCAGCGAACCAGGGGTCATAGGTCTGACCGCAGTCGCCCCAGGAGTTGTTGACCACGTTCGGGCGCATATCCGGGTTTGGATTGGCACCAGTCAGGTCGGTTGGGGCTGCCATGAATTCGCCGCAACCAAGCAGGGAAACATCCCAGCAACTTCCATCCGGGCAGCCTGCGCAGGCCATCCATTCAGCTCCGGGAGCGATGCCGATCTGATTTGATCCGCCATCATCCCCAACCATGGTACCCATGGTGTGGGTGCCGTGACCGTCGCCGTCACGGGGAACGTTGTCTGATGGATTATAGGGGTTGTACCAGTTGTAATTGTGATCAAAAGTACCATCACCGTTGTTGCCCCGATACGAACCGACCAGCGCCTGATGGGTGTAACGAACGCCTGTATCGATGCTGGCGACTACCAAACCAGTACCATCATAGCCAAGTTCCCAGGCTTCTGGAGCTTGGACATGGGCAATGTTTGGTTCGACCCCCTTGGATTCATCAGTGATCTCAACTTTTTCCGGCTCATAGAGAATGTATTGTTTTTGAGCAGAAATTGAGACCACGTTTGGGAGTCGTTGCAGGCTTGCTAATACAGTCCTGTCAGACTGCTCAACCAAAATGCGGTTGGCGATCCAGAATGATTTGTATTTGAGACCAGTGGTCTTTAGGTAATCAATCGCTGCAGATTGAGTTTTCTCAGCCTGTTCCTTCAGGGTTTCATAAACAAACCAGCCGCGCTCACTCCAGTCCATAAAATAAGCCTGAGAGAGGTCGGCTGTGTTTTTGAAATCGACCCAGTAGGTAGCGACACCGTTCTTGTTGATTTCGTCAAGGACGGCATTATCAACAGTCACGGCTTGCTGAGGGACGACGGTCTTCGCAGTAACATTTGTTGGGATATAGCTGATGACCATACCCAAAGCCAACACAACTGCGAGGATTTTTAGCATTGTTTTACGTTTCATGTCACTTCCTTTTTTTAAAATGGTTTTGAAATTGCTTTACTGGACAAGGACCTGTATACAAAGTTCCGATGCACCTCCGTTTATTGATTATGGATTACCAATTTACAAACAGAATTTACGTATTCTGTAAATCGACTTTGAAATAATTGAGAGAAATTCGTCGTTATGATCAATTTTACCCACACAAAATAGTAAACAACGGACAGGATAAATTTGTTGTTATTATACTTCCGGGTAAGCAAAAGTGTCAAGACAAAATTACGACAAAATTGTGAGGGGGTCAGCACATGGTATACACTTTTTAGAT
>DBRR01000020.1:0-3160 GCA_002306055.1 Anaerolineaceae bacterium UBA1363
TTTTTCCATACTGAGAATTGCTGGAGAGGCAGCCGCTTGAGCGCAAAAAGGGATTGGCTGGTGGTAAAATCCTAATAGAATATTAAACAATTTGTTGGAGGTTACATGGAACAAGAAGTTTCTGGTTTCGCAGTCAAAAAAGGACTCGCGGAAATGCTAAAGGGGGGTGTGATCATGGACGTGGTCACGCCTGATCAGGCAAAAATTGCTGAGGATGCCGGCGCTGTAGCGGTCATGGCGTTGGAACGCGTTCCAGCGGATATCCGCGCGGATGGCGGCGTTGCCCGTATGAGTGACCCGGAACTCGTCCTGAAGATTATGGAAGCGGTTAGCATTCCAGTCATGGCAAAATGCCGAATCGGGCATTTTGTGGAAGCTCAAATCCTGGAATCCCTCGGCGTAGACTACATCGACGAATCCGAGGTACTCACCCCGGCAGATGAAGCCTACCATATCAATAAGCATGATTTTAAAGTGCCGTTTGTCTGCGGCTGCCGCAATCTGGGCGAAGCTCTGCGCCGGATTGGCGAAGGCGCGGCAATGATTCGCACCAAAGGCGAGCCAGGCACAGGCGATGTGGTGGAAGCAGTGCGGCACGCCCGCGCGGTATATTCCGAGATCCGCCAGCTGATCTCTCTGCCGGAAGAAGAAGTGATGACCTTCGCAAAGAACATCCAGGCGCCCTACGAGCTCTGTCTGCAGGTGCTTGAACTGGGCGCTCTGCCCGTGGTCAACTTTGCCGCAGGCGGCATTGCCACACCTGCCGACGCAGCCTTGATGATGCAGCTCGGCGTCGATGGCATTTTTGTGGGTTCGGGTATCTTTAAGTCTGGTGACCCCTCCAGGCGCGCCCAGGCGATCGTCAAAGCCACCACCCACTACAACGAGCCTAAGATTTTGGCTGAAGTCAGCCGCAACCTGGGCGAGGCAATGGTTGGGCGATCAGCAGTCAACCTGCCCGACGCTGAGAAGATGGCCGGCCGCGGCTGGTAGAGGAAGTTTTGCCGATGAAAATTGGCGTACTTGCCCTGCAGGGCGATTTTCGTGAACACCGGATCAGCCTCGAGAAACTCGGGGCTGATGTAACTGAAGTGCGTCTGCCTGAGCAGCTTGAAGGCTTACAAGGCTTGATCATTCCCGGTGGTGAGTCAACTACCATCGGAAAACTGATGGTTGCTTACGGTCTGTTGGAACCATTGCGCACCTTTGGGCAAACCCAGGCTATCTGGGGAACCTGCGCCGGCGCAATCCTGCTGGCTAAAGAAGTTGGGCGCGAGCAGCCTCTGCTCAGCTTGATGAATATGGAAATCAAGCGCAATGCTTTTGGGCGGCAGATTGACTCATTCGAAATGGAGATGGTTGTGCCCTTCCTGCCATCCCCTGAAAAACCTTATCACCTCACCTTCATTCGCGGACCAATCATCACGCGAGTTTGGGGCGATGCTCGTGCAGTGCTGAGCCTGCCCGATGGGCGTGCGATCGCAGCCCGGCAAGGCAAACTTTTCGCCACATCCTTTCACCCTGAGCTCACCAACGATCTGCGTTTTCATCAGTTTTTCTTGGAGCTGGCAAAATCGGAATCCACAGGCTGAATCCCATCGACCTTTCGGTCATCTTGCGCCGGACCGAACTGCTGCAGAGCCTCGATTATCTGCGCCTGGTCACGCGGGGAGAGCCTTTTACTCTAAGAAATCTGATGCACAGTATTTCTCCACCCGTGGAGCAGTATACTGCCTATTGTGATAACGACCCGGAGCGTCCGTGCTACGCCCAGGTGATCAGCAGGATGGATGAAACACAGGGGCAACTGACCTTCCTTGGCGCTTTCGCTGATACAGATCAAAGCGACATCGCTTGTTTACTTGAAAACCTGATCGCCAATGCCGGCAATTGGGGCACCTACTATATCACCTGTGATTTACCCACGGACTCCCCCCATCTCCCTGGCTTTAAGAAAGCTGGATTTATAACCTGGGCAAACCAAACCATTTTCCGCCTGGCACCAACCATCTTGGAAGACAAAAAAACTGAATATCCCTGGCGCACTTGGAATGCGAATGACATGCGCGCTATGATATCCCTCTACCGCGGTGTTGTTCCGGGATTGTTCCAGCCGATCGAACCACTCACGCGCAAAGCGGCGCTCGGCTTGGTGCTCTACCAGCCTGAGGGTGAATTGATTGGCTATGCAGACCTGGATTACGGTCCTAAAGGGGTCTGGGCGCAGCCTGTTCTTTCACCCGAAGCCAATGATCCCCAGATTTTATCCGACCTGCAGAAGGCAATCCCTAACCTCAACAACCGCCCGGTGTTCCTGGCTGCGCGCTCCTATCAACCCTGGCTGGCCTCCCTGGCTGCCCAACTCCCCGGCGAAACCCAGGGGTCGCAGCTGTTGATGGTGCGTTATCTCGTTCGGCAGTCAAAAGCGGCAGAGCCGCAGGCTTTCGCACTGTACGAAGTCGGGAACATTGAGCGCAGCATGCCCGTCAGCCAAATTCGTCAAAAGACAGATTAACCTTGCAAGCAAAGTCAGATCTGGATGGATCCTCACACCTGTTTGACGTAATCGCCCCATTTACGGGCGTACTTTCCGTTTTCTGTACAAAAATTAGCTTAATATCTATCAGTGCCCGCCCTTAAAAGAGGTCCTCGCAGATTTCCGCTCCATTCTGGACATCGGTTGCGGCACGGGAACCATAGCCAGCGCTCTGCGCGACAGCGTGTACCAGGTCACCAGTGCAGATGCCTCTCTTGGAATGCTGCGCCAGGCGAAAAAACGGGTAAAACCTGACGCCACATACTGCGTACTTTCCGATACCAATAGCGGACTGCCTTCCCCTGTAAAGGGGTTTGACGTATGCCTGGCTTCGTATATCGCCCATGGTTTAAACCCGCCTCAGAAGCATTTGTTCCAGGCAGAGATGCGTCAGCTGGCCGGTATATGGCGGGATGGGCATGCGTCACCCTCCCCGTTAGCATACATTGATGCAAACAGTATATTATTCAGGACATACACGAATGCGGATGGACTAATACCCTGCTTCGCTGGCACGCGAGCCCATCCGTACAGGGGGTCATGATGCCGGGAGCGAGGCGAGCAGTTCTTGGTCCGTACGGTGGGGGCTTGCTCCCACCCCAAATTAACGATTATGCCAACAAA
>DBRR01000020.1:3233-64566 GCA_002306055.1 Anaerolineaceae bacterium UBA1363
GGGCACGCGAGCCCATCCGTACGGGAGGGACTTACTCCCACCGCCAAAGCTCGAATGTATGACGTGCAGCGGATGGGCTGAAGAAGCCCATCTGTACAGTAGGGGGTCATGATGCTGGGAGCGAAGCGAGCAATACTTGTTCCCGCCGCGGGTGGAGTGATCCTCGCCGGTATCTACAGTGCAAAGCCTCTCTGCGGGACCGTCCGAGGGAATTGACCGCCAGGTCTCTGCCTTAAGCCGGATTGAACCCCATCCTTTATAGCCCTCCCTTGGGGGAGGGTCGAAGTCCAGCGAAGCTGGACGCAACGGGGTGAGGGCAATTTTGAAGATTATCAGATGATAGTCCGAAGACACAGAAATGTAGTTACCAGCATGCAATAGACAATTGCGTTCTCGGTTGCAAAGAATAAAAAAGACACTCTCCCCCGTTTCGCGGACCCTCTCTCGAGAGAGGGCTAAGAATCCGGAATCCAGCCATTGTAAAACTGGGGATTCGTACGGTTGGGTCATGATGCTGGGAGCGAAGCGAGCAGTACTTGCTCCCGCCGTCAGCATTGCAGTCTTATTTATGGTGGAAACAATCCCTTGGTAGGGGTGACGCCCATTTCGGTTGGAATAGTTGGAGGAATCACCCGAGTTGGTGCTTTGGGGTTGGATAGGTCAGGAGAGAAGGGGGCTGGTTGGGGAGCCGCGAGAGTGCCGGCCAGACCGGGGTTGGGGTAAAGCATGGCTGCAGCCGTTTGCCGCGCGGCTGCCATCGTGGCAGTGGCAGCGATCAGGTTCTCAGTGCAGCCGGAATAATTGCATTCAACCAGTATCAGCAGCGTGCCGAAAGAAAGATCAGGCACAGCTAATTGGGATTGGGGATTTAACTCTCGGGCTGGATGCGGAACTCATAGATCCCATCGCGATATTCCCAGGTATGCCCACACCCAGGGCAAATCTGGCTGGAACAAGCTTCTGGCAGGGGGTGACCGCAGATTGGGCAGCGGAAGAAGTCATTTTCAGCGGGCATTGGAGAATTACCGCTGGCAATGGTGCGCGAGAAAACACTGGGTGTGAACTGAGCCCAGGCGCCGGTGGACTGAAGAGCACTGTCTATCGCCACCAACCGGTCATGAGGAATATGGTTCTTGAACCAATTCGCCCGGAAGAACGAGACTGCCAGCTGCTTTTGCAGCGTGAAGCCACTTTTTTTAAGCAACCTGCGAATCTCTTTGGGGTGAAAAATAAAATTGAGCTCCACAAATTCGACCTGTTCATGATCGAAAGGGTTCCACTTTTGTTTTCCTGTCAGCCAACGCGCGATTGCCTTGAGGTTGCGTTTATTCGCGAACTCCAGAATGAAAACGGCATTCTCTGCCAGCACACCGCGTACATTTTCCAGCGCAAGTTTGGGATCTGCCATGTGGTGCAGGGTGCGGATCATCGTGGCGCCGTCAAATAGACCTGCCACAAAAGGCAATTTATAAATATCCGCTGCCACATAAACGTAGCGCTGGCTGTCGCCAAGGCGCTCCCGGGCTTGAACGAGTTGGGATCGCGAATAGTCCAGCAGCACCACCCGCTGCCAGTCGGCATACCGCGGAGTGTTGCGACCAGCCCCAGCTCCGAGCTCCAGCATCAACTTTCCCGGTTGGTTGAGCAAGCGCTGCAGCGCAACAGCTTCTACGGCGTCTTCATAACGGCGGGTGCCGGTTTCCCAAAAGGAATCCTGGTAGTCTGAACCTTCGTAGGAACAGACAGGTGGGGTGGTGGGGTGTTTGTTTTGATCCATAGTTGCAAAGCGCCTGGGCAGGATAACGGCAACACCCGAAGATACCTCCTTACCGCTGCTTCCTCTCGGACCTGACGGGGTTCGCAGGGCTCCGCCGCGCCGGTCCCGCCCAGACGCGGCTTAAGGATAATCGACGGCGGGGTGATTGTCAATCATTGCGCTAAATAACTTAGATGCTCACAACTTCATAACCGTCCGCCAGGTACGGCTTCATACCGGCATGCCCGTACATGTCATCCAGCATGGGCAGCCCCAAAGCATGGTTCACCTCGAACACGCCCAGAATCTTCGAACAGGCAAAACAAATTCCTGCAATCAGCCCTGCTTCAAGTGCTTTGCCAAAAATGGGATCGTTCTCTTCATTTAATATGGAGGGCAGTTTCACTGAAGCTCCCTCAAAAATGATCTTCACCTCAAATCCAGCATTGTGCAGATCCAGGGCATTCATCAACACATGCTGGAAACACATCTTTTCACCCGTCATGGCATAAAAGAGTACTTTTTTCATAACAACTCGCTTTCAATTTCGTCGTAGACTAAAAAAGTAACCCCCGTCTTGACTGACCGAAGAGCACTCAGATTATCTTCTGATCACAAACCCCACGGTATCCGCAACTGCGGCAGCGCGCACTGCTGTTATGGGAACGCGCTGGAACAACCTTTTTACTTTCTATCTGTCGCATTTCTTCAAGCGTTTCCGTCAGCTGAGCTTCCAAGTCGGGGGTAAAGTCCACCCTAAAATCTTTATCTGGGTAGTGCAGCAAGCCGTATGCAGGGGTTTGGGCGTAGTTACTTCGGATGAGCAGCCCATATGCCATCAACTGAAGCTTGTGGGAGTCGTAAGGAGCATCTGGAGTGTGGCCAGTCTTGACTTCTACGGGGATCAGGCTGCCCTGCCTGGTTTTCATCACATAATCAGGTTTACCCACCAAGCCAAGTTGATGATCCACCAGGGTCTCCGGAACCCGCTGCCAGAGGTCGGTATCTGCATACACCACCTGCGCCTGGGGCAGCCCGCTTTTCCGGCGCTCGCGCATACTGAGCAGCAGCAAAGCAATTGCCAACCCGAACAGGAGCAGAACCAGCCACCACAAATCGCTCATCTCAGGATCCAGATCGCCAAAACAATCGCTACAACCAAGACTGCCAGCGCCAGCCACCGATAGAAAACCGCAAGTTTTACCCCGCGGTTATGTTCTCTGTGCTCATGGCTGCCTGCTTCCATGGCTCCCTGGTTTTCAGAGGGTATGTTTTGCTGTTGGTACCACCAGGCACGCTGACAGTAGTTGAAACTTCCCAATTCCGAAGCGCGCACCTTGCGCATCAGGCTTGTTTGCCCTCCAGCAGTTCCGAAAGGCGGTCCAGCTTGATCTCGAGTTCATTTTGCCGGAAAGAGACGGTGATGTCTGCCCGGGTGCGTTCGATGATGCCACGCGCCAGATCGGTACGGCGGCGCAGGCCATCGGTGATGGCATCAGGATAGTCCATCGTGACCAGTTGAGTGAAGACGTCATCCATCAATGCCAGCAGCCGTTCGACCTCGGCGCTGTAGCCGGGGCGAAGCAGATCCAGGCAGCGTCGGCGCAGCTCGCCAAGGGTTTCGGTGAGGCCGTTCAGATAGGCAGGCGGCTCTGCTTCCAACTCCTGCGGAGTGGGCAAAGCCTCGCCTTTGATCATCGCCACCGTCAGGCAGGCTTCACAGTACTCCTTGATGGCATCCTGAGTGTAACCCGCAAAAAACAAGTCGGGGTGCTTGGTTCGGAGTGTGTTCGTCAGGGCGTGCGCCAGTTTACGCGCCTGGTCAATCTCCGACTGTGCCTCATCATGCTCCTCGCGGTGGATAGCCCGGATTGCCAGGGAAGCATGGCGCGTCAGTTCACGCGCCTGTTTGAGGGCTTCATCACGTATAGCTGTTTTCTGGTCAAACTCGCGTCGTACCTGTTCACAAATCAAATCGAGTTGGTCAGTCATTTTGTTTCATCCGGTGGATTCTGACCACTCTTATCGCGGAAGAGCTCATCAGCCAGGGTATGCCCGCGCGGGATGAGAATCTCACCAAAATTCGCCTCGTAGCGAGCAATATTCTCATTGATGGCACGTTGGAAGAGCTTCATCGTCAGCGGAGAGAGGATCAGCCGGGTGTTGAGCTTGAGGCTCGTCAATCCCGGCATCATTGTAGCGAAGTCCAGGATGAACTCGTGGGGGGTATGGGTGATGTAAGCGGTGTTGATATACCGCGGTACGAGATCATCCGGAACTATAAACGGTATTTTTTGAGGCTCAGGCATGGTTAGAACGGAATATCGTCGTCGTCGACCGTATCGCTGGCTTCAGGATTGACTTCTCCGCGGGCGGAAAGGAAGCGAACTGTGTCGGCGTGAACCTCATAGCTGCTGCCCCAACTGCCGTCTTTCTTTTGAAAAACCTGGGGTGCCCCCGTATTGGCATCCGGGCGCAGGCGACCTTCCACCAGGACCTTTGAGCCTTTTGTCAGATATTGGTTGCAGCTTTCAGCCTGTTTTCCCCAAACTGAAACGCGGAACCATGTGGTCTCGTCTTTATCGTTATATTTGCGGCTGGTTGCCACGGAAAAACTGGTGACTGCTTTGCCATCAGGGGTATAGCGCATCTCCGGGTCTCTGCCAAGATTGCCTACAAGGATTAATTTCTGGTACATGGGAATTCCTTTCGTGTGTCGTTGTGTGAGCTAAGTGTGCAAGTTACATTTATTTAATTTTACTTCATTCTGATGAAATCTCAGCATACATTCCTTGAACTGTAAGAGCAAAGTGATAATGTCCCTAAGTAGCAAAATAGAAATGTCCCAATTATGATTAGGAGCTATGAAATGGACAATCGAAATGAGCAATAAAGAGTGGCTCGGGAAACCAAGGTCGGGGCGGTTTTGCTTGACACTCCTGATGATATTCCATATAATAGAGGTCTGCTTTCCCTGGTAGCTCAATCGGCAGAGCGGGCGGCTGTTAACCGCTAGGTTAGAGGTTCGAGTCCTCTCCGGGGAGCTGAAGAGAGTGTCTCTGGCATGCCAGAGACCTTTTTTTCAAGAGCAGCTGTGCTATAATTGCACGCACAAATGGTCCTGTAGCTCAATTGGCAGAGCAAGCGCCTCTTAAGCGTTAGGTTCTCGGTTCGAGTCCGAGCAGGATCATTTTTGATTCAGGCAAAAGGATAGGTTTTCGGTTCGGTACTGGCAAGCCAGCAGGCTGCGCGCTCCGAGTAAGATCATTTTTCATTTAAATCCTTCGTAGGCAGGAATGAGACCGCCTCACAACGTCTTTTCCACAACTGTTTCACGCGTGCTCACTCCGGCTAATTCAGCGGGTAACCACAGGGGGTTACCCCTACTGAGGGTAATTTTGTAGGGGCAGACCCTTGGGTACCACCCTCTTGAGGGCTGTGTCTGCCCGGGTAACCACGCAACCTTATCCGCGCACATGTTTTTTTGTGGTCTTTTGTAGGCCGGAATGAGACCGCCTCACAAACTCTAATTCCCAGCTATCTAACGCGGGCTCACTCCGGCAATGCCTTTTAACAGCACGAGCCTTGGCGACAAGGTGGCATCCTTTCCAACCAACAATCGGCGGATTGGTATGATGTTCACCACTCCATCCTACTATCACTCGTTCCAAAATGTAAAATACGTTAAACTGAAGGGATGAGGTGAACTGTGAAAAAAACCATTGTCCTCTATCGCTCCAGAACGGGTTTTTCGAAATGCTATGCTGAGTGGATCGCTGAAGATCTGGCGTGTGAATGCCGTTCCATCAAGGGGGTGAAGTTGGATGATCTCAAGGATTTTGGGCTGGTGATCTATGGCGCGGGTGTTTATGCTGGCATGATTGCTGGTTTAGGCAAGATCAAGAACTGGATTGGGAAGTCGCCAGAAAAAACCTGGGTGGTGTTTGCCACCGGCGCGACCCCTCCCAAAGAAGGTTACGAGGAATTGATTTTCAAGACCAACTTCCGTAAAGGAGAAAGCAGACCTGCGCACTTTTATTATTTTCTCTCCGGCATCAATTATGAGAGAATGGGCTTTTTCAATCGGATCTTGATGAAATTTCTTTCGGGTCTGGCCTCAAAAAAGAATGGTATACCCCAACCCGCCAAACCAACCTCGATTGATCTGGCCAATCGCGACTATATCGCGGAATTACTGAGTTATGTTCGCTTGAAAGCGAGGTAGGGATGAAACTTGAGCATATTGCTCTTTAC
Source organism: Anaerolineaceae bacterium UBA1363 (assembly GCA_002306055.1). Classification (GTDB taxonomy): domain Bacteria; phylum Chloroflexota; class Anaerolineae; order Anaerolineales; family Anaerolineaceae; genus Mesolinea. The sequence continues at coordinate 9,244 of DBRR01000020.1, forward strand.
GTGGAAGATCTGGAGGCGATCAAATCCTTTTACATTCGCCACTTTGGTGCCACTTCCAACAACAAATACCACAACCCGCGCACCGGGCTGCAAACCAACTTTCTCAGTTTTGATGGCGGCGCCCGACTCGAGATCATGCAGCGCCCCGAAATGAGCCCCAGGGCATCTGGCGAGCATCCTCTTGGCTATACACACATCTCTTTCAAACTTGGCTCGAAGGAAAAGGTCGACCAACTTACGCAGGAACTCCAGGAGGGCGGCTGTCCTTTGTTGAACGGTCCCCGCATGACCGGTGATGGCTATTACGAAAGTGTTCTCACCGACCCCGAGGGAAATCTGATCGAACTGGTTGCCTGAATCCACTCGAAATATTGTTCATAAAACAGCGACCATCGGAGAAGAAAGATGCGCACAGAACAAGAGATGTTTGACCTGATCCTCGATTTCGCCTGGCAGGATGAGCGCGTTCGGGTCGTGGCGATGAACGGCTCGCGCGCCAACCCCAACGTGCCCCGGGATGCCTTCCAGGACTATGACATCGTCTTTGTAGTGACGGAAATGGACAGCTTCCTGGCAAGCGACGCCTGGCTGAGCTATTTTGGCAGGCGCATCATTATGCAGAAGCCCGAGGGTATGGAGCTCTTTCCGTCAGAGGGTACGAACAGGTTCAGCTACCTGATGCTGTTTGAGGACGGCAACCGCATCGACCTTACCCTGCTCCCGCTCGAGGAGCTTGGGCCTTACCTGAAGGAGGACAGCCTCCTGCAAGTTTTGCTGGATAAGGATGGGCGCGTGCCTGCCCTACCGGAAAGCAGCGACATGGATTACTGGGTCAAACGTCCGACACCTGGCATGTTTGACGACTGCTGCAACGAGTTCTGGTGGCTGAGCACCTATGTGGCTAAAGGTTTGGCGCGCGGCGAACTGCCTTATGCCATCGCCCATCTGGACCTGATGCGCAAGCAGTTGATGACCATGCTCAGCTGGCAGGTGGGGCTGGAAAAAGGCTTCACTTTCTCGATGGGTAAACAATTCAAGTATCTGCAGCAGCATGTGAAAACCGACGTCTGGCAGCGGTTGTGTGACACCTGGAATGACGGCAGCCCGGAAGCCTGCGCAAAAGCACTTGGCGGGTTGCTGGTGTTGTTTCGGGAGACCTCGAAAGACGTAGCCGTGAGTTTTGGCTACAGTTATCCGGATTATGATGAAAAAGTAAATCGGTATCTAGGGGAGTTGGGAATAGCAGCCTATTAGTTTCGGATTTTTCCTCGATTTTCTAAACCCCTCTTGCAGTATATTGCTAGTCCGTATAATTAATAGTTGGCTTGCTTATTGCATAATGTTCCCTTTTTTTATTGCTATCTGGCGATATAGGGTAGAATCACAATCGGAGAAAATAACAATATGACGACTGAAACTGCTGAATTTGCCTTACCCCGTGTTATTCGAGAAACAACCGAACATTACAGAACAAAGATCGCAATTGGAACAAATCGGACGTGCTCATGCGCACTAAACAGTTTGAATTGCTTGTCCGCAAAAGAGTGGCTTAAGAGTCAAATTGGTGTTTGGCAATTTTTCTATGAGAGCAGGGATGTTCGAGATAAAAATCTACATCCTGCCACATTCCCTATTTCTTTAGCCAAGAAAGTAGTTAGTGTGTTTTCCCACGAAGGTGAATTAGTACTCGATCCATTTGTAGGTAGTGGCACGACGCTTGTAGCTGCTCAAGACCTCAACAGAAATGCGATAGGTTTTGACCTACAAGAAAAATATATTGATCTATGCATGAAACGCTTGGCAAGCAACAATTTTTTTAATCAGGCTCAACAAGTGGCTATCCAAGATGATGCTTTACACATACCTGATTATTTAGAACCAGAGTCAATTAGTCTAATTTGGACTTCTCCTCCCTACGCCAATCTCTTGAATCGTAAGAGAAAAAATAAATCTAGACGGGATAGAAACAACGAACAACTTCACAAAGTAGAGCAGTATTCCCAAGACCCTAGGGATTTGGGGACAATGGCGTTAGATGATTATACAAAAGCTATGGGTGATATTTTTGAAAGGTTGTTACCATTGCTTCGTCTAAAGGGTCACTGTGTAATTAACGTCCCTGATATGTGGTGGGAAAACGAACGAATTACGATTCACGTTTCCTTAATAAACGAATTGCGTCAACGCGGTTACGAACTTCGTAATACGATAATCTGGGATAGGACAAATATAGTCAACAGAATTGGCATCTTTGGCTACCCAAGCAATTACATCACAATGGGTACTACCTTTGAATATCTACTCGATTTTTGGAGACCGCCCGAATCATGAAAACATACACCAAGGAATCTCTCATTGCCGCTTTACATGACATAAAAAATCTTGGTTGGATACCTAATGCTCGCCCTGGAAATGTCGGAGGTGTTGGAAACACTCTTGAAGACCTTCTTGGCATTCAAGAAAACAATTTGCCGATACCGAATGCCGCGGAATGGGAATTGAAATGTCAAAGAGTAGGCACAACATCATTAACCACTCTTTTTCACATGGAACCATCACCAAGAGCCTTAAAATTCGTACCCAACGTCTTCTTGCCCAAGTATGGCTGGAGCCATGAACTTGCAGGTATCAATTATTCCATAAACGAAATGAGCTTCCGCCAAACAATAAATGCGCTTGAAAGAAGTGATAGGGGCTTTATGGTGGTGGTCGATAAAATCAATCGAAAAGTCTTAATCTCTTTCGACGCAGACAAAGTAGATATTCGACACACAGAGTGGCTGGAAACCGTCAAAAATCGTGCCGGATTGGGCGAGTTGAATCCTCAACCTTATTGGGGATTCGATGATCTATACCATAAGGCAGGCACAAAACTCTTAAACACATTCTATGTTCAAGCAGAAGTTATGAAAGATGGTGATAAAGAATTCTTCCACTACAATCGCATTTTGATTTTACGTGGCTTTAGTATTGATAATTTTGTTACGGCACTTATTGAGGGAAATGTACTTGTAGATTTTGACGCTCGTTCAGGTCATAATCACGGCACTAAATTCCGATTACGCCAAAACGCAAGACCAAAGTTATATTCCGATATTTTAGAAGTTGTGTAAAGGCAAGAGCAAGACAACAAAGCGCGCACCTGACATGTGGGGGTCTGCGCACATCTCAAGCATTTTTCTACCCCTCAGCATTTTTCTGGCTGGACGGCTTTGCCGTCCCCGCCCCAACGGAGGTAACGCCAACCGTTAGCAAACATTAATGAGTCAAAGCCCTCAGTTTCACCACTCCGGTTTGAGTAACTAGCACCTTAGGAACCACCGAAGGAAATAAAATGGACAAATCTGCGGACACATCGACTCGAACGGTGTTATCTCCTCTCGATTTTCTAAAGCCCGCCTTCTGGTGGGCTTTGTTATAATTAGCCAAAATTACTCAGGAGGCTCACCAATGTCCGGTCCGAGAGAAATTCACGCCCCAACGGGCACCCAACTCACCTGCAAAAACTGGCTGATCGAAGCAGCTTATCGCATGATCCAGAACAATCTTGATCCAGCGGTTGCCGAAGACCCGGATCGCCTGGTGGTCTACGGCGGTCGCGGGCAGGCTGCCCGCTCCTGGGAGGCATTTGATGCCATTCTTGCTTCGCTGCGGGATCTTGAAGAGGACGAAACCCTGCTGGTGCAATCGGGCAAACCAGTCGGCATCTTCCGCACGCACACCGATGCTCCCAGGGTGCTCATCGCCAACTCCAACCTGGTACCCCACTGGGCAACCCAGGAACATTTTGACGAACTGGCAGCCAAAGGCTTAATGATGTATGGTCAGATGACCGCCGGCTCGTGGATCTACATTGGCACGCAGGGTATCCTGCAGGGCACCTACGAAACCTTAGGATCGCTTGCCCGGCAACAAGGCTGGCCTTCTTTGAAGGGTAAATTTGTGCTCACCGCGGGTCTGGGGGGCATGGGCGGCGCCCAGCCAATGGCAATCACCATGAACGAAGGCGTGGGCTTGATCGTTGAGGTGGACCCCGAGCGCGCAAAAAAACGCCTTGATATCGGCTACGTGAATGTGGTTACAGACAATCTCGAAGATGCCATGACCCAGGTGGAAGAGGCTCTCGAGCAGCAGATCCCCAAATCCATCGGGCTGATCGGCAATGCCGCTGACGTCTATAGCGAACTGCTGCTGCGCGGGGTCATTCCGGATGTGGTCACCGACCAAACCTCAGCGCATGACCCGCTCTCCTATGTGCCCGATGGGATGAGCCTGGCAGCAGCCTATCAGCTGCGCCAGAGTGAACCCGAGAAATACATTGAACTCTCGCTCAAAACCATGGCGAAACACGTCCAGGCGATGTTGGGCATGCAAAAGCAAGGGGCGATCGTCTTTGACTATGGCAATAACATCCGCCAGCGCGCTTTTGACCAGGGTGTGACGGATGCGTTTGACTTCCCGGGCTTCGTGCCGGCGTATATTCGCCCCCTTTTCTGCGAAGGCAAAGGTCCTTTCCGCTGGGTGGCGCTTTCGGGCGATCCCGAGGACATCTACAAGACCGACCAAAAACTGATGGAACTCTTCCCGGAAGACGCGCATCTTCACCGCTGGTTGAAACTGGCAAGGGAACAGGTGCCTTTCCAGGGGCTGCCTTCGCGCATTTGCTGGCTCGGTTACGGTGAACGCGACAAAGCGGGTTTGGCATTCAACGAGATGGTGGCTGATGGCACATTGAAAGCTCCGATCGTGATCGGGCGCGATCATCTGGACGCCGGCTCGGTGGCTTCCCCCAACCGCGAAACTGAATCCATGCTGGATGGCACGGATGCTGTCAGCGATTGGCCGATCCTCAACGCCCTGCTCAACACGGCCAATGGTGCTACCTGGGTCAGTTTCCACCATGGCGGAGGCGTGGGCATCGGCTTCAGCCAGCATGCCGGGCAGGTGATCGTCGCCGATGGCACCCCCGAAGCTGCCAGGCGCCTCAAGCGCGTATTGCTGGGCGACCCCGGGATGGGCGTCATCCGGCACGTGGATGCTGGATATCCGGAAGCGATCAAATTTGCGAAAGAACACGGGGTGAAAATCCCGATGATGCCGAAAGCATAACCGAGGCGGATGAAAACCAGACGGTTTATTTTCTTTTTTCTTGCTATCCTGGTAGGGGTGGGGGCAGGGCTGGCATTTGGCTGGATGATGATGCCGCCTGCTGCTCCGAGAAACGCGCCACTTGCAAGCCTGCGAGCAGACTTCAAGACCGACCTCGTTTTGATGGTCGCGGAGGAATTCCAGAACGACCCAGACTCCATGCAGGCGCTCACTCAGCTGGACAAACTGGATGAGAGCGACCCCATTACCTTGCTTGGCAACAGCATCCAGTATGCCCAGGCGATCAGTTATCCTGAAGAAGACCTGAAATTGATGCGGGATTTGCTTAACAGCATGGATGCGGAAATTTACCTGCAGTGGAATGCAGACAGGGTGCCATGATGGAAGCAAAAGCCTCGATTCAAACCCATTGGTATTTGCTAACCGGCCTGGTGCTTGGTCTGGCTATCGGGCTGTTGATCTCTCTGCTCATCGCTCCGGCAGTCAATGCTGAGGCGCTACCCCATGAACTGGACCAGGCAGGCAAAGCTGTCTATCGCGAACAAATCGCCCTGGCATATGCCAGTAATCACAACCTGAGTCGCGCTATGAGCCGCCTGGAGTTGCTGAAGGACGTTGACCCAGCTGCGGCATTGATTGCTCAAGCTCAAACGGTCGTGGCACAGGGCGGACCAGTAACGCTCTCGCGCGCCTTGGCAGAATTGGGAACAGCCGTTCAACAACTTGCAACGCCCACAAGCCCCTGAGGTCTGTTGGGTAACCAAAAAACCGGTGTCGAACCGGTTTTTTGCTGGAATCAATAAGAAACAAGGCAAGATATGCAAAATTTCTCCCCTCCGAACTTCAGCCGATCACCAAATGAAAGAAAGAAACCCAATGGCGGGATTAAAGGAGCCATCCGTGAAAACCTCGAGACACTGCGCAACACCCCTGAGGCGTTTCGCCTGGTTTGGACCGCCAGCCGCAGCAACGCTCTGATCAGTTTTGGTCTGACGCCGATTGCCGCCCTTCTGCCGGCAGCCCAGTCTTGGGTGGGGAAAATGATTGTAGACAGCATTCTTGGGGCGATTAATCAGTCCATGGATATCAACGTGGGTTTGCGCATGGTGCTGCCGTATGTAGCGGTTGAATTTGGGCTGTTGCTGTTAAGCACCATCCTGAATTCGATCCGATTCCTCTCCAATAGTGTTTTGCAGTCCCATTTAACGAACCATATTAATACGCTGATAATCAAGAAGGCTATCAGCCTTGATCTGCAATTCTTCGAAGACCCAGTCTTCTATGACAATATGCAAAATGCTCGCCGCCGGGCGGACAGCTCTGCTTTGGCAATCATGAACGCCATCCTGCAGATAGTGCAGCAGACCATCACGCTTGTTTCGCTGGTGGCCCTGCTAATTGGGTTTAGCCCCTGGTTGGCTGTGGTAGTGATCCTGGCAGCCATCCCCAACTTTATCTCACGATCGCGCTTTTCAGAAATGGCTTTCAGAGCCCTCACACGCCGCGCCCCGGAATCGCGCCTGCTCAACTATATTGAAACCTTGTTGACCAGCAATGAAGCTGTCAAGGAAATCAAGCTTTTTGGGCTGGGCGAGCCGCTTCTGGCGCGCTACCGTCAGCTTTTCACAGCTTTTTTTGAGGAAGATCTTGAAATCTCCCGTAAAAACACCTTCGCAAGCTTCGGCTGGGGCTTGCTGAGCAACCTGGCTTATTATGGCAGCTACATTTGGGTCATCTTGCGCGCCCTGGCGAAAGCGATCACCCTCGGCGACATGACCATGTTCCTCTCCGTCTTTCGCCAGTCCCAAAGCTCTGTGCAGCAACTGCTCGACAGCTTCAACCGATTATATGAAAGCAACCTCTACCTCGACAACCTGCTGGATTATCTGAAGATCGAGCCGGTGCTGGCTCTTCCGGAGAATGGCAAGATTGCGCCAGCGCCTATACAACAAGGCATCCAATTCCGGAATGTTTCTTTCAAATACCCCGGTTCCGATAAAATGGTGCTGCAAAACATCAACCTCTTCATTCCGCCCGGGGAGAGCATTGCCCTGGTGGGCTTAAATGGCGCCGGAAAAACCACGCTGATCAAGCTGCTCACCCGGCTGTATGACCCGACCGAGGGGCAGATCCTGCTGGATGGTGTCGACCTGCGTGAATACGATCTGAAATCCCTGCATCAACGTTTTGGGGTTATCTTCCAGGACTATGTGCGCTACCAGTTCAGCGTGCGGGAAAATATTGGTTTTGGTCAGATCGAAGACCTGGATGACCAGGAGCGCATTGAATACGCGGCTGAACGGGGAGGAGCAGATAAGGTGGTGGCTGAGCTGCCCCAGGGTTATGATACCATTTTAGGAAGGCGCTGGGAACATGGTCAGGAACTTTCAGGCGGTCAGTGGCAGAAGATCGCCCTCTCGCGCGCCTTCATGCGCAAGGCGGAAGTGCTGATTCTGGATGAGCCGACTTCGGCGCTGGACGCGGAAGCCGAGTACGAGATCTTCCTGCGCTTCCGCGAGTTGATGGAAGGCCGCATTGCGGTCTTAATTTCACACCGTTTTTCAACGGTACGTATGGCGGATAGGATTGTGGTGCTCTCGGAAGGCAAAATCCACGAAATTGGCAGCCACGCTGAGCTGATGGCGCGCGACGGCGCCTACGCCCGGCTGTTCAACCTGCAGGCTGAGGGGTATCGGTAGAGGTTGAAAGTGCAAGTGGCAATCCCAATCCGGACCAACCTGATAAGACGCCTTAATTGAAGAAACGCCGCTCACTTTTGTTAGATTTTAGAAATTTACAGAAAAAAGGTTGCATGATCTTTCTTTGAGCAATCGCCACTAATTTTCCAAATGGCCAGCTGATTCCTAAACTGTAAGCTGTATAATTATGCATATACATCGAAAATATGCAGTGTTTCTTCATCCAATTAAATACTGGAACTTACCTGAATTCAAAAAGGAGAGAATATGACTGAACAGCGTAAGAAATTGACACTTTCTGGTTTTTTCAAGAAAGCTTCGGAGGGTAAACCGATCACCTGGCTCACATGTTATGACTATCCCACTGCCTATTTTCAGGAGCAGGCAGGGGTGGACATGATTTTGGTGGGTGACAGCCTGGGTATGACCATGCTTGGATATGACAGCACCTTACCGGTCACGATGGATGACATGATCCGGCATACAGCGGCTGTTCGGCGGGGGGCACCAAACACCTGGATCGTCGGCGATATGCCGTACATGACCTACCAGCCTTCAGTAGAAACAGCCATTATTAATGCCGGCAGGTTTATGGCAGAAGCTGGCTGCGACTCGGTCAAGTTGGAGGGCGGCGCTTCCATGGCGGACCGGATCAGGGGAATTGTGGACGCAGGAATCCCGGTAATCGGTCATCTGGGTCTAACACCACAAAGTGTCAGTTCTCTGGGCGGATTTAAGCTCCAAGGGAAAAGCGCTGAAGCCGCGAAGAAAATCGTGGATGACGCCAAAGCTTTGGAAGAGGCTGGTGTATTCATGATCCTCTTGGAAATGGTGCCGGATCGCGTGTGCCAGTTGATCACCGAACGCTCGAACGACTGCCTGATCATGTCGTTAGGTTCGGGTCCATACGCTCATGGACAGCTGTTGATCTATCATGATGCTTTTGGGCTTTATCCAAAATTCAAACCTCGTATGGCGAAGGTATTTGCTGATGCTGGCAAGGTGATTCGAGAAGGTCTGGAACTTTACGTGAAGGAAGTAACTGACAAAACTTTCCCTGCGCCTGAGAATTGGTTCGGAATGCCAGACGATCAATTTGAAGAGCTTATCAAGATGCTGTGAAAGGTGAAGAAATGACGGACATACAAAACCGCTTGGAAATCCCAAAAGCTTACCTGGACGAAGTTAATCACGTCCTGCTCGACCCAAATAGCGAGGTGATGCAAAAATTCTTATCCGTGGTTGCCAAATATGGCACTCCGGAAGAAATCAATCGTAAGCATGTTCAGTCACGCCGCCTGGAGAATTTGCTCGACTTAGTCACAAAGAAGTCCCCTTCAGCCGGTGATGACTTAAAGTGGCTCATGGAACAGCGGGATAAAGGGGCCTTTATCTCGGAAGCGGATTACCGCCTTCAGGTTTTGGGTGAAAAAGCCCACGAAATACAATTCAATGATGCATACGCCGTCACCCTGGAAGTTTCTGCGCTGCAGTACTTCCCATGGGTACGAGTGATGGCAGAACAAGCCATCGCCCAAAAATCGCTTGTTCCCGGTCGGTTTATTGCTGTCAGGAAAATGAAGGAGTCGGAAACAGATGGAGATCTTCCCGCGATTGTAGCTGCCATGGACATCATTGGGGCATCCTTCGTCGAGACGCTGGATACCAAAGGCAGCGATGGTTCCAATCCGCACCTGGGAGGTCCAGCCACAATTACAGGCTATTTTGGTGGGATTGGTCAGCCTAACGAACACGCGCTGATGTGGCTGGATGAATTCCTGTACTACTATACCAACTATGGCGTTCAGCATGTGCTTAATTTCAATGCCGGCACCATTCTGATAGGCTTTATGCTCTATAAACTGGGCGTCGATATTCAATTCAAAATCTCAGTGTTTTTTGGTTCGGATAACCCTTATCATGCCCTGTGGATCATGATGATGGCTAAGCTGTTTGCGCGCGAAGATGGTTCCTCCCCGTTAATTGGCTTTAATTGGTCAAATTCCATTAACAACCAAACGATGGAATTGACCGCAGATTTTCGCAAGGCACTGGGTTTTGAAAAGGTTATTCGCTTTGAACATCACATTACCGAGACCCAAAAGAGCATCGTGATCCAACCTTACAATCGGCGTGACGAGTTGATCCAAATAGCCGACCATGTACTCAATATTGCAGCAAAACATGAAGGGGGTGAGCCCGAGGTGGACGCAGCCCGCGCCCATCCATCCGATCTGTTGGATTATTTCAGAGATAAGGACGAAGTGATCCACAGTGGCGATTGGGACAATCTTTTGATCAATTATCTGGATAAGGTGGATGCGTGCAACCGAACTGCCAAAGCCTTGACGGAGCATGGATTAAGCTTTGTGGCAGCGAAGAATTTACACCACGCCAAACCTTAAGCAGAACAGTTCGTGGTAAGAGTTATTCGGGCGGGATTGAGGGCAATCTTTACTTTGTGTCGATTAAGTCTATCGTGCCCTCAATCCGCCGCTGATGGTGTTATGGGTGGTAAGGCTCGTCGATTGCGAATCTTAGATGGCGGATTGGAAGCACACCAAGGTTATTGCATAATGAGGTGTGCTGTGCTTCCAAGCTCACCCTACAGGTGCTTGATCTCTGCTGCCTTATTGAAGACTATCGGATTTCCAAGCCATTGCTTAAAGTTTTCATATCCCGAGTAAAATAGGGGACATGCCTCACGTCATCCCTCAGGACCTCGAAAAAGCCGCGGTGCGCGGTGAGCCATCGCATGTCTGGCGTGCGGGGCAGGAACGGCGCTTTGCCATGCTGAAAGATGCTGCTGGCGAACGTTTGCAGGGCAGCGTGCTGGTGGATGGCTGTGGCGTGGGAACTTACCTCGCGCGCTTGGTACCCGTCTCCGGATTTGTGACGGGTATCGATATTGAATATCCGCGCGTGGTGGAGAGCAGCGCCTTCACGCCGAACGTGCTCTGTGCCGCAAGCGAGTACCTGCCGTATCAGTCCGAAAGCATGGAGCTGGTTTTCAGTCATGAGGTGTTGGAGCATGTGCAGGATGATGCCATGGCGATCCAGGAGATGGTGCGGGTGCTCAAACCTGGCGGACGGATCGTGCTCTTCTGCCCCAACCGTGGCTACCCTTTTGAGACCCATGGGCATTATTGGAAGGGGAAATACCACTTCGGCAATACCCCTCTGATCAACTGGCTCCCTCGCAAACTGCGCGATAAGCTCGCGCCGCATGTGGAGGTCTATACCCGGGCGGACCTGGCGAAGCTATTTGCCGGCTTGCCGGTGAAGTTTGTCGAACGCCGTACGATTTTTGGTGCTTACGATAACATCATCGAGCGCCACCCCGCGTTTGGGAAATTCCTGCGCGGCTTCCTTCAAACACTCGAGAAAACCCCCTTGCAGCGGCTTGGGCTCTCCCATTTTTGGGTGGTTGAAAAGATTTAATATTTTTCCTCAGATTTGCGGATATGAGATTACAACACCGAGGATTGGGCGTTAGAATTTCAATCAAAGAAAAAAAATAAGTATTTTAAAAGCTCCTTGTATGTCTTTGAATCATGCCTCTGCCGTACTGTATAATTACCATTGAGACAATTTTATCAACAAGGAGCGAGATGCTGAAGGCCAAAGTTTCATACACACTAAACGTTTCAAGGCCCGAAGGTGACCGGGCTACTGTAAAAATCAGGTCAGAAGAAGGCGAATTCTTCCCATACGACTTTTTGTATGGCGCATTGAGCGCCTGTTTTCACTCAACCTTAGTTGAGATCTGGATAAAAAGTAAACCCCACCAATTAAGATCGTCGTCACCGGTAAAAAGCGCAAGGAAACCCCTACGCCGCTCAAATGGGTCAATCCGGGATTATCGCCTTTGGTGAAGTGAATGAAAAACAGTTTTCCGCGATCTCGACCTGGCAGCGAAGGTTCGCTCTGTTCATGAACCCATCGGTAAGGTGGCGACAATGCCTATAGAGGTGAAAAACTAGCCGCTCATAATCTTCAATTATCCTTCGACTCGAGAGGGTCTGTATCTTCAAAAGAGTTGCTTCTTATTCAAGACCTTCCTCCGTCAGGGAATAAAAATTATCGTCTTTTTTTTGTTGACAAGCGTTAGGTTCTCTTAAACAATCAGATCAAGAATTAGGAAAATAGTATGACGATCGATCTTAAACCACTCAAAAACGCCTCCCTCTTAACAGACGCAGAAAATCAAGAGAACTACCGAAGCCTTTTCTCCGGTATGGCGGAAGGATGTGGCTTGCATGAGTTGATCTACGATTCAGCTGGCAAAGCGATTGACTATAAGTATCTGGATGTCAACCCTGCCTTTGAAAGGCTGAGTGGGCTCTCAAAACAAGAAGTTATTGGGAGGATGCACAACGAATGTGTGCCAGAAGACAACCCCATTTGGCTGGAGCGGTTTAGCGAAGTAGTTCGAAGTGGCGTTTCGGAAAGATTTGAAGCCCATTCCGCTTTCGATCGATATTACCAAGTATTTGCCTATAAATTTGCCGATCACAAATTTGGCGTTATTTTTTACGACATTACCGAAGACAGGCGAGCTGCTTTACACCAGGAATGGCTGGCATCTTTCCCGGAAAATAATCCCCACCCGGTGATTGAAATCGATTCAGAGGGTCAGATAATTTATCAAAACGAACCTGCCAAGAAGAGCTGCCTGGATTCAAGGAAAAAAGATTGCTCAAACTCTTTACTACAAGATATAACCCCCTATCTTTCTGGGCTAAAAAATGGATTCAGTCAACAAAAAAGCCGTGATATTCAGATTGAAAACGCTTGGTTCAGGCAAACCCTTCTCTACCTGCCGGAAATCCAGCACCTGCGCATTTATACAATAGATATCACCGACCAGGTTGAGGCCAAACAAGCACTACAGTTAGCTAATAGTCAGCTTGAAAGTCTTGTGAGTGAACGGACTGAAGAACTTTACGAAGCTAACCGGATCACGCAGCAGAATATTGAGCGGAGAATAGCCTCTGAGCAAACTTCTTTGGCAAGAGAGCGGAAGCAATTCGAAATCCTGGTTGATTTACTACCGGCATACCTGGTTGTGCTGTCGCAAAACCATGAGATCGTCAGAACAAACCGTTATTTTCGTGAACATTTCGGTGACCCTGCAGGAACGACCTGCGATCAATGTTTGTTTAACAGAAACAAACCCAGCGAAGCTTGCGAGTCCTTAAAATCATTGGAAACCAAAACTTCCCATTGTTGGGAATGGGAAGCTCCCGATGGCAGGATCTATGATGTCTATGATTTTCCTTACATGATGGATGACACCCCAATGATCCTTGAAGTAGGAATCGACATCACCAATATCAAGCAAGCGCAAAAAAACCTTGTCCGGATGAATGAATACAATCGCGGGTTGATAGAAATCAACATGGATGCCTTGATGACTGTCAAAAAATCTGGCAAGATCTCCGATGTTAATGAGACTGCAATTACAGTCACCAACCTCACTCGCGATGAGTTGATCGGCACAGATTTTTTAGATTTATTCACAGACAAAGAGAAAGCCTCGAAAGGATTCGATATTGTATTTAAAGAAGGTAGCATCCGTGATTATGAGCTGGATTTAATTAATCACTTGGGGCAAATTACCCCGGTGACATTTAACGCGATTGTCTTCAGGAATGAAGAGGGAGAATTCACGGAATTTTTTGCCAGTTTGCGAGACCAAACTGAATTTAAGCGAAAAGAAAAAGAGTTGAATCAGCTTAACAAGGATTTGGGAAACCTGATCGCGGAAGACTCGATCATGCGTGATCAGCTTGTACAATCCGAAAAGCTGGCTGCTTTGGGTCGGATGTTGGCGACGATCACACATGAGATCAATAATCCGCTTCAGACGATCAAAAACAGTCTCTACCTTATCCAGGCTGATATTGACCCACAAGAACAGAATTATGAATACCTGGAAATCGCCACTACTGAAACGAAACGTATTGCCAGGCTGGTTGGTCAACTTAAGGAAATTTATCGTCCTCCAACGTTAGGGACAGATGCGAGTTTCAACCTGATTTCCGTGGTATCTGAAGTCCGGGGTCTGTTAGCAGGTCAATTGGAAGAGGGAAAAGTGAAATGGGTCATGGATCCACCACCGGATGGACAATGGGTGACCATTGGCGATAAGGACCAGATCAAGCAAGTGTTCATAAATATTTGTACCAATGGAATTGAAGCCATGCAGCCTGATGGCGGTCAATTGGAACTGGTCTTTGTGCAAGGAAATCCTGAAAGCTATGAAATAGGGGTATTGGTGCGCGATACTGGTCCAGGAATATCAGTTGAATACTTAAAACGAATGTTTGAGCCATTCCAAACTACCAAAGCAAAAGGGGCAGGGCTAGGATTAGCGATCAGTTACGAAATCATTCAAAGACACCATGGACGGCTGACTGCTCAAAATTATGACCAAGGTGCGGAATTTGCCGTTTGGTTGCCTTCGACATCTTCATCAAAGTGAACAAGAGGTATCTGGATGGATAGAATTTTAATCATCGATGACGAACCCGCTTTACGGCAAACGCTTGCGGCAATTCTTAAAAGGTCAGGCTATATACCTGTCATGGCAGGAACAGGGCATGAAGGGTTGCAGAAGCTGCGGGAAGACACCCATTCACTGCTCTTTCTCGATATTAAACTTCCTGACGCAATGGGGATCGATCTACTTCCAGAGATCCACCAGATAGATCCCGACCTTCCGGTAATAATCCTGACCGCTCATGCTACGTTGGAAGCTGCCATGCAGGCGGTGCGTGGAGGAGCACGAGATTTTCTTTTGAAACCTATTGACCCGCCAGCCCTTCTCGACCGTGTCAACCAGGTATTGGAAGAGAACAAAGAACCACACAGGCAGAAAGAGATCATTTCGCAGGTACAGGGTTTGTTAGCTGAATTGGGATTGGTGCCTACTCAAGCCTTACAGCCTGTTTCAGCAGTACCGGAGTCAACGGACCCAAACACAGGACGCTTTCTTACTTGTGGGGCCATCAAGGCGGACTTGCATACGCGTCATCTTACGATTGACAACAATGTAATCGCCTTATCTTCCTCCTCATTTGATTACCTGGTTACGCTTATGCGCCATTCGCCTAATTCAGTTTCATTTGAAGACCTTGTAAAAGAATCCCAGGGATACAATTGTTCGAGAGCTGAAGCCAGGGATATCACCCGTTGGCATATTCATAAAATCAGAAAAGCAATTGAAACAGATATCTCAGACCCGCAGCACCTGATCACTGTACGTGATGTCGGCTATCGCTTGGTTGGGTAAAGAGTAGAGAAGGCTAATTACCCATTTCAAGCGGAAACGAATCGGGCATTAGGGTGGTGCCTGTAATCGCGCGAACACTTTTTATCAGGAAACAGGGTTCGAATGGCTTTCGGATGATCATCCAGGCTTTTTCTTCTTCAAAACAGGGCAAAAATTCAGTTTCAGAATTGGTTGAGAGTAAGATGATTGTCAAGAGCGGATGGTTTCTTTTGATCTTAAAAAAGAGAGATAAACAATTATCACAGTTTTGATTCAAGTCCAAAACGATTAGATCAAAAGGATAACCATCCAAAATGACCAACGGGTTGAGATTCAGGGATGTACTGACAACCGTGTAACCTTCTTGTCGGAACATCAAAGCAAGGGTTTGTTTTAAGGGCGGATCGTCTTCGATTATCAGTATGGATTTTTTGCTTTTCATGACAGCTCCTATCACCGGTTCCTTATAAAGGATAATTAATAAGGAGACTTCGTGACGTTCGAAAATGTTTACAATCATTTGCATTCATTAAATTTACTCAACGTCAATTTCCTGGAAATTACAAGTTGTTCAAAGGCTGGATCCGACGTGTTCCTGTGCTGAGATTTTCATAAATCATCTTTTCTTAATGACGAAGTGCTTTTTGAGCATTCATGGTTTCATGGCATTATCCACAAAACAGCTCAAGGCGCCGGATCTTCCTGTATTTGCAAATAAGTACAAAAATCACTGAACATTTGCATTTTCTGAGTGGAGTGACATCATAATTTGGGCGATTCTGCCAATTTTTTCTTATTAAGTCCAAACAATTCTCACGGCACCAGGGTTTTAATTTCCTATACTACTTATGGAGGTAAGTATGAATGCAAAGTTCATTTTTATTAACTATGTTGGCAACAATTCGTAAAAAGTGAAAAGGTTTTATGACTTCACGTGTGACCTTAAAAAATCAGTTTAGGCAAGATTGTATTGATCAAGTTTTCTATCTGGGCAGTTGGATCCGTTTCTGGCTGCCATACCCAAATGAAAAATAAATATAGGAGTAGATTATGTATAAGCACAAAATTCTCAGCACAACGGTCTTTATACTGTTGGTGGTTTCCTTACTTTCAGGAGGCCTGACAGTTAATGTCGACGCGACCCCAGTGCCCTATCCAGCTTCGCCAGTGGATGAAAGCGTCGTTCCCCACTATTTTGGTCCATACCCTAACTGGGGCCTAAGCGCACTGACCATGCCTGACGTTGCTGTCACAATCAGCGGCGATGGTACTGGTGCGGCAGCGACCGCCACGGTTGGCGCCGGTGGAGCAATCACCGGCATTACCATCACTAATCCCGGTAGCAATTACACCTCAGCCACAGTTAGCTTTACTGGTGCTGGAGATGGTGCTGCTGCGACCGCAGTGGTCACCTCCTCCAATACCGTCGTGGCTATCAATGTCACCAATCCAGGTGCGAATTACGTTCAGCCTACTGTAGCCATCACCGGTGGTGGAGCGACGACGGACGCAACAGCGACCGCTTACGGCGGTGTCAATAGCCTCACGCTCATCGATGGCGGTAGTGGTTATACCCTGCCTACAGTCGATTTCGATTATCCTGACGGTGTTGACGGTGTTCAAGCTAAAGGTCATGTAACCTGGGATACTGTAACCGGTGTGATCACAGGCGTGGTCATTGACAACCCCGGATCAGGCTATTCCAGAGCTCCTACTGTTGTAATCCGGGATGGTACCTTATTTAACCCATTAAATCGCAGGCAATTTAATGCCGCCCAGGAAGCCAGGCAAGAAAGTTTCCTGAACCCTGGAGCAGGACAACTACAAAATCAGCAAAAAGTAAACGTTTTAGATGATGCAAATGTGACCTCTACGATTGACATCCAATCGATTGTAGTGAATACCTATGGAGCGGGTTACACCAGTGTTCCTACAGTCACGATTACCGACACTTTGGGCGGCGGCACACAAGCAACCGCCGAAGCTGTGATTGATGTAGGGGCAGTCTCTGCCATCAACCTCACCAACCCTGGCTCCGGTTATGTAACCGGCACGGGGATAAAGAAATTTCAGGACGAACTTCCCCTGATGTGTGATCCGTCAGTTGCTGGCGACTGTGCAGCAGCCACAAATAATCTCGGTCAGTATGTTCCGCTGGGAGTCCCCGACACAACCACTTTCCCCGGTGCTGATTACTACGTCATTGCGCTTGTGCAGCATCGTGAGCAATTGAACTCTTCGCTCCCTGCAGAGGGAACGCTATTGCGCGAATATGTTCAGCTTGAAACAACAGCAAATGCCTCATGGAGCGAGAGCATTCCCTTGGTAAATCACTTACTGGATGGGACCACAACGCCGGCAATGATGCCTGATGGTACTCAAGCGATTGCAGTAAGTCAGCCTCACTATTTGGGTCCGATCATTCAGGCTAATAAGGATCGTCCCGTTCGAATCGTTTTCTATAACCTATTGCCAACGGGTCTTGAAGGCGATCTATTCCTTCCTGTTGACACTACCTTTATGGGTTCTGGTATGGGGCCGATGGAGATGATGCAGCCAGTGGATCAAGGTTCTGTGCTTGATGAAGTTCGTAACCCGCTCTGTGGTGAAGCGAATCTGAGCATGATGGACCGCATGATGTGTTTTGCTCAAACCCGGGCAACCCTTCATCTTCACGGCGGCATTTCTCCATGGATTTCGGATGGAACCCCCCATCAATGGATCACCCCTGCTGATGAAATGACCAGTTGGCCAGAAGGTGTTGCTGTCCGCCAGGTACCTGATATGGTCGGCCTTGACCGACCTGCTGGCGTCCCTGATTGTTCTGCGCCTGATGACGGGTGTATGACTTTCTACTACACCAACCAACAAAGCGCCCGCTTCATGTTCTATCACGATCATACCTGGGGCATCACCCGCCTGAACGTTTACGCTGGTGAAGCAGCCGGATATATCATCCGTGATGAGACCGAGACAGCTCTGATCGACTCTGGCTTGCTGCCCAGTGGACAACATGAAATTCCGCTTGTGGTTCAGGACAAAACCTTTGTTTCTTCGCCTGCACAGATGGCTGAGCTCGACCCAACCTGGGATTACACCCGCTGGGGTTCTGAAGGAGATCTCTGGTATGAGCATGTGTACATGCCAGCTGAAAATCCGGCTGATCCTTCAGGTATGAGCTCCTACGGACGCTGGTTTTACGGTCCATGGTTCTGGCCGCCTGCTGACCCAGTGTATCCAGCAATCTCAAACCCCTATTATGGTTTGGACCCGGAAGGTGCCGATGGCATCAGGCACACTGGGGATGATTGGGGCATTCCCCTTGTAACTCCCTGCGACCTGGATGTTCCCTCAACGTGGCAATATGATACCGATCCTTACTGCGAGCCGCAAATTATCCCGGGAACACCTAATAACTCCGCTGGTATGGAAGAGTTCAACGACACCCCGCTGGTGAATGGCACCGCTTATCCGACCCTGACAGTCGACCCTACAGCTTACCGTTTCCGCATTCTAAATGCTGCCAATGACCGCTTCTGGAATCTCCAGTGGTATGTAGGTGACCCCACGACCGCTGATCCGGTGCTGGGTGCGACCGAAGTCGCCCTTAATCCATTGGAAGTGGCTGCCGCACAACTGGACCCGGTCGTTTTCCCCACCCCCGACCTGACTCTCAGTCCGGCTGGTCCCGATTGGATCCAGATTGGTAATGAAAGCGGATTCCTGCCTGAGCCCGTGATTGTCCCTAACCAGCATATCACCTGGATCACTGACGCAACCCGCTTCGACGTTGGAAATGTTGACCTGCATTCGGTCTTGCTTGGACCCGCGGAACGTGCTGACGTAGTTGTGGACTTTTCACAGTACGCTGGTCAGACGTTGATTCTGTACAATGATGCTCCTGCAGCATTCCCTGCCCGTATCACGACGTACGACTATTACACTGGGATGCCGGATATGTATCCTAACTCAGCCGCTTTGGTTATGCCAGGTTACGGCCCCAACACCCGCACAATCATGCAAGTCAAGGTCAATGCAACCACACCGACCCTTGCATATGATTTCAACAGGCTACGGTCTGCCTTCCTGCATAAAGCAGATGGCTCAGGTGTATTTGAATCCGGTCAGAGCCCCATTATTGTCGGTCAGGCACCATACAATGGTTCGTATGCGACTGACTTTACAACTGGCGGTTGGTGCAATAGCCAGGTCAACCCAAGTGCTCGCTGCGATGGTTATGCGCGCATCTCCGATCAAGGTGGTGATTCCTTCAAGTTTGACACCCTGATAGGCAGCCAAATTGGTGTGAAAATTGAACCAAAAGCTATTCATGACGAAATGAATGCAACCAACACAGAGCCCTTTGGCAGAATGCAAGGGAATCTTGGTCTTGAAATTGTTCCAGCTAACCCCGGAAATCAAAATGTTGTTCTGTATCCATTCGTTAACCCGCCAACAGAAATGTTTGATGGCACCAATTTGCCAACCACAACAAATCTCACCCCCATCTCCGTAGGTACGGATGGTACCCAAATTTGGAAAATTACCCATAACGGGGTCGATACACACCCGATTCACTTCCACCTTTATGACGTACAGTTGTTGAACCGGGTAACCTGGGATAACATAATTATTCCACCTGATCCGACAGAGTTAGGTTGGAAGGAAACAATTCGAGTGAGCCCGTTGGAAGACACGTATGTTGCCATCCGACCGATCATACCGATTTTTCCCTTTGAAATACCGAATTCGATCCGTCCCTTGGACCCTATGATGCCAATTGGTGACACTTCAATGTTCAACCCAACGGACCCGCGAGGTAATCCGGTCGACCCAATTGTAAACAGCCTGGTCAACTTCGGCTGGGAATATATGTATCACTGTCACATCCTTTCTCACGAAGAGATGGACATGATGCGACCTAACATTGTGGCTATGCCGCCAATTGCGCCTAATGGTTTGCTGCATACGATCAATGGGAATTCTCTTACCCTTGTCTGGCAAGATAACTCGATCACCGAGACCGGATTTGATATTCAAGCTACAAGCGATGGTATCACCTGGGTCAGTGTGGGTAGCAGTCCTTCGCCATTGGATCAGTCCAATACTCATGGCGCACGCAGCTTTACAGACACCAACTTTAACGGGACAAAGGTTGCGTACCGAGTTGTAGCGATGAACACCATTGGCTACATGGACACAACATCTCAAAATCAAAACTTCCCCTCCCTTACGGTTCAATCTATGTCCGAGCCGTATTATTTGAATATTCAGATGTTCTATCAGTTTATCCCGGGGGTTTACAAATAACCCCGTCAATCGATCAACGTGGATTGTAGGAGCTCCAAAATATCACTTCCTCGCCCTGCAATCCACAAATGAAACCAGAGAGGCTGTCCATGGAAACAAGGGCAGCCTCAAACTATTAAGTTCACAAGATCAATAATTAGAATATCTCACAATCTTGTTGATTCAGTGCTACGGCTTCTTGCTTTGAATCATCTCGCTCGTCCGGATGAACGCCTAGACAGACGTTTTCGCTATCAGGCGGGAGATTGTTCCCGAAGATTACTGCTCCAATTGGTTGAATCGCCTACAGGCTTTGCCCATCTCAGGTTTGACGCCCACCGCATCGAAAGAGGCCATCAATTTCTTGTAATCTACCGGACATTGGTAAACAGACATGTGATAGAGCGGCTTTTTGTTGTAGGTGTCAGGGTAAGTTTCCTGGGTACTTCGTAACTGGGCATCCTCCAGTTGATCGCCTCCTGGTATCCTTCGGGTAAACTTCGTATAATCAGATCGCGGACGGCGGAAATTACCTAACGCCAGTCTTTCAGCAAACTGAAAGGTGGTCAGTAGGGATGATCCTTGAACTTGAACCCATGAGAATCCTTTATCGTTAGTAAATCTATTCTTTCCTTGATAACCCCAAAGGCAAAAAGCCGCAGAAAAGAAAAATCCGATAATTTGCAAAACGAAATCTATTATTCCCGCCGGACTGCGTTTGTATCAGTATAATGAACGCATATGGCACTGACGGATGAAGAAAAACCCGAAAAAACACTTGGCGCCCTCAAGACCAAGCGGGTGGAGGTCGTGCCCTATGACCCAAACTGGCAGGCTCGCTTTGAGGAAGTGCGGCAATATCTGCTGGGCATCCTCTCCGGGCAGGAGGTGCGTGTTGAGCATGTTGGCAGCACGTCAGTGCCTGGCCTAGCGGCAAAACCAATCCTTGATATCGACATTGTCCTTCAAAATGGAGCGGACTTTGAGGCAGTTAGATCCTTGCTGGAAGCAAATGGATATTTCCACATTGGCGACCTCGGTATAACCGGGCGTGAAGCCTTCAAGTATCAAGATAAACCCCAACTCATGCGCCACAACCTCTACGTGCTCTCAGCGGATGCGGATGAGCTCCGGCGGCACCTCACTTTTCGCGATTGGCTGCGCAGCCATCCGCAGGATCGGGAGGCGTATGCTCAGGTAAAAATAGCCGCAGCCAGGCAATTTCCGGATGACATCAGTGCCTATATCGACGCCAAAAGCGATGTCATTTTGGACATTTACAAGCGCTGTGGTTTATTCCGCCCGCAGGACCTGCCGGAGTTGGCACGTTCCGTACTGATCAACCGTTATGACCTCCGTGTTGAAGAAATGTGCTGTAAGCTAATTCAGCCGGGTATTGGCCTGTGCCAGTTGCAATCAACTCAGGGGATGTTTTTTCTGCTGGTCTGGGAAAAAGCTAACTCTGCCAGCGGCGAGAGCTCACTTGTTCAAAGCGCAGTCGAGGTGGGGATGGAGCTTCCCTTGCCCACGGCATCGGGGCAGCAACTTTGCACCGCGCCATTTGCGACGTTTGCCCTTTTCCGGTCTGAGCAGGCTGCACTCGCTTTTTTGAGCAACGATTTGTGGAAAAATGCAGCAAACTATTAAGGAGAAACATGGATAACACGCAAAAATTCAGCGGCAAAGCCGAAGTCTACCAAAAAGCCCGTCCCAGTTACGCTCAGGCAATGATTGACTTTATTGCTCAGAACTGGCAGATTGGCAAAGGTTCACTGGTCGCGGATATTGGCTCGGGGACGGGTATCTTCACGCGCCAATTGCTCGGGCTGGGGGCGAAGGTTTACGCTGTGGAGCCGAACGCGGATATGCGCGCCAAAGCTGAGGAACTGCTCGGTGATAACCCGAATTTTGTGTCAGTCATCGGCACAGCCGAGCAGACAGGCTTGCCCGATCATAGTTTTCACCTGGTGACTGCGGCAGCGGCATTCCACTGGTTTGATGCGGAGCGCTTCAAATTGGAATGTGAGCGCATTCTGCTGCCCGGAGCGCCGGTAGTGCTGGCGTGGAACAAGGCAGAGCTCTCAGCGGAAATAAACCTTGGACGAGAACGTATCTTTAAAAAGTATTGTCCCAATTTCAAAGGATTCAGTGGCGGAAAAGACGAAGAGGATAAGCTCAAACGCGCTTTTTTTGATGGCGCTCTTCAGGAGCGGCGCTTCCCCAACCCATTAAGCTATGATCGCCAGACCTTTATCAATCGCGCTTTATCTGCCTCATACTCTTTGATTGAAACGGATCCAGAATTTGACGCATACCTGACAGAACTCGGTGAGCTTTTCGATAAATATGCGATTGACGGGAAAATCGTACTTCCCCAGGATAGCGTCGTTTATTTCAAGGGGTGAACGGGCGCTGACTAAGTCTTTTTTGAAGATTTGAGAATTTCTTTTTCAGCGACCGCGATTTCTTCAATCACTGCGCGGGCATCCGCTTTAACTTCATCTGGTGTGGAGGGGGAGTGGTTGATGAGTTTCACGAGCTCAAAAGCCTGCTTGAGCGTGTCCTTTACCTGGGCTGTGTAGCTGAAAAACTCCCAACCTACTGAATTTGGCACGGGGATCTCATGAGCCTTTTTAATCAACGCACGTGCTTTGCTCACACGCTTTTCAGGGGTCATTGGTTGAGCCATTGGGCACTCCTTTCAGCCGGTGACTAAATTTTAACATGCATTTTACCTTTTCTGTACGGGTTTAGCTGGCATTATTTCGCTTATAGGCACAGTACTTGCATATCCATTGTGAGATTAGCTCTGCTACAAGAGCTGTGGGCACAATGAGGTGATGATGGAAGATAAAAAGAAGAGAAAGACATTGATCCTGCTTGCGCTGTTGGCACTATTGATCGGTCTGTTGATTCCATTTACCTGGCGATCATTCAGGACTGTAAAAGCCTCCCTGCAGCAAGGAAGCTCCATGGAAAGTCTTTTAAGCAAAACCGATTCAGATACCTTCTCTGGCAATGTGATGCATGGAGGCTGGATCCCCAGCAGCACTCCCACGAATCGCCCGACAGCCACTTTCACGGCCACGATTCCGCCATCTCCGACCGCAACTGTGACCAACACAGCCACCTACCCAACCAAGGTTACCGAAACAATTCAAGCCACTTCCACTTCCACGTTGGAGGTTACTAAAACCATTTCTCCCACATTAGTCACAACCACACCTACCATTGTGCCATTTGAAGGCACTGAAACCCCCGAGGTTACCGAAACTGGCATGCCGACGTCTACATTGACCGTCACACTTACATTTACTCCAACCCAAACAGCTACAGCACCCGTGCCTCCGACGACAACGGTCGTACCAAATGTGACCGAACTCCCACCCACCTCTCCTCCTTCCTTGCCGCCTACCGTGGGTCCTGGTGGAAACCCAACAGTTTACTCAACAGCGGGTCTCGTCTTTGGGATAATTGCCGTTGCAGCTTTCTTCGTGTATTTCTCCGGGGTAATTATCACCAGGCGCAATCAAGATTAGGACTTGTTTGGCCATTATGAAAAGGCGAGCTAATCCAATATTTCTGGTCATTGGGATCATTTTCTCGCTGATGGCTGCTTTTGTACTAATAAAAATGATCCGGTTCACCATGTTTGATCCTGATTCAGGTTCGGCTATGCGTACCCAGCCAATGTATGATACCAGCCTGGTGAATTCAATCCCATTTGTGGTTGATAAACAACTTTTAGGGGAGGCACCAAAGCAGGAACGTGAGCAGTGGATGGCCTTCGACGGGATGGATCTGCTGGATGAAAAGGTCGGTTTCACGTTTAGCATGCGCTGTCCGGTGGATAAAAAGGTGGATATCCTGCCCATCGAAATCATCCCCTGGTATCCGGGAGTTTTCGAGGATGGAGCGTTTGGCATTGGGAAGGAGCTCGCGGTTGCATGGGAGCACCTGGGTTACGAAGGTTTGTGGATCCACTCAGGCTGGGACTTCTGGCTGGAACGCTCACCCGCCACCGACCTGCAGTACTTTCTGGAAACCGATAACCTTAATGAAGTGCAGCCACTCAAGACCATGGAAGCGAAACTGGATGAGTGCCTTTTGGGCAGCGCTGTGGAAGTCTACAGTCAAAAATCTGTGCGGCAGGGTCAGGTCTCCGCGGCTGTGAGGATCCCTTCCGGGCAGGTGGAAGAGCTTTCACATCACACTATGGATTTAGTGCCATATCTTGCGAGCGCTTATCCTGAGAGCGGATTCGCGGAACTGAACCCGGAGGCATTACTAATCTACTTCTGCGGCAGGGCGGCTTTGGATGAAATCACGGATCCTAAAGCTGATTATTGGACCCAAACGCGATATGTTATCGCGATTACGCCTGTGGAATAATTGCAACAATTCCCAAGAAAGTTATTGACTTTCCACTTCGGATTTGTGTTGTTGACCCTTTAGCTGCACAAGGATTACCGCAGCCATCATCACAGCACATCCCAACCACTCTCTGCCGCTTAACCTCTCCCCCAAGAAAATCATCCCGCCCAGCAGGGCAAAGACAGCCTCGAGGCTTAAAATCAAGGATGCCAGCGCTGGATCGACCTTGCTTTGACCAAAAACCTGCAGGGTGAAGCCGATCCCGACCGCGACAACCCCGGAATACAAAAGGGGTAACAAAGCCGAGGGATCAAACGCAAATAATCCACTTTCTGTGGTAAGGTTTACTACCAATCCAAGGACTGCGGCAGTTAGAAACTGACCGAAAGCCAGCTCAAGGGCGTCCAATTTGGAAGTGAAATAATCCAGCGCAAGGATTTGCAGCGCCCAGAAAAAAGCCCCAATGATCAGCAGGACATCTCCCCTTTGAATGGTCATCTCCAGGTTTACGGATAAAAACCAGACTCCGATCACAGCTAAAGCGACCCCTATCCAAACCCAGAGGTTAGCCTTTTTACCCAGGAATAAGCCGAATACAGGCACAAGCACCAGGTAGAGTGAGGTCAGGAAGCCCGCTTTGGAAGCGCTGGTAGTCATGATTCCAAGCTGCTGCACACTTGTGCCAGCAAACAAAAACAATCCCGTGATCACACTGGGGAAGACCAAGCCCCTCAAAAACCGCTTCCAATCAAAAGTTGTGTTGGGCCTTTTGCCCGCCTTCCTTAATATTAAGGCTGGCAGCAAAACCAGGCAGCCCAGGAAGAAGCGAAGCGCAATGAAAGCGAAGGGCTGCATGACTTCCATCGCTTTGCGCTGCGCCACAAACCCGGTGCCCCAGACGATAGCGGTCAATAACAGCAAGGCTTCTCCGGGG
Source organism: Anaerolineaceae bacterium UBA1363 (assembly GCA_002306055.1). Taxonomy (GTDB): domain Bacteria; phylum Chloroflexota; class Anaerolineae; order Anaerolineales; family Anaerolineaceae; genus Mesolinea. The sequence goes on from DBRR01000020.1 coordinate 34,925, forward strand.
AGGCTACTGCTCCATGCGCGTGCTTTCTTCATCGGCAGGATTATATTACAGGAGTGCTCGATTTCGATTTCAATGGGTAAATCAACAAGGTTCCCATTACAAAAATGAAACACGCAAAACACGCGAGATTGGCACTTGACCCCCATCCATTTCTGTCTATAATTGCATCCAATTGATCATTGAAAGACCTTGACGAGGACTAGTAGGCGTAAAGACGGTGGCACAGAGAGCAGGAGCGGCTGAGAACCTGCCCACACGAGTGCGTTGAATGGACCTCTGAGTTGCAGGGTGAACACCACCAGGCAAGTAACCTGTGCCGGAGATGCCACCGTTATCTGGGTAAAGGGTATCGCGATTTTATTGCCGTACTCAAAAAGAGTGAAGCTGGCTTATTCCTTGTGTGCATCACCAGGAATTTTTTGATTAAACAAGCTGGTTTAACCGGGGTGGCACCGCGGATTGTTGACACGTTCGTCCCCAGTGGATGGATGTGTTTGATTTAAAACCAACAACCGAGGAGAATTGCCATGAAAGACCAAGATCAGACCCGATTTCTATTGCACGAAAGTGATATCCCGCGCTTTTGGTACAACATGAACGCCGATAGTCCCGTTGCACCGACTCCTGTATTCAACCCTATAACGAAAGAATTGATAACGAAAGATGCGCTTGAAGTCCTTTTCCCGGTCCCGTTGATCGAACAAGAGGTAACCACTGAGCGTTTTGTGCCCATTCCTGAAGAAGTGCGCGAGATCTACAGGCTCTATCGCCCAACTTCGCTTATCCGTGCCCACAGGCTTGAAAAAGAACTCAATACTCCAGCGCATATTTACTTTAAATTTGAGGGGGAATCTCCAGCCGGTTCGCATTAGCTGAATTCCGCCATTCCGCAGGCATTTTTCAACAAGATCAGTGGGACTCATGCAATGACCACTGAAACCGGTGCGGGACAATGGGGAAGTGCCCTGGCAATGGCATGCCAGATGTTTGGGATCGACCTGGAAGTGTTCATGGTCAATGCCTCCTTCCTGGGCAAGCCATATCGCCGTGTGATCATGGAAACCTATGGGGCACAGGTCTTCGCCAGCCCTTCTCCGCGCACAAAAACCGGTCGGAGTTACCTTGAAAAACGCCTTGATCACCCCGGCTCGCTCGGTATTGCCATCTCCGAAGCCGTGGAGGTGGCAGCAGAATCTGACGGGAAAAAGAAATATGGGCTCGGATCGGTCCTCAACCACGTCATGCTGCACCAAACAGTCATTGGCGAAGAGGCATTGAAACAGATGGATTTGGCAGGAGAATATCCGGATGTGGTCATTGGCTGCGTGGGGGGTGGTTCCAACTTCTCGGGCTTGGCGTTTCCGTTTTTACGGGAGAATTTGAAGAATGGTCAGCGCACCCGCTTTCTTGCAGTTGAACCGACCGCCACGCCCAGCCTGACCAGGGGCACGTATGGTTTCGATTACGGTGACAGCGCTGGGATTGTGCCAATCCTCAAGATGTACACGTTGGGCAGTGATTTTCTGCCCGACCCCATCCACGCTGGCGGTCTACGGTATCATGGAATGTCTCCGATTGTGAGTGCACTTTATAACGCTGGGTTGATTGAAGCTGTGGCGGTAGAACAGCGGGCTGTTTTTGAAGCCGGGATCCAGTTTGCGCGTGCTGAGGGCATTTTACCGGCACCTGAATCCGCTCATGCCATCCGTGCAGCCATCGATGAAGCCCTGGACGCGCGCGAGAATGGTGAAAAGCGTGTGATCCTTTTCAACCTCTCCGGGCACGGCTTTTTGGACCTTTCCGCCTATGACCAGTATCTGCATAATGGAATGATCAACGGCAAGGTGTCTGACTCTCAGCTTGATGGCCTGTCTGAACGTCTTCCAAAGGTCCATTTTTCAGGATGATGGATGCCTTACGACTGGCTATGCGAGAAACTTTAATTGGATTAAGGTGTACATGAACAGGTTGTCTTATACGAATCAAACAGAGAGCTGGTATACTGGCGCTATCAAATAACAAGGAAGAGGAGAACTATGCAACCTTACTACACTAACATTGAAAAAGACACGATTGAAAATACTGACTTCCGGCGCGTCCTTTACACCGGGCATTTGCAGTTGGTTTTGATGTCTCTTGAACCTAAAGAAGATATCGGTCAGGAAGTGCATGATCACGTTGACCAGTTCTTTAGATTTGAAGCTGGTGAAGGCAAAGTGGTCACTGAAGACAATGAGATCACGGTGAAGGATGGCGATGTGGTGGTCATTCCGGCAGGAACTGTCCACAATATCATCAACACCTCCGCGACAGAACGTCTCTCGATGTATACCATCTACTCACCAGCCAACCACCCGCATGGGACCGTTGCCCATACCAAACACGAAGCTGAGGAACTCGAGAAGAAATATCCCCCCGAATTCCACCATTAGAATTTTGATGACACACAAAACCCGGCCTAACGCCGGGTTTTGTTGCTCTTCGCGATTACTTAACCCGTTTACCCAGCTAGTGTGAAAATTCCCTGATCCCACTTATATCAAGGCAATTCGAACTTAGGGACATTATCACTTTGCTCTTACACAGCACAGAGGTGGTCAAGGATTCGTTAAACTAATGCGAGGACATGAGGCAATTCGACATGAGGCAATTCGACATGAGGCAATTCGAACTTGTGTCAAGGCAATTCGAATGTCAGGCAATTCGAACTTGACAATTTCGCGGGTTATTGTGATATACTAATCGTCCGCGTCTCGAGCAGGTTGAGGCGCTTATCTTGCGTAAGTACTTGAAGGGAAGTTATTATGAACCACACAGAATTATTGAAATCTGTCGAAGCCGAGAAAAATGTTAATATCCCGGATCTGTTCCCCGGCGATACCGTCAGCGTGCACACAATCATTAAAGAAGGCGATCGTGAACGCATCCAGGAATTCAAGGGTGTGGTGCTCTATGTCCGCGGCAATGCCAACGATGGCACTTTCACCGTTCGCCGTGTTGCCAGCAACGGTATCGGCGTGGAGCGCACCTTCCTCTTCAATTCACCACGCATCGCGAAAGTGGTGGTTGAACGCCACAACAAAGTACGCCGCGCCCGCCTGTACTTCCTGCGCGAACGCACGGGCAAGAGCGCTCGCCTGAAGCAGCGTTTCTAAACCGCGTTATTTTCACTGCACTTTAAAAGCCTTCTCCGTTTTCTCACCAGACGGGAGGGCTTTTACATTTAACAATTACGGAGACCCCATGATACCTCGCATTGCGCTCGTCGCTTTTCGCATTCAAAAGCCTGGAAGTACCCCTACTTATTCGTCAAGAGAGGAACTGGTGCGCGCCATCCTGGCAGCCGGCGGCAGACCGTATCTTCTGCCTACTGCTTTGCCGCTGGATGCCATCCCTGAAGTTATGGGCGAATTTGATGGGCTGTTTATCTCTGGCGGTGGGGATATCCACCCGGATTTCTTCGGCGAGGAATTGCATCCAAGCATTGATGGAATAGATCGCGAACGCGACCAGTTTGAACTGGCGCTTTGCCGGCAGGCAGTGGCAATGAACAAGGCGATCCTGGGGATCTGCCGTGGGCAGCAGGTCCTCAACGTAGCGCTGGGCGGAAACCTGGTGGTGGACATCCCCAGCATGCTGCCGGAAGCTGGAAAACACAGGTGGTGGCCAGGCTATAAGCGCAGCCGGCTTTCCCATTCGGTTCAGGTGGAAAAAGGCAGCCGCCTGGCGGATATCATGGGCGGCACGAAGTTTGGGGTGAACAGCCTGCACCACCAATCCGTGAAAGATCTTGGAGAGGGCGTGAAGATTGTGGCAACAGCCCCGGATGGGGTGATCGAAGCGCTGGAGATGCCCGGCAAGCACTTTGTGCTGAGCGTGCAGTGGCATCCAGAGTGGCTGCCTGATTCGGAGCCAATGCAGCGGATCTTCAAGGCTTTTGTGGAAGCAAGCGGACGACATGCTAAAAGGAAATTTGGTTCCACCCCCCCTGCTTTAACAGCGTGCTAAAATAAGCCCATGACAAACACAGAGGCGCCGATTGGCGTTTACGATTCAGGGGTGGGTGGACTCTCGGTGCTGCGCGCTCTCCACAGCCAGTTACCCTTTGAGGCCACTCTCTACTTTGCAGATCAGGCAAAAGTTCCCTACGGTGAACGTCCCCTGGAAGAGGTGCGCCAACTCGCCGAAGGGGTCACGCGCATGATGATGCACGAGGGTGCCAAACTGATCGTCATCGCCTGTAACACTGCTTCAGCTGCCGCTCTCAAGTACCTGCGTGATCTTTACCCGAAATTTCCTTTTGTAGGCATGGAGCCGGCTGTCAAACCAGCCGCCGAGCAAACCCTAAGCGGCAAGGTTGGCGTGCTGGCGACTCCATCCACTTTTCAGGGAGAATTGTATGCCTCCGTGGTGGAACGCTTTGCCAAAGACGTCCAGATCTTTGAGGCCACCTGCCCGGGGCTTGTAAAACAGATAGAACGCGGTTACCTCCAGACACCCCTCACCCGCCGCATCCTGCAGCAAGCCTTGCAGCCGATGCTTGCCGAAGGCGTTGATACGCTCGTGATGGGATGCACGCACTTCCCCTTTGTAATCCCGCTGATCCAGCAAATTGCTGGAGAGGGTGTGCGTGTGATCGATCCGGCGCCTGCCATCGCCCGGCAGACAGAGCGCGTTCTGATGCAGCATGACCTCCTCCGCTCTCCCGCTGCTGAACCAACCCAACGCTATCTGACCAGCGGAGATCCATCCCGCTTTTCACGCTTACTAGAGCAATTACTGGGCGTGAGAGCACAGCCGGAAAGATGGCATTGGGTTGGGGACTCTCTGCTGCGTGGATGATTTTCTGGGGCTACCGCTCCTTTACTTTCGTCTTGTGATAAGTTTGACGGGCGATAATACTACCCGCGCTCCCAATGAGAGAAACTCCGATCCATTAGTGGAAAACCGCCATGCGTTTGAAAATCATCCAAACTGGCGGAAGAGCTCTTCCCTGCCGGTTTGCTTCAGCAAATACGCCGGGTCCACAGCGAAATTCCCGGCTATCGCATGAGCTGGCTTAAAAGCTTGCCATGCTTGGCAAAGCTGATTTAGCGGCACAGATAATGCCTACCAAACCCCGACCCGTATGAGCTCCGAGGGCGGTACCGAGGGTCACTGTTGGCTTCCATTCACACTTGAAGACTTTTTCCATCGAAGCTTTTAACTGATTTGCGCCCACAGGGTTGGCTGCTGAGACGATTTGCGCCACAAGCTCGGTACCTGCTGGGTGAATCTTCATCACCATTTCGGTGATGCCATCGATTGCCTGTTGGAAGGAGCGCTTCTTGACTTTGTCATAGTATTTTCCATCCACTTTACTGACTTCGATCACTGGTTTGATGCCCAGCAGTGAAGCCAGCAAGCCTCTCAGATGGCTGATGCGACCGCCAGCGATGAGATACTTCAGATCGGGCAAGGTGAAGATAGTTGAAGACACATCCTGGATTTTGCGCAAAGTTTTAACAACTTCTTCCATCTGATGACCAGCTTTCGCCATCGCGGAGGCAGTGCGCACTTGCCAGGCGGTGCCTGCAGATAGGGTGAGCGTGTCGATCAGGGTGATCTTCGCCTCAGGCACCATCGCTGCTGCCTGGACCGCGGCATTGTAAGTGCCGCTTAGGCCGGAAGAAAGGTGAATCGAGAGAATTTCTGGATCTTCCTGGGCGAGGCGTTTATAGACTTCCACAAATTCACCCACCGATGGGGTAGAGGTGATGGGCATGGTTGGGCTTGCATCCATCAAATCATAAAATTCATCTGGATCGATATCTACTCCAGAGATGTAGGATACGCCATTTACTTCGACTTTCAACGGAAGCATAGTAATCCCGATTGATTTGCATTCTTCGTATGAGATGTCCGCCCCACTGTCTGTAACAATTTTCATATTAACCTCTTTGGTATCTTGGATGGCTGTTATATTAAATACGAGCAAAAAAGGTCGGACTTTCAGCCGCCCACCTGCTTAAATTATAGTTTAAAAGACCATTGAAAGCAATACGTGCGCATTAGTTCATTAGTTCATCGTCGCATTAGTTCATCCTAAAATGTTACTGACACTGTTTTTTTTCCTGTCAATGTATGGGTTATGGGGGTTATGGGGGACCTGTGGGAATAGTGAGAACATCTGGTTGATGCCTGCATCAACCAGAATGACGTAAGGACAAATTGTAGGGTTGATGCCAGCATCAACTATTGTGAGGGATGGACAAACCGATCAGGAAAAGGCATCCCGCAGGGGGAGGCTTCCCAAAAGGGACGCAAGCAGTCGCACGGCCTTTTCCCTACCAGGTTGCTTGATTTACCTTGCTTGAAACCCGGAGAAAAACTTGATTTCTATCAGACCAAACACAACCACAAACACAACCACAAACACAACCATAAAGAACCTTCAGTAACATTATCTTTTGAGCCAATAACTATGTCTCAGTAACATTATCATTTGGTTTGACACTTACGTACACACAAAAACACTACATACAAGTACAAAAAAATTATGAAAGTTGTATTGTCTCTTAAAAACAACCCCGGGATATTCCCGGGGCTGCCAGTTCTCACATTTATTACGCGCTTAGGGCTTTGTGCCAGGCTTGAATCACCTTGCGATTGCGTTTTTCGAGGGTTTGGGTCATTAGATCGATTTTTGCGAGGATATCTGCCATGCTCCAGTGTTGCCTGGAGATCACCTCTCGCACAGCCTGTTCTGTACGATCACTCAGGCGCGATTGGCACAGCATGTCCACCAGGTGCCACGGGGAATGCGCCTTGCGCAGCGTGTCGGCGGTGATGTCTTCCAGCTTCTTGAGCACTTCCGCCATCATACGCTGCCCAACTTGCAGATCAGCCGCTTCGATGTAGACACGGTTGATGGGTTCGGTGCCAGAGGCGCGCATACGCAGGTAGTAATGATCATTCCCACTTTGATCGCTGAGCTGCATTTCCACCAGTTCATAGCGGATCCCGCCGAGGTAGACGATGTTCAATCCGGCAACCTTCAGTCCGTCCGCGCCGGGGTGCTCGGGCAGGTCAAGATAGTAATCAATGAAGGCTTCTTTCGCCTCAAGCGGCGCGTCCACATCTGAGCGACCAGCGTGAGAGGTTGGATCCGAGGAAGTGCCAAAGGAGTGCCAAAGTCCGGGAAGATTGACCAGTTCGTCCCAGATTTCCTGCAGCGTGCCCAGTGGTTTTTCAGCGCGGGTACCATAATAGGCGAGCATGTCCAGGATCAGCAAGTTTGCCCAGGGGCCGTCCTTATCGGTTATGTGCCCACGCGTGGTCAGGCCAGAGGATTCCTCGCCGCCGATCAGGATGCGGTCGCGCCAATCATCCGGAAGGATTTTAAGGTTGTTATACGCGGCATCTGTGCGGCGGATCTCCTCGATGTACTTGATCCCAACAGGTACGGCAAAAGCGTTTTGGAGGCTGCGCGAGGCGATATCTCCCACCCTGCATTTGTAAATCCGCTGCCCGACGTATCCTGGCAGAGCGCCCTTTGCAGGTTTATTGGCATCATTATTCGGAATCATGCCTGCCAACACTTCAAGCAGAGGGGAACCGGTTTGGGTGGCGATCACACGCCCGGTAATGCCGCGGTCCACGCCCAGGTAGCGCAGCAGCATTGGCAGGATCTGGTTGGGTCTGAAGTAAACTCCACCTTTATCCACAATCCCAAAACGGTCAGCATCAGTGTCCATCCCCATGCCAATCTGCGCGCCGGTTTGGGCGACCGTCTTTTTGAGCAGCTGATTGAAGGGCTCTTCGGGGTTGGCGTAGTCCTGCCCGCCCAGATCCGGGTCAACATTTGCATGGATCACAGTGAAGCGAACGCCGGCCTCGCCGAGCAAACGGGTGAGATAGCCGCGCCCTGAGCCGTGCATCTCGTCCACTACCACCATTTTGTCAGCAAAAAAGCGGCGGATGCGGTCAAAATCAATTGGGATGCGGGCGTTGCCCTTACCGTTGTTTTTGATCCATTTGACGTAATCATCGAGGGGGTCAAAGCCCTGCACCAGCCCGCGCGCGCGGGCGTTCTCGACATTGCTTTGTCCGCCAGTGTGGTCGATCAGTTGGAGTTCGTTGATGCGGAAAGCAATGAAATCGGTCACATTGGTAGGGGCGGGGTAGCCCAAGCGGGGGTTGAACTTGATGCCCTGCCACTCCGGAGGGTTGTGGCTTGCGGTCGCAATGATCAACCCTGCCACTTCGTCAGGCGGAACCACTTCGGTCTCATAAAAAGCCAGGGCTGGGGTCGGCACGTCGCGCGTACCGATATGCACCTTGAAGCCATTGGCAAGGCAGGTTTCCGCGGTCCATTGGGTGACTACGTCTGAATTTCGGCGGGTATCATGCCCAAGCACAACCACTTTGCCAGAAAGATCTTCCGCGCCGACAAAGGAAGGTACGTTTTCGTTATTCAAAAAGTCACACACTGCCTGCACAACCTGGCGGGCGCGAGTCTCAGTGAAATCAAATCCCCAGCGACCGCGTACGCCGGAAGTGCCAAAGCGCAGATATTTGCGGTCGTAAATTTCCCGCAGCAGTCCTTTTTTACCTGCCAATCCCAGCAAGACAGGATCCCCTGTGCGTAACCGCAAAGCAAACATACGCTCGAAAATGTTGCCGATCTGGATCACGCGGTACGCCATGAAACGGTCCGGATTCTGGTTGTCGTCCAGGCTTTCAAGCAAAGGCAGGATTTCGTAGCGGATATCCTCCGAAAGGCTAGCAAAGACGGAACTTTGCAGGTATCCCCGGGCAATCGCGATCGCTTTGCGGCGCATGTCCCCTGAGCGAGGCAGATAGTCCTCATCGATCTGCGCGCGCATTGCCTTCGTTGCGTCATCCTTGGCCTGGTAAAGCTCCAGCCGACCCTGGGTGCCAGTGGCTGCCAGGGTGAGGAGCAGGCTGAAAATGCGCGAGGAGGTGACAATGTCTTCCCCGATTACTGCAGGATTGTTAGCCAGCCAGGTTTCCAGCTGTGCCAGGAAAGCATTCATGGCTTCGATAGCAGGCTGCCAGCTTTGGGGTTCGTCTGCCACCAGAATGGCGCGGTTGAGGCGGTTAAACTCTGTTGCCAGTTCAGCACTGAATTGAGAGGATCCGAAATTAGCTTGCATGAATACTCCTTAATTAGTTTACATCTCAGGACGGGGAACTAACCCGCCAGCGGAAACGTTCAGGACTTCGATTTTAGCACCAGGCGGAGTGCCCGTCTCGCGTTGAACCAAATCACAGACTTCCCAGCAGATCACTGCCAGTTCGTGGGTGCTGTGGCGGGTGTCGGTTTCGATCATCAGGCGGTATTTGGGCTCAGTACCCGAATAGCGCGAGTTAAGCTGCACCAGTCCGGGGAGACGGTGTTTGATCTCATCCAGCTTTGCCTGCAAAGGAGCCATGGTCTGCAGGTCCAACTTGGAGGCGACATTGCAGGATGCCACCAGCTGCGGATATTTTTGGATCCGGGAGGCAAGCGCAGCCAAAGAAGGTTGCTCTTGTTGGAGCAGGACCTGCAGCATAAAGACGGCCGTGCGCAAGCCGTCGCCCGTGCGATGACTTTTATCCAGCAGGATGATATGACCGGATTGTTCACCACCCAACCCCAGTTTGCCTTCAGGATCGCTCTCAGCGGTCAAAGCGAGCAATGCATCGCTCACGTATTTGTCTCCTACTGGTGTTTGGATCAGTTCAAAGTTGTGTTCTGCGGCGTAATGGTGTAGAGACCCGTTCGCCATCACGGTCGTCACCAACGTATTAGCCAGCAATTTATGTTGTTGGTGCAGTGCGTCTGCCAGGATTGCCAGCATGTGATCCCCGTCAATCAAATGACCATTTTCATCCATCAGGATCACGCGATCAGCATCGCCGTCAAAAGTGATTGCAAGGTTGGCTTGATATTCGGCAAGCAAGGCTGCCAGAGCTTCAGGCTTGGAACGGGCATATTCCGAACCGGCATGCACGTTGATGTTTATTCCGTCCGATTCTGTATTCAGCGCAACTACTTCAGCGCCTAGACCTTCAAACAGCTCCGGTCCCACCCGATACGCTGCGCCATTTGCGCAATCCAGCAGGATTTTCAGCCCGCGTAGATTTAGGTCTGCCTGGGTTGCAAGCAGATCCTGCAGGTATAACGCATAATAATGATTGCCATCCTCCCGAACTCCCGTTTGCGGTAGGTTAAGTTCCCCTTCGGGCAGGCTCGCGAGATAGGCTTCAATGGCGGTTTCCTGGTTATCAGAAAGCTTCATGCCCTGGGGATTTAGGAATTTGATGCCATTTTCGGCCGCGGGATTATGCGACGCGGAAATGACTGCCCCAGCAGTTGCTCCAAGCTCACGGGTCAGCCAGGCAATCCCGGGTGTGGGCAATATGCCAAGGTCCACCACGCGCGCTCCACTGGTGAGCAAACCGCGCGTCAGCGCATCCTGCAGCAGTGGACCCGAAGTGCGGGTATCGCGCCCGATGACGAACAGATCAGGACCAGGCGTTTCAAGGCTGAGCACGTGCCCCACCGCTACTCCCAGCCGATAAACAAACTCCGGTGTCATTGGCGGGGTACCGGCTGTGCCGCGGATTCCATCCGTGCCGAAATATTGATTGCTTGCCATAAAAGGCTCCTCTATTGAATGATAATGTCAGCCACGACTGGCAGGTGGTCAGAAATTGAATGCGAGAGAGGTGTGCTGACAACGTAACAGGTGTAATCCACCAGGCGTTTGGCTGGGAAGAAATAGATATGATCAACCGCCCCTGCATGAGGGTGAGTGGCGATGTTATCTTGTGGTTTTAAATGCATGATGCCCTGATCCCTCTCCAGCATATCATGGAGGGTGTATTCTTCGGCTGTTGCGTTAAAGTCACCCATCAGGATCATTGGTAGTTGCGGCATGAGCACATGCCTTTGGACCAGGCTGATAACTCCCCTGATCTGCTGGGAGCGCGTGATCCTCGCGGCATCCACCACTTCGCTCCAGGCGTTTTCTCCCCGTTCTCCGGCCAGGGTGGTCAGGTGGAGGTTGAGCACGAATGGGTAAGGGGCTTGCTTCAGGCGGGTGAGGATCACATAACGCGGGTCTGTATCCCGTGAACCTTCATAACTCACAGGCTGAAAAAGGGGCACGTTGCGCGGTACACCGACTTTGCTGGTGTCGCTCAAGCGACTGAAGGCAATGTTCGAGAAAATTGCATTGCCCTTGGACCAATCCCACCAGTCGTTGAACAACCCATTTACCATCAAGTCTTTTTTGACCTGCATGTGACGTTTCATGGAAAGCGTCTCGCCATAAAAAGCATGCTGGAAACTGCAATCCCTGTGGATGCGGTCAACCATGCTGTGGGTAATACCATCTGCATCAATGTAGTGGGAAATCTCCTGAACGCCAAAAACGTCCGGCTTGATCTCTTCAAGTAACTGAACAATTGCTTCAGCCTTATTCTCCGTTCGTTCAGGAGAGCCCGTGAAGTTTTTTTCCCCGCCGCCCAGATTGAGAGTCATCACCCTAATTTTTTGCATATCCACAACTTTCTCCGATGTACTGAAAGATATTATACCAATCAACATCCTCCCTGTCTGATGCTGTGCCTGGGTATGCACAAGGGCTTTACATTGCCTGTGTCAATTTATAGAATTAAGTATGGCTAATCAACAAGAACGCGATCAAATCACCCCTAAAGCCCTTTACCTGAACCGCAGGCAGTTTCTGAAACAAGCGGCAGTGTTTGGCGCAGGCCTGACCCTGGCTGCCTGTATGCCCGGAGCGGCGCCTGGCACCGCGCCAACTTCGATTCCAGATGAGATCACGGAAAAATCTGAAGCGCTGAACTTTAACAACTACTACGAATTTTCACTCTCCAAAAGAGCTGTGGCAAAAAACGCGAAAGATTTTTCGACTGACCCCTGGCAAGTGGAAGTGAGTGGATTGGTGGCAAATCCCGTCACCTACACCATTCCCGGCTTGCTTGAGCGCTTTGAAATCCTGGAGCGAGTCTACCGTATGCGCTGTGTTGAGGGATATTCCATGGTTCTTCCCTGGTCGGGTTTTTTGCTCAAGGACCTCCTTGAGGAAGTGCAGCCGCTGCCAGAGGCAAAGTTCGTCGCCTTCGAATCGGTACTGCGCCCGGAGGAGATGCCCGGGCAGGTCTCTCTGCGCAATTACCCCTGGCCCTACCGGGAAGGTCTGCGGTTGGATGAGGCGATGCATGAATTGACCCTTATGGCAACTGGGATGTATTCCGAACCGCTTTCGAAGCAGAATGGTGCCCCGCTAAGGGTGGTGGTGCCCTGGAAGTATGGCTTCAAGAGTCCCAAGGCTATTCAGCGCATTAATCTCTCAGCCGAGCAGCCGCCAACTTTGTGGAATACCCTTGCGCCCCAGGAATACGGCTTTCTTGCCAACGTCAATCCAGCGGTGGACCACCCGCGCTGGTCCCAGGCAACAGAACTTCGCCTTGGTGAAAGCGAACGCCGCGCGACCTTACTTTTTAACGGTTATGACGAAGTCGCTTCTCTCTATGAAGGTACAGACCTGAGAATTGAGTATTAAGATTTCTGGTCTTTCTTGTTTGGATGGGGGGCTTTGCAAGCCGTGATAAGGGCACATCCAAGTAGTGGCGCAGTTAAGCAGACAAGCTCTTGTTCAGATTAACTTCATCTTCAATGATCAATACTGTGGCTATACTGTCTAACCATCCACCCTTTGCGCTGCAAAAAAACTCGTTCATCAATTCGCCTCCGTTCTAAATCAAATTTGAATAAGAAATGGATATAAACTCAATCAACACACTGTAAATTAACAGCATCACCGTTGAAGTGGTGAAATAAACACAAGGAAAAGATGATGAACAAGAAAATTTTAGGTATCGGATTGACAATATTGGTGCTCGGCGCCCTGGTATTTACGGTTGGTGGTTCGGTTTTCGCCCAGGAAGAAACTCCTGAGGTTGAAGCAACTGAATTACCCGCCCCCGTTGTGACTCGCTACGGGCGTGGCTTTGGACCCGGCAATGGCCCGTGCGACGGAACTTGCGACGCTGATGGCGATGGTGTTCCGGACCAACTACGCTTGCAGGACGGCACTGGTACCGGCATGCAGTCTGGTCACGGCTACGGACCTGGTGATGGCACATGCGACGGAACTTGCGACGCTGATGGCGATGGTGTTCCGGATCAACTGCGCTTGCAGGATGGAACTGGTACCGGCATGCAGTATGGACGCGGTAGCATCGATCGTGGTCAAGGACAGAGCATGGGTCAGGGCTTTGGGCCCGGCAATGGGCAGGGAATGGGACAAGGCATGGGGCTACGTGATGGCTCCTGCATTGATGATTAAACCGTCTTTTTGACCTGCTTCAGTTCAATAGCAACCGCCTGGCAAAGCCAGGTGGTTTGCTATATAGATGGGCAAGTTCAAATATTAACAGAACTCGTATACAACTTATATACCCCGCTAAAGAAAAAAACAGCATAATGCGATAGAATCAGCTTTACAATGGAGTATGATTTAATAAACAAAATGACTACAACGCAACGCATTACTGATGATCTGGAGGCGATGCTGGCAGTCTTCCCTCCGGAAGTTGCTCAGGCTGTACAATCCAGAGATAATTTTGATAACCTGCTCGAGGTCATCCTTGACCTTGGGCGTAATCCGAGCGCGCGCTTTACGACTGGCGAAGTTGAACTGCTTGATGAGCCGGTGACACACGATGATCTGAAATATGTCACAGACCGCATCGGCGATTTTGATGCGGATAACAGGGCAGGTCTGGAACGCACGCTGCACCGTATTTCTGCCATTCGCAATCGCCGCGGCAAAGTCGTCGGTCTCACCTGCCGGGTGGGGCGGGCGGTTTATGGCACGATCGAGATCATTGAGGACCTGGTTGAGTCTGGTCAGAGCATTCTGATCCTGGGTAAACCTGGCGTGGGCAAGACCACCATGCTGCGCGAAGCTGCCCGCATTCTGGCGCAAAAGCACCGCGTGGTGATCGTGGATACCTCAAACGAAATTGGTGGGGATGGAGACGTGCCCCATCCTGCGGTTGGGCAGGCCCGCCGCATGCAGGTGCCAAAACCTTCGCTGCAGCACGAGGTGATGATCGAAGCGGTCGAAAACCACAACCCGGAAGTAATCGTAATTGATGAGATCGGGCGTGAACTCGAGGCGCTTGCTGCCCGCACGATCGCAGAACGTGGAGTGCAGTTGATCGGAACCGCGCATGGCAATGGTCTTGAGAACCTGTTGCTGAACCCGACGCTTTCAGACCTGGTCGGTGGTATCGAATCGGTTACGCTCTCTGATGATGAAGCCCGGCGCCGTGGCACCCAGAAAACGGTGCTGGAACGCCGTTCCCCTCCAACCTTCACGGTTCTGGTCGAAATTATCGATCGACAGCATGTGGCGGTCCACCGGGATGTAGCCAGTTCCGTGGATGCGATCCTGCGCGGTTATCCCATGCTGCCAGAGGAACGCTACCGGGACGAGTATGGGAAAGTTCACATCGTCAAGACAACCAAACCAAATATGCCCACAGTCTCGCAGTCCCTGCGTCGGGGCAATAACATGGAGACTGCTCCCTTCCAGCGCAATGGAGGGCAGGCAGCGGCTCAAAACAAACAGCATGCCCAGCGCTACAGCGAGATAAACGAGATCCGCGACGAACAGAGCGGGATCGGTGACATCGCAATCCCCGGTGAAAAGCGGATCTACCCGGTTGGTGTCCCTCGCAGCCGTTTGATTCAATCGGTCAGGGAGCTTGGCGTTCCAGCAATGGTGGTTAAGGATCTCAAGGAAGCCGATATCCTGGTAACCCAACGCCGATATTACCGCGACCGGCTTCAGCCAATCGTTGAAGCTGAGGAACGGGGCATCCCTATCTTTGTGGTCAAGTCGAATTCGATTGGTCAGATCGAACAATTTTTGGCAGACTCGTTCCCAGGGCAGCTAACCGTCCGCAGGGAGGGGATCTCATCTGAGGGGATTGAACAAGCCATGCAAGCGATCGAAGATCTTGAGGAAGGTCAGAAATATGTTGACCTTCAGCCTGCCCCTGCCTCTGTACGCCGCCAGCAGCACGAAATTGCACGCCAGGCGCACCTTGTCTCGGAATCTTATGGAAAGGACCCCAATCGTTTCGTACGAATTTTTCGGGACTGATCCATGTTTATCACCCTTGAAGGTCCGGAAGGCAGCGGCAAGAGTACCCAAATCAAGCGTTTAGCAAAACGCCTTGAAGAAATGGGATATTCGGTCATCACCACGCGTGAACCCGGGGGCACTCCAATCGGCGATCAGATCCGTCAGGTTCTGGTACGAATGGAAAACAAAGAGCTCCATCCTCGCACCGAAATACTACTCTTTCTGGCAGCCCGTGCGCAGCTGGTTGAACAAGTGATCAAGCCCGCTCTTCAGGATGGTAAAATCATTCTTTGTGACCGTTATGGCGATTCGACCCTTGCTTACCAGGGATACGGGCATGGGTTGGATCTGGAACAGTTGCGCAGGATGCTTGATTTCGCGACGGATCACCTCCAGCCCGATCTGACAATCCTGTTGGACCTGGATGTGAAAACCGGTTTGATGCGAAAGAAAGCTGAAGATGAATGGAACCGACTGGATGATTATGAAGCCCTGTTCCACGAGCGTGTGCGTGATGGCTATCTGCAATTAGCCCGGGAAGAACCCGAACGCTGGCGAATTGTGGATGCTTCGCAAACGATTGATTCCGTACAGGAAGATCTCTTCCGAATCATCCTTGACGCACTTGAAAATCAAAAAATGACCGACCAACCCATAAAAAGGATTGGATGAAAGGATTTCAGCATGAAAAAAGTTTCAAAATTTGTTTTGTTTTTTCTGGTGGCAGCATTAGCGTTAAGTGCTTGTGAAGTCGCCACTATTACCCCTCCCACGGTGGAAACGACAGCCACTATGCAGGAGACTGAAACAGCCACCGAAGTGGTTGTTGAGCCGACAGAAAACCTGACTCCTCAACCGACTGCTGACACCCGCTTGGTTGGCGACGATGGCAAAATGGTTTGCACCATCGTTGAGCCACTCTTCAGCGAGCTGACACCCGAGCAGGAAGCCCAATTGGCTGTCTTTCCGCCTGTTTCGGACGCAGACTGGACCAAAGGTCCTGAAGATGCCATCATCACCGTGATGGAGTATACCGACTTCCAGTGCCCATACTGCGCCATGGCTTACACAGAGTTTGAGAAACTGCTCGAAATGTATCCTGACGATGTGCGCCTGGTATACCGGGCTCTTCCCCTTGTGAGCATTCACCCCAACGCGCAGGTGGCAGCTCAGGCCGCGGAAGCAGCAGGTCTGCAGGGTAAATTCTGGGAAATGTACTCCGCCCTCTTTACCAAGCAAAGCGAGTGGAGCGGTCTCACCAGCGAGGAATTTCTGGCATGGTTGTCCACCGAAGCCACAACGCTCGGTCTGGATGAAACAAAATTTTCACAAGATATGGTGAGCGAAGACATTCAGAAGAAAATTCAGGGCGAGATTGACTATGCCAACAGCATTGGCTTGGGTTCCACCCCGACTGTGCTCGTCAATGGTCGTCCAATCAGCAATTGGTACGCCTCTGGCATTAAGCCCATCATCGAAGTGGTCAAAACAGAAGGCAGCTTGATGAAAGAGTGCCCGCCGTGGGTGATTGATACCGAAAAGACCTACACAGCCACCATAACGACCAAAAATGGCGACATGACCATCGAACTTTACCCCAAAGCTGCTCCGCTGGCAGTTAACTCCTTTGTATACCTGGCGCGTGAAGGCTTTTACGATGGCGTCACTTTCCATCGTGTCTATCATGACTTTATGGCGCAGACTGGCGATCCGACTGGCACTGGTTGGTCTGGCGCTGGCTATCAGTATCGTGAAGAGATCGTGGATGATCTGACCTTCGATGAGGCTTACATGGTTGGCGTTGCCCGTGGGCAGGAAGCCGGTACCAGTGGCAGTCAATTCTTCATTACCTACGTTCCCTACCCAACGCTAAACGGTTTGTACACGATCTTCGGCAAGCTGGTGGATGGTGTGGACGTGCTCGAGCAAATTACAGAACGGGATGCGGATCAGAATCCGGACGCGCCGGCTGGGGATGAGATCATCAGCATTACCATTAATGAGAAATGAACCTGGACCAACAAGTAAGAGAAAAATACTATGACAGGATTGATATCGCCCAGCTGGCGGTATCAATCCTGGTCTTTTTCTTGAGCTTCATCTGGATAGGCCTTACAAGCCTGGCAGCCTTAACAGCCTTTGGGCAGGTGGCCACAGATTATGGAACCACGGTAGCTTTTGAACCTGGTATGCTTATCGGCCTGGCGTTGACGGGCTTAGTTTTTTTGATCATTGCCTTGGTTTCAATCGTGACCACTATCCAAAAGATCACCGGACAGGCAAAAATCCTGAAGCCGGCTGAAGAAAAAGCGATCATCTGGTCCATCGCGGGATTTCTGCTGGTGCTTGGACTGGCGGCACTTGCAGGGCTTGCGTCCGCGGAAATAAAAACCATTGTTTTGGCAATCCTGGCAGTCCCTGGGATTGCAATCCCCGTTTTTTGGCTCCTGCGGGTTGGTTCGCGCGACTAAAAAGAACTGAACCCAAAACGCAATTCTGGCATCCTGACCTTCTCAATTGGGATTTCTACCCCCTTCATTCTATTGGTGGAGGTGCTGGTATTTATCATCCTGATAATCGTGTTAATGTCTGGGTTTTATGGTAAACCGGAATTCATGGAACTTATCAATACTATCCTGAATGACCCTGAATTGCTCCAAAATGATTCCGCCAGGTTGTTTTCCGAGCTTGAGACCATGATCAACCTGTCAAGTTTGATGGGTTGGTTGCTTCTGATAGTCGCCGGGATCATGCCGCTTGTTGAAGAGCTGTTCAAGACTTTGGGCGTGTGGCTGCTCAAGGTCCGCAACCCCGACCCTGCTGAGAGCTTTTGGGTTGGTTTACTGTGTGGTGGGGGCTTTGCATTGTTTGAGGGACTATTAAGCGTCAGTTCTCTCCAGTCAAGCTCCATTGAATTTGCTGAATGGGCAGGATTGATCCTGGGCAGGTTTGGCGGCAGCCTGCTGCACATCCTCACTGGCGGGATCGTTGGGCTGGCAATTGGCAAGTTCTGGCAGGACCATAAATTTGGTCCGCTTTTGCTTGCGTACCTGGCTGCCTGGCTGCTGCATGGTGCCTGGAATGCCCTGGCAATCTTTGGTGGTGTCAATCCGCTCATAAACGAGACCCAGGTGCAAGCCATCTGGCCGTATATGGGTCTCGTAGTGCTGTTTGTGGGTATGCTGTTGGCCTTCTTGCGCTTGATAAAAAAGGCGCGTATAACGATGGATATGCCTGTTTATCCCACTCAAATGGGAGGTTAGGTTATGGAACGACAGCGTATAATGAAAATCTTACATTACCTGGCAGATCGCCTGGTTAACCTTAAGATCGTGGGTGCAGAAAACGTGCAAGATGGAACGCCATATGTGGTAGCCACCAGTCACATCAGCCGTCTCGATTTACCCTTCCTGATGCTTTCAACTCACCGGCAGGACGTTATTGGCATTGTAGCCAAGGAATACGAAAAAGCACCTTTTTTTGGGTGGTTTTTGAATCAACTTGGCGTGATTTGGATCTCACGTGGTGAATATGACCTTGAGGCGTTTCGTGAAGCTACAAACAGGTTAAAAATGGGTTGGATTGTAGGAATCGCCCCGGAGGGAACCCGTTCTAAAACTCGCCAACTTCTGAAGGGCAAACCGGGGGCGTCTTTGCTGGCGATTCGCAATCAGGTCCAGGTGATCCCTGCCGCTGTACTTGGTACGGCCGAGGTAATTCAGAGCGTTTTACGTCTGAAGAAAGCACAGGTCGAAGTGCGTTTTGGGAAGCCCTTCATGCTGCCTCAAGCAAGTGATGAGGGAACAGACAAAACCCGCTTGCAGGAGGCAACCGATGAAATCATGTGCCGCATTGCTTTACTGCTCCCAGAAGACCGCCGCGGTTTTTATGCCAACCATCCACGCCTGCTGGAATTGCAGGCTGAACAAAACCAACTCTAGTCATTTGAATTCTTCTCAGAGGGAGAACATCCATGATCCCAATTCGTGATGAAATGCAGACTCACCGAACCCCATTCGTTAATTATGGTTTGATTCTGATCAACGTGGTCGTCTTTTTGCTGACTTACGTCCTTAACCCGAACCCTGAAGGTGTTTATTCGCAATTTGCTTTTTTTCCAAACGAGATCAGGAAGGGGCTCGATCTGGGTGATGTGCGCAGTATTCTGACCAGCATGTTCATGCATTTAGGTTGGGTGCACCTGCTGGGCAACATGCTCTATCTTTGGATCTTTGGCGATAACATCGAAGACAAGCTGGGTCACATCAACTATTTGATCTTTTACCTGGCAGGTGGTGTGTTCGCAGCTTTTGCTCACTACCTCTCCAATCCGACGTCAACCATTCTTACTGTGGGTGCCAGCGGTGCTATCGCCGCCGTTTTGGGGGCTTACCTCGTGTTCTACCCACACAGCCGGGTCTATACTTTCATTCCGATAGGTTTTTTTATCCGCCTAAGGCTTGTTCCTGCAGTTATAGTATTGAGTTTGTGGTTTATTCTCCAACTTTTTAGTGGTGTTGGCTCGCTCGGATTGGGTGACCAAGGCGGCACCGCTTATTGGGCGCATATCGGTGGTTTCGTTTTTGGTCTCCTGGTAGGTCTCTTATTCAGGAATCGTGGACGCGAGCCCATGCCTGCTCCGCCCAGCTGGAATTGAGAAATACAAAGTAACAGGTTGGTAATATTAATACTGTGGGGTATCCAAAAAATGTAAACTCGATTCTGTGGTAAAGTGATTAAAGTGTGGTGAATCCCGCCCCATAAAGGTTTTTGAAACGGAGGTTAAATGTTTAAAAGCCAATTTAAAAACGCAGCCTGTTTGTTCGTGATTTCTTTGTTGTTTGCCGTGATCGGTCTGACGAACATTTCTCCCACTTTTGCTCATTCAACCGTTAGCCCCAAGGGTAACATCACCCAACCCGTTGATGAGGTTGGCGTTCCAACCGATCAAATGATAACAACTCTAAAAGATCTGCTGCCAGTCCTTCAGGAACTGGAAGCTATAAACCTCAGCTTCCATCGTCAGCCCGGTTGGGTTCACACAATCACGGAAGACTATAGTGCCTTTATCGGCGAGCATGACGGCAAAGCCACTGCAGGCATGTTTGATCACTGGGAAATTATAGATTCCTGGACGGGTGTTTTGGACGATGGGGGAACGCTCGGTCTTGGTTCCTATACCATAACCAGTACAAGGGATGGTCGTCGTTTGCAAGTTGTAGCCGGAGATGGTTTTGGTCGTGGCGGAAACCTGACCCTGCTCCAACGCGGTCTTCAGGACGCCTTTGGGACACCTGAAGACGAAGGTGCACAAGCCTGGCAAGCCAGCTTGCCAACTGTGATCACAAGCCAGATGACGGACTATATCAAGAAATTGATTGCATCGGAAAAAAACTTGCATGAACTTGCCTGCTGGACAGAGACGGAGGGGGACCAGGCTGTTTTGCGGATTTCAAGGCAGACCCGGTACGCCCAGGCGATTAAATTTGATGAGTATCCCCAACCTGTGGTCGGTTTCAACTATGAGGACACAATTTCCCTTAAAACAGGAGATTTTATTCTTCGGAAAGCTTTCCTCGTCTACGAAGATGATTCAGAAATCCTCTATTTTTCCAGAGAATTGAAACTATCTGAGGCAGGAGTCAGCATGCCGCAAGAAACCATGAAAAGCTTCCAGGCGGATATTGATGCCGCGGAAGAGTTGAAAAAGATCATTTCAGACAAAAACAATGGTACCGAATACAGATTACTTTAGTTATCAGTAACCTGTACAAAATGGAAAGAAATTTACCACACTAAGTCGAAGATGAGAAGGAGGGTTTCCCTCCTTCTCACTGATGAAAACCTAAGGAGGAAACACATGCATCGAGGAAAATCCATCTTTACCCTTTCATTGATCCTGCTCGTGTTTCTGAGCGCGTGTTCAGGATTGGCAGCTGAAACGCAAGCCCCAAGTGTTACGAAAACATCTACTCAATCAAGTTCTTCCGGCAGATCGATGACGGAAACTCCCAGTCATCAACAAACTTCCCAACCTTCATTCCCTACCCAAACCCCTAACCCCACCGAGCTGACAGCAGAATTGAATCTAAAATCAGCAATGGAATTCCTGCGGGATCTCAGTCAAAAGAACAAGGTCTATAAAACGACCGCCGGTTGGCTGCACACTTTGGTGGAGATTCATGACGTATACCACCAATATGCTGTGGTAAACCCCGATGATCCTGACCTGGAAATCACAGATGCGGTAAGAACCTACTTTACGTACCACCCACCTAATGGTTTCATCGAATCCTGGATCGAATTGGATGGAAATGGCATGGTTACTGGAAATCGCCTTATCATCCAATACGACATGGATAAGACTCCCCTGTACGCTATGGCAGAAAACTTTGATCATGGAATAATTTCTGTGGAAGTTTTGCTTAATCCGGATGCTACCATCGAGCAGGTTTTATCAGTTTCTGACAGCTCCAGCCAATCAGCAGACCGGTCGGTGGCAAGGCTGAATGACATAATGATCAAGGTGGTAAACCATTTCAGATTGTATCAGGTGGAATTCGACAAGAACCTAAACGTGGAGAACGAAAGCCTTTTCGCCTTAGAGATAGAAGATCGTACTGAAATGACTTTGGACTTAACCTATTTTCCAGAACCGATAATTGGTTTTGTGCATACGCTGCAAATCGACAATCAGACTGGTGAATGCCGTCTTTACGCAGAAGATGCTGTTGGAACATCCGGGAAACGCTATCCCGCTTACAGCGAAGCCACGCAAGTTTTTGAAGTGTTGGAAGCACTGCCAGAGCAAACAGCCTTGTTTTATGACGTTATGCTCCAACAAAAGCAACCCTGAAAAACCTTTACCGGACATCATCTTCGCAGTCTGGTTGGGAGCGCCAGTGGATTGAAAAGGGGGTAGCAAAAAAGCTGGGGGGGAAAGACCGAAATCCGGTTTTTTTAAGGAACTCGCACGGTTTTTCCAATTCACCGCTTATCCACGCCTCTCTCCCTGTCAAGGTTAAATAGAAATGTCCTAATTGATCTCAGAAGTAGGTTTGCCATTTATCTTTTTTCCATAGGTTCTCCGAGGGTGATTATAATCCGGGGGAAGGGGGCTACCCTCAACCGACTTGGTGGACACAACCGTGCCTTGTCTTGGTCTTTTCTCGATTTCATGCATGCTGAGCAAATTGCCATGAAACCAAGCTGAAACGATCCGTCCCCACTCCTTCCTGCTGCTATCGTCGTAGGATGCGCTTAACTGCCGTTCACTGATCCCAAGCCTCTTTGCGGCTGCTTTTTGCGTGATCCGCCGATCGATGGCTTTGTCCAAATAGGTCTTGCGTTTGAGTTCTTCTTGGGTCATTCTGATTGTCCGTTACATGTAGTCTATTTTCATACCTTTTAGGACATTTCTAAATGGCTACTTTAGGACATTATCATGTTGCCACTACAGGCAATGCCAGGGCAATCGCATCTTATTTTTCAGGAAAACCACCAAAAATGATGAGAAATCAGGTCTTTTGAATAGATTTCTCACTCTTTGCGGGTAACACAATTCCGTTTGAGTAGTAATAAGGGATGGGTTTGGCTAAAAAGAATTCTTTTTTGCCGTGAATTGACTGCCAAAACAGGTTTATCAATCAAATATACTAAGTAAATATGAAATATTATTGGTTATTATTTGAAATTCTTGAAATTTGCTTGAGTGATGTTTCTCATTTAGATGCAATTGCCCTGCAGGCAATGCGCAGCTTCGTAATGCCTCAATAGAAAATGTTACCGAAGAAGTAACGATGGCTCACAGAAAAATGTTACCGAACGATTTTCCATAAACGTGCCACTTTCTGGTCAATCGAATTACGCAAAGTAACCGGATTGATGTGAACATATACATTATTAAGGTTTGCCTTGATTTCCGGTGAGATCAAATCAGAAGCCAAAACACGCCGGAAAGGGGTGGCAGGTTGATCGTATGTTTTAATCACCTTGCCGTTCACCTGTTCTTTGCCAACCAATTTTAGCACTGGCTGGAAGAAATTAACATAGAGGCGGAGATCCGCGTAAATGGAGTTAAGCAGATCCAACTCGTCCGCAGTTTCGAGGCGATCATAGCCAATGGTATGGCGGACAACAGACCAGTTTTTCTGTTCAACATGCGCCTGATCATTTTTTCGGTAGGGACGAGAACGGGTGAAAGTAATGTGCTCAGCCAAACAATAACGGTAAAGGGTAGCGTTGATAAATTCACTGCCATTATCCGAATCAAGACCGAGAAGCGGGAAGGGTAACTGTTGGCGCAGAACCAGGATGGCCTGGGAGACGGCTTGTTGGGTTTTATTGGGTAAACCCAGGCATTCCGTCCAACCAGTCGCAATATCGACGCAAGACAGAGTGTTCAGATAGGGTGCTTCAGAGGTTTCACCACAGTGGGCGACCAGATCCACTTCCACAAAGCCTGGGTGTTCCTCCTCCCAGGGTGTAAAAATTCGGACTGGAATGGCCTTTTTGAGCAAAGTACCAGGCTTGGTAGTGGATAATCCTTTGCGGGGTTCAAACCGAGCTGATTTCAAGCAGCGGTCGATGGTGGCGCGGCTCATCGTCAAAAGTTGGGTCTTGATGGGTTCAGCCAGGATGAGTTCACGCTGTCGTTCCAGCACGACAAGCATTTCAGGGATGAAAGGTTTCAATCGTTTTGAACAGATCCGGCCACAGATTTCCCAAATGGTGGTTAACGCCTGAACAACGTCATCCCCATAAACCCTTTGCTTGCCAGGCTTTTTCAAACCCTTGGATTTGGGCGGATGCTTAAGCACTCGAATGGCATATTTGCGATGATATCCCGTGGCAGCGATAAACTCGTCTAAAATTTGCGTTTTTCCTTTTCTTGTAGCTTTGAGATATCGAGGTCGAATGACCTCCAACAATTCTCTTTTACTGCGATGACTCATCATTTGCTACCTCTCTGCGGTCTCATTTTCCGCCTTAGAGTAACATTTTTTATGAGCCATCGTTCTTTCGTAAAGTTACATTAATATTGAGGCAATGCGCAGCTTGCGCAATACAGCCGCATTCATAGTATAATAAGCTACCGGCGTTAAGGAAGCATCAGGCTTTCGAGGCGCGTTTTGTATTAACCCACCCTGGTCCGGGGTTTTGGGATTTTAGTGAATGTATTAAGGAATTATGTAAATATGCCAAGCTCATACTTAACCCGCGAGGGATATGAAAAATCTGAACAGGAATTGGAATTTCTGCGCACAATCAAACGCAAAGAAGTAGCTCAGCGTTTGCAGGATGCGATGGAAGATGGCGAACTGATCGAAAACGCCGAATACGAAGCCGCCAAAAACGAACAGGCTTTCATAGAAGGCCGCATTAAGGAACTGGAACTCTTGCTTGCAAACGCCCACATCATTGAAGATGGTGAAAGCGAAGATGGCCTTGTAACCGTCGGCTCAGAAGTGACCATCTGCGAAGAAGGCGGTCAGCCCGAAACCTACAAGATTGTTGGTCCCGTTGAGGCGAACCCCCGTGAAAAGCGGATCTCCAATGAATCGCCTATTGGCAGGGCTTTAATCAACCATCGTGTTGGTGATAAGGTTAAAATAGAAGCTCCGGGTGGTGCTTACACTGTGGAGATTCTCAAGAGCGAGTAGTTGCCTGAATTCCCAAAGCCCCACCATTTATTCACGGTGGGGCTTATTTTAATGTAAAGGACAAACCATGCTAACAGATCACTTTTCCGAACTTGAAAACCTGCGCCTGGAAAAAATGGAGCAACTGCGCCAAATGGGGATTGAGCCGTATCCAACCCGGTCATATAAAAACAGCAACAATGCCGATGCCATCAAGGCATTCGAAGCACGCGAAGCTGCTGGCGAGCCAGAGGGGCTCAAGCTGACGCTCGCTGGTCGCCTGCGCGCCATCCGCAACATGGGCAAGCTATCGTTTGCTCACATCGAGGATCGCAGCGGCAGGATCCAGCTCTTCATGCGCATCAACGAACTCGGGCAGGAAAAACTGGATCAGTTTGTACGATTCTTTGACCTTGGCGACTTCATTGAAGCCACAGGCACCATGGTGCGCACAAAGCGTGGCGAAGTGACTTTGCAGGTTGAGGACTTCAGGATGCTCTCGAAGGCTCTTTATCAACTTCCAGCAGCCAAGGATGAGGTGGTGGATGGAGAAATTGTTCGCCATGCTGCGCTTACCGACCCCGAAACCCGCTACCGCCAGCGCTATGTTGACCTGGCAGTTAACCCCGAAGTCCGTGAGATCTTCCGCATCCGTACCGGAATTATCAAAGCTCTGCGCGAATTTTTGGATGAACGCGGCTTCCAGGAAGTGGAAACCCCCATCCTGCAGCCCATTTATGGTGGAGCGGCAGCCAAACCTTTCACCACCTACCACAATCAGCTTCACCAGCAGCTCTTCCTGCGTGTGAGTTTTGAGCTTTACCTGAAGCGTTTGCTGGTTGGCGGTCTGGATCGCGTTTATGAAATCGGCCGGGACTTCCGCAATGAAGGGGTATCCTTCAAGCACAATCCCGAATTTACCCAGCTTGAATTCTACATGGCCTACGCTGATTACAACACGATCATGGAAATGACAGAGCAGATGGTTTCGCAGGTGGCTCAGCGCGTCCTGGGCACGATGGTTATCGAGTACGAAGGACATAAAATCAACCTCACACCTCCATGGAACCGAATGCAGATGCGCCAGGGTCTAATCGATCATGCCGGCATTGATATCCAGGAATATCCCACTGCCGAAGGGTTGGCGGATATTATGAAAGCCCGCCAGATTCCCTTCAAACCGGGAACTCCGCGCGGTAAGCTGATCAATACCTTGATGGAAACTTACCTGGAACCGGTCATGATCCAGCCGACTTTTCTCTACGATTACCCGCGCGACATCTCGCCCCTGGCTAAGGCAAAACCTGAGGACCCCAACACGGTGGAACGTTTCGAAGGCTACATTGGCGGGGTGGAGCTTTGCAATGCCTTCACTGAGCTCAATGACCCGCTCGACCAGGAAAAACGGTTCCTCGAACTCGGGCGTGCCTATGCCGAAGACGATGAGGAACGCAACCCCATGGATGAAGACTTCCTGCGCGCCCTGGCTTACGGCATGCCACCCGCTGGCGGGTTTGGCATCGGTGTGGATCGGTTTGTTATGATGCTTACAGGTCAGCATACTCTGCGCGAAGTCATCCTCTTCCCCCCTTTGCGCGAGGAAGATAACGCTGCCCCTGAAGCGGCAGAATGATTTGATTGCGATGGACAAAAAAAGTGTTTCTCTGGCACTTATTCGTTGTGGTTTTTGTTGAAAGATAGCAATTCAATCCAGTGGAGCACTTTCTGTGTAAAACTACTTTTTGAAAGAACAATAATTGCGTTAGAATCAAATTGATCTTCAAGCACCTGGTGTGAGTCTTGCAACGAAGGCAATTATGGAAGAGACCGAACTGATTACACTTGCTGTTGCCGGGGATCTTGATGCCTTTAATCAACTGGTCCTCCAGCACCAGGAAGTCGCCTATAACGTTGCCTATCGAATCATGGCAGATGAAAACGCGGCTGCGGACGCCACCCAGAATGCTGTTATCTCCATGTATCGCAAGCTCGATACCTATCGCGGCGGATCCTTTAAGAGTTGGTTCTTACGCATCGTGACCAATGCCTGCTATGACGAACTGCGCCGACAGCGCCGCAGACCGACCATCCCGATCGAACCGGAGACCAACGAGGGTGAGTTGGTTGAATCGCCTGAGTGGCTGGAGGACAAATCCGCCGGTCCCGAAGAAGTGCTGGGTGCTTCTGAAATCGAAAAAGCCATTCAACACTGCCTGACCGGGCTCGACCAAAAATTCCGTGTTGTGATCACCCTGGTGGACATTTCGGGTGAGGATTACGAGACAGTAGCGCAGATCATAGGCACCCCCATTGGTACGGTTAAGAGCCGCCTGGCTCGTGCGCGCCTCAAAATGCAGCAGTGCCTTCAAGGTTTCAGGGAACTTTTACCAGACCAATTTCGTCATATTACCGAGGAACATGATGAACCGGCAAGCTGAAATCTCTGAAAAGGAAATGACGCTGCTGTGCGAATACCTCGATAACGAGTTGTCTATTAAAGACCGCGCGCGATTTGAGAAGCGCCTGCAGCAATCCCCCGAGCTAATACGGGCTCTGGAGGATATGACTGCGTTAAAGCAAAATATGCGCAACCTGCCTTGCAGACCGGTGCCTCATCAGTTTACCCTCACTCGCAGTGAAGCTGAAAAAGCTCGACGTGGTCGCTTTTTACTGCCAACTTTCGGTTGGGCAAGCGCGATCTGCATGATGCTACTGGCTGTCATTTTTGGCAGTGAATTTATTTTCGCGAATTTTTCAGCCCCACAAACTGCATCAGAGCAGCTTGCTTTGACTCTGCAAAATGAAGCTGTCCCTGAAAGTACCCCGGATGAGACCCGCTCATCTCAGCCAGTTTACCTGCTCAACTGGGTATCGGTAGGCGGAAAAGGGGGCGGCTCTTGGGGTAGTGAATTAATAACCGGCAGCCTGTCAGCTGGAATGGGCGGCGGGCTCACCGGCACAACTGCTGAAGATACAATGATGGCTGAACCAATGCAGATTGAAGAAGCCGTGGAACCAACCGAAGTGGCAAGTACGTTTGCTGAAGAAGGAATACCATCTGTTGAACCTTTGATCTTTGGGATCCGTGAGGACCAGTTGGGGCAGGTTATTGCTGTAGAGCCTGTTGAGAACCCGGCACCAACCGTGGCTGCAGTGCGGGAGGTGGTTGAACAGGAGAAAGAGCCGCTCGTCCCGACAAATGTTAAATTGGTGCTGGCGGGTCTTGCCGCAGTGTTTGGTTTGACCTGGCTGCTGCTGAAATTCAGGCGCTAAGCTCTTACTCAATGAATTAAAAGTCCGGGATGAGTCCCGGACTTTTTTGCTTTCAAATTAATTACAGTCCTACAGCCTGTCGTAAAGCGTCGACTCGGTCGGTTCTTTCCCAGGTCAGGTCGAGATCATCGCGACCAAAGTGCCCATAGGCAGCCAGTTGGCGATAGATCGGACGCAGAAGGTCGAGGTCGTGAATGATAGCCCGCGGGCGCAGGTCGAAGACCTTGCTGATGGCAGCGGCAATTTTGTCATCATCCACTACACCAGTGCCAAAAGTTTCCACGTTGATGCTCAGTGGACGGGCAATGCCGATGGCATACGAAACCTGAACTTCGCAGCGTTCGGCCAATCCGGCTGCGACCACATTCTTCGCCACCCAGCGGGCTGCATAGGCTGCGGACCGATCAACCTTGGTCGGATCTTTACCGCTGAAGGCGCCACCACCGTGCCGTCCCATGCCGCCGTAGGTATCCACGATGATCTTACGTCCGGTCAGGCCTGCATCTCCCATCGGGCCGCCGATTACAAAGCGACCGGTCGGGTTGATGTAGATCTCGGTTTCCTGGTCCATCAATTCAGCGGGGATGACAGCCTTGATGACATGTTCCAGAATATCGGCCTCGATGCGTTCGTGGCTGACTTCTTCGTGGTCCAACTTGTCGGCGTGCTGACTGCTAATGACGATTGTGTGGATACGAACAGGTTTGCCATAGTGATATTCCACAGTGACCTGGCTCTTGCCGTCGGGGTACATCCATGGCAAGGTTCCATTTTTACGGACTTCCGCCATGCGGCGGGTCAGCTTGTGGGCATAATAGATTGGCATCGGCATCAGGGTTTCGGTTTCATTGCAGGCAAAACCAAACATCATACCCTGATCACCAGCACCACCAGCCTGGATGAAAGCCTCATTATATTCAACGACTTCCTTCAGGCCGTTCCGATCCACGCCCCTGGAGATGTCCGGGCTCTGGTTGGATAACGCCACCAGAACGCTGCAAGTGGAGCCATCGAAGCCTTTTTTGCCGCGATCATAGCCGATTTCATTGACCACTTCACGCACGAGGGCGTCGATATCTACATAAGTCTTGGTGGTCACTTCGCCATAAGTTAGAACAAAGCCGGTCTTGATGGCTGTTTCGCAGGCTACCCGACTGGATTTGTCATCCTTGATCATGGCATCCAGGATCGCGTCGCTGATCTGGTCGCACATTTTGTCCGGATGACCTTCAGTGACCGATTCGGATGTGAACAGGTATTTGGGTGATTTCATAAAAGTTGTTGTCATTGTGTAAACCTCCTCAGGTTACGTAAAAAAATGCCCCTGCAAGTGAGGGGCATTCCGCTTGGTATGCTATAGCCTCTCATCTTCCAGATAGTCTGCCGGAATTGGCACCATACGCTAAGTTGGTTGCCGAGGTTTCATAGGGCCGGTCCCTCCACCTCTCTGGATAAGAGTGCCGCAAGGGCTATGTTATTGCGTTGTGTTATACCACAACCTAACCAGGCAGGCAAGGAAAATTAAGAAACTGTAAGAGCAAAATGATAATGT
>DBRR01000040.1 GCA_002306055.1 Anaerolineaceae bacterium UBA1363
TTACTGAAAGTGTATGGTCGCTAGGAAAAAATAAGTAGAATCTGATGTTAGCTGATGAGTAATGATTAAACAACATTTACTCCACTTCTGAGGTGCTATGGAATCTAGCAAGGAACTTATCCCAACCAAAAGCTCGAGCGCTTTCAAGAAGCAAGCTCGCAGAGACCAAATTACCGGCATCCTCTTTACCTTTCCTGCTTTTCTCATCATTTTTATCTTTGGAATTTTTCCTATCGGTTACTCAATCTATATGAGCCTGTTCAACTGGCAGGTTACCAAGGGACCGTTTATCGGTGATAAGAACTACTTGCTGATATTTGGCTCATGGTGGAACTTGCTGGTTCTTGTCGCGGGACTGGGATTGTTTGTGCTCGGTTTCTTCGTATGGACAAGAGCTTTTCAATCCATAAATAACGGTCAGCGGCTGGCGCATATTGCCGGGGCTTTGGTGCTCATCCTGGGAGGTGTCATCTTTATAACAGGTTGGGGAATGATGTATGAAACCGGAAATAAGGATTTCCTCAACTCCTTGATTGTGACCATTTACTATGCGCTGGGGACGGTTCCGGCTGAAATTATTCTCGGATTGGTGCTGGCTTATATTCTCTATCAGGACATTATCGGCAAAGAAGCTTTTCGCATCATTTACTTCCTTCCTTACATCACACCATCGATCAGTACTGCGGTAGTTTTTCAGATTATTTTCTCCAGCAGAGAAACTTCCCTTGCCAACACAATTATCGGACTTTTTGGCATAGACCCGCTGAGATGGCGCTTTGAACCCAAGCCGGTTTTGAACCTGCTGGGATTTGACGTTTCAGGTTTGGCTGGAGGACCCAGCCTGGCGCTGGTGACGATTATCATCTTCGGCATATGGTCCTTCGTGGGATACAATACCGTGATATTCCTTTCCGGATTGGGTAATATTCCCAAGGAAATTTACGAAGCCGCGGAAATGGATGGCGCCAGCAAATGGGACCGCTTCTGGCACATCACCATCCCAATGATATCTCCTGTCACTTTTTACCTTACATTGATCGGTTTTATTGGCACCTTTAAGGCTTTCAACCATATTTACGTGATGCGCACCCCTAGCGCGCAAAACACGGTAGTCACAACCAGCTTGTTAGTGTTTGACCGATTTTATAAAGCAAACCAGTATGGTGTAGCCACAGCTCAGGCTATTGTTTTGTTTGTTATTATCCTGGGTTTGACGCTGGCACAGAACAAGGTATTGGGAGAGCGGGTCTTCTATGGATAATTCAACAGTACTGCCAACCCTCAAGAAAGATAAGAAAGAAAGCCCCGCCAGCAGGATTTTGGGTAAAGCGGGTCTATACCTGATATTAATTGTCGGCGCGGTTATTTTCATCTTCCCATTCTTTTGGATGATTTCAAATTCGCTGATGACACTGGGCGAAACAATCACCCGCCAAGTATGGCCTAAAGTCCCTCAGTGGATTAATTACAAAGAGGCATGGGACGGCGCAAACTTTTCAAAATACTTTATAAACAGCGTGGCGGTGACGCTTGGTACTTTAACTGGCCTTCTTTTTACCTCGATTCTGGCAGGGTATGCCTTTGGCAGAATTGACTTCAAAGGCAAGGATATCCTTTTCGGCCTTTTCCTGGCCACGATGATGATACCTGAATCGGTCACGCTGATACCAAACTACCTACTCATTCGCGGCAATATTTTCCCGCTGCCAGGCGGCACCTGGATCAACACCTATTGGGCGCTCACGGTCCCGTTCATGGCGAACGCCTTCAGCATCTTTTTACTGCGTCAATTTTTCGCGCAAATTCCGAATGAGCTATGGGATGCTGCGCGCATTGATGGGTGTGACCACTTGCGTTTTCTCGTGCAGATTGTTATGCCGATTAGCAAAGCGCCGATTATGACCGTGCTTTTGTTCGGATTTACTGCTTCGTGGAATGCATTCCAATGGCCTTTGCTCGTGACTACCAGAGACACCTGGCGGCCGCTGATGGTTGGTCTGTACGGATTTGTGCAGGAAGCTGGGCCGTACACCCATTGGTTGATGGCTGGCGCAGTAATTACTATTATTCCGATCCTGATTGTGTACTTCCTGACCCAAAAGCAATTCACACAAGGTATTGCGACTACAGGGTTGAAAGGATAGGATATAATAAATTCTTGGATATTGCGGAGGTCTTTCTCACCCTTCGATATCGTTTTACTCAAAAAATAAGATTCAAAATGGAGGTTTTGAAAATGAGAAGAAAGAGTGTTTTGTTTGTGGCGATCATCCTGATTGCCTCTCTGGTGCTCGGCGCTTGCGCTACCGCAACAGAAACCCCCGCTCCGACAGAAGTCCCAACTGAGGCTACTGTCGCCACCGAAGTTCCGACTGAAGCCGCGCCTGAAGAACCGACCGAAGTCCCAACCGAGGCTGATCCCTGGGCAGATGTAGTACCCGCCAAGGAAATTGTTTGGTGGCATCAGCACACCGGTGAAGCACGTGAAGCAGCTATCGCAAAGATCGTCTCTGACTTCAATGCGACTAACGAGTACGGCATTACCGTTACTGCTGAGTACGCGGGAAGTTATGGCGACATCTTCAACAAGATGCTGCCTATCTTGAATACCCCCGACGTACCCGATGTAGTTGTTGGTTATCAGAATCAAGTCGCGACCTATCAACTGGCAGATGCCATGTTCGATATGAACGAATTGATCAACCATCCCAAGTATGGTCTGCCCAAAGAAGAACAGGAAGATTTCTTCCCCGGCTTCTTCGCTCAGGATGTGTTCTCACTTTTCGACAACCAGCGCCTCGGCCTGGCTCCCAACCGCTCCATGGAAGTCATGTACTACAACATGGACTGGCTGAGGGAACTTGGCTACGATGCACCCCCCACCACCCCTGAAGAGTTTAAAGAAATGGCTTGCAAAGCCGCTCAGACCCCATTCAGCGGTGCCATTGAAGGCGCAGCTTCACCCACAGGTTATGAGCTGAGCATCGACACTTCCCGCTTTGCCAGCTGGACTTTTGCGTTTGGCGGCGACATATTTGATTACACCACCAATCAATTTACCCTGAACAGCGATGCCGCTGTGGAGGCCTGGACATTCATCCAGAGCCTCTTTGCCGATGGCTGCGCTCGCCTTGTCACTGAAAACTACGGCGATCAGACCGATTTCGGTAACGGCACCCTGCTCTTCTCCGTTGGTTCTTCCTCTGGTCTGCCTTTCTATGGTGACGCTGTTGAAGCTGACGGTACTCCCTTTGAGTGGTCTGTGGCCGCTATTCCCCACACCACCCCGGATCCTGTCCAGAATGTTTACGGCGCTTCTGTTTCCATCCCCAAGTCCACTCCTGAACGCGAGCTGGCTGCCTGGCTGTTTGTCAAGTACTATACCAGCGCTGATGTGAACGCCGAGTGGGCCAAGGCCTCTGGTTACTTCCCGGTGAGGCAGAGTGTTGCTGCCAAATTCGAGGATGTCTTTGCCGCCGATCCAGCCTACAAGACTGCCTTCGATCTGCTGAAATTCGGCAAGTTCGAACCTCCTGTACCAGGATACGACTTTGTTCGCGACAATGTGATTGAACCTGTTATGACCAGCATCGTTGATGACCCCACCTCGGATGTCAAGGCTCTCCTTGACGAAGCGAACGTCAACGCCAATGACATTCTTGCTGAGCAAATGTCTCAAATCAAGTAAGATTTCGTAACAACTTGTACAAACCCTCTCAGATTTTTCTGAGAGGGTTTTTTATGTTATACTTCAATTACCGGGGATGCCTGGTCTCGACGGGAGAGGCTGATTCCGGATTGCGAGCCGAGAGGTACCGACCTCGTAAAATCAGTACAAAAAAACAAGTGCCAATCGCACAAGTTACGCAACCCTTCCTTTAGCTGCATAAGCTAATCGATCGGAAGCTGACCTCCATAGATGAGGTCGCGTCTCCTGGGACCGTTTGCCTGATCGGGACCAGTCAAGACGTCATAAAAGTCAGGCTGCACAGAATCGTGCCGTGAGGTTCTGTTAAGAGGGCTTTCGGGTCCAAACGGATAGTCTGGCTGCAGTTCGGTCAGTTGATCTGCAGACAGATGAACCTGAACAACTGACTATGCTCGTAGAGATTCGAGAGTCTAATCTTTCGGACGCGGGTTCGATTCCCGCCATCTCCACCTAAAAACCGCTCAGAAATTTTCCGAGCGGTTTTGATTTCTTGAACAAGACTCGCGCCACAGGGAAATTCCCGATATGTCGGAATGAGCCTGCTTTAAGATGCAAATTTGAGAAAAATGTGGCGCAGGGAGGCTCAATTCTCCCTGCGGTCCATTTTGAAGACCGTTTGTAGGGCGAGATTGGAAGCACAGCAACCATTATTACCCAGAGGTCCTGGTGTGCTTCCAATCCGCCATCGGACCATTAAAAATCTGCAAAAAAGAAATTACTCTAACCATTGATATCACTGTCATTGGCGGATTGAGGGCATAATATGCTCGACCAATACATTGTTAATAGAGCCCTCAATCTCGCCCTACGAGCATTTTTTAGAATTTCAGGGGGCAGCGAGCTCTCGCAGTTGTTGTTCAGAGATGATTGGCACGCCAAGTTGACGGGCTTTGTCGTACTTTGAACCAGGGTTGGCACCCAGGACCAGGTAGGAAGTCTTGGAGCTGACAGACTCTGAAACCTTTCCGCCATTCGCCAGAATAAATTTTGAGATACCCTCGCGGGAGAAGCCTTCCAGGGTACCTGTGACTACGAATGTCAAACCGGTAAGCGGAAGTCTACCCACAGGCGTGCTGGTGCTTTCGACGGGCCAGAGCCCAAGTTCTCTGAATTGCCTCAGAATTTGCTGGTTGTTTTCAAGCTGGAACCATTCAACGATGGATTGCGCCAGGTTGGGTCCCACTCCTTCCAATTGTTGCAATTCGTCCAGAGTTGCGTGCGAAAGGGCGTCAAGATTGCCATATTTCTGTGCTAATTTCCGGGCAGCAACTTCGCCAATGCCTTTAATACCCAAACCGATGATCAGGCGCTGAAGTGACTGCGATTTTGAGGCCTGGATGGCTGCCAGTAGATTGTCGGCTTTCTTCTCGCCAAACTTGTCCAGGGTGAGAAGTTGATCTTTGGTTAACCGGTAGAGATCGGGTAAATTCTTTACCAATCCGCTTTGAACCAGTTGAGCGACAGTCTGCTCGCCGAGACCAGCGATGTCCATTGCTGAGCGAGAGGCAAAATTTTCGATATTGCGGGTCAACTGGGCGGGACAGGCCGCATTCAGGCAGTACCAGGCTACTTCTCCGGAAGCCCGCTTAACTTGGGATCCACACGAAGGGCAATTGGTCGGGGGCACATAGACTTTCTGGCTGCCATCGCGCCTTTCCTTGAGGGCGGCGACGATGTAAGGGATGACTTCGCCAGCCCTTTTCACCAGAACCCGGTCGCCTATTCGCAGATCTTTGTCTGCAATGAAGTCAAAATTATGGAGCGTGGCTTGCTTTACGACCACTCCGCCAATGCTTACAGGTTCCAGAACAGCCAGGGGAGTCAGCACACCAGTCCGACCAACATTTACCTGGATATCGAGCAGGGTGGTCTCCACCTCCTCGCCGGGATACTTGTAGGCAAGTGAGCCTCGTGGATCTTTTCCGACATAACCGAGCGAATTGGAAAGCTGGAGGTCATTGATTTTGATGACAATTCCGTCCGCGTCATACGGCCAGTCATGGCGGTTGAGACCTTCTTTTTCACAGATCTGGATAACTTCATCGATGTTTTTGGCGTGCCACCGGAGGGGATTCACAGGCAGACCAAAGCTGGCGATATAGTCCAAGATGCCTGATTGGGTCTGGGGAAGTGGGTCGGAAGATTCCACGACCTGATAGAGAAAAAGTTTCAGCGGTCGGGAAGCTGTGATTGCAGGATCCAATTGACGCAGAGAACCAGCAGCTGTGTTGCGGGGGTTTAGGTAGGTCTTCTCCCCCCTCCTCTCGAGTTCGGCATTGAGTGCAAGAAAGTCCGCTTTTGTGATGAAGGCTTCTCCACGAAAAACGATATGCTGCGGTGCTGGGCTGCCGGTTGGCAAGACCGGGATGCGTAAAGGCAGGCTGGGGATGGTACGCAAATTGGCGGTGATATCCTCACCAACGATGCCATCGCCGCGGGTTGCCCCTAGCGAGAAGATGCCATTGTCGTAGTGCAGAACGACTGTCAAGCCATCCAATTTGGGCTCCAGCAGGAAATCGGTCTGCGCAACGCGCGGGTCAAGCCGGAGAATGCGCTCATACCAGGCAAGCACGTCCTGGCTTCCGAATCCATTGGCAAGGCTCAGGATCGGGGCTGGATGAGTCACTTTTTTAAATTTTTCAGAGATTTGACCGCCGATTTTCTGGGTTGGAGAATCCGGGGTGATGAGTTCAGGATGCTCCGCTTCAATCGCTTTGAGTCGGTTGAACAGCTGATCGTATTCAAAATCCGAAATCTCGGGCTGGTCGAGAGTGTGGTACAGGTAATTGTGATACGCAATTTTCTGCCGCAATTCGGCAAGTTCCTGGAGAAGGCTTTCATCGCTCATTGTAGGTTCCTTGGGTAATGACATGCTGAGTTAAATAAAAAAATGTTTCCGGTGGGACTCGAACCCACATGACTGGCTTCGGAGGCCAGTGCCTTGTCCATTAGGCCACGGAAACAGGATTTCAGATTATACCATCGCATTTTCTTTACTCAGGTTAGTATTTATTTATTGTAATGCTTTGATCATCTCCTCAAAACGATCGGTGAGGTCGGGTCGTGTAAATCTTGGGAAACTATGACCGTCGTCTGGGTAGCGTGGGAGGATGTGGAAATGAAGGTGGAAAACGCTCTGTGAAGCCAAGCGGCCAGAATTATTGAAGATGTGAAGGTTTTCCAGACCAAGTTTCTCATGGTAAAGCAGGCTCACTTTGCGGACGGTCTCCATCGTATCTGCCAGGACTTCTGGGGGAACTGTGAAAATATCGGAATAATGTGCTTTGGGGATTATGAGTGTGTGATAAAGCCCGACCGGATGGGCATCGAGGAATGCCAGCGTGGTTCCGGTTTCAAGAACTTTCCAGGCATGTATTTGACCAGCAACAATCGAGCAGAAAACGCAATTATCTTCCACTATTCCTCACAAAAAATCAGTTTGGTTCGGGTGACCTGGCAGTCTGCTGGATCCAACCCAAGAAGCTCCAGCAACTCATCCGGACGTCCATTCTCGGCAGGAGTTGACTTCATGGATACTTTCAGGAGAGATTGCGGTGCTTGTTTGACGAGCTGCCAATCAAGGATCAGGTTCTTCATGTCCACAGTTTTCTTACGCCGCTGAACAGGCAAAGCAGCTTGAGTAAGCAGAGTGCTTATCTGGTCTTGCAGGCTTTGCGGATCGGGATCTGCAGGAAGCAAGACTTCGTACTCACTTGAGAGCAAGGATGCCTGGAGCGAGGGTTGTTGATTATCGATCACTTGCAGGTTCTTCAGGATGAGTTCTAACGGCAGGGATTTGCACAACCGGTTGCTGATTTCCTCCAGGGAAACCTCCTGATCCAGCCAGAAATCCATCTGTTCGGCTTCACCAATGAAACCGAGAGGCAGAGCCGAAGCAAGGTTGAGCCTCAGATGCGGGTTGAAACCCTGAGTGTAGCGCAAAGGAAGGTTTGTGCGGCGCAGGGCACGCTCAAACAGCCGCTGAAGGTCAAGATGCCCGATGAAGCGCAGGTTTCCCAGCTTGGCATAGGTCATGCGGATGCGCAAAGGTTGATCGTTCATGGGCACCCCCAGTAGACAAGTGGTGAAATCGGGCGATCGGCGCCAAACGAGTCGAGGATACCGCAGGCGTAGCACTGCTCGCGGCAGTCCTTGCGGGTTTTTCCGAGTTTGCTCCATTCGAGATCACGCCGCAAGAAAGCTTTGGTGACCCCGGTGTGAATATGATCCCAGGGAAGGATTTCATCCAGAGCGCGTTCCCTGTAGGCATAGAAGTCAGGGTCAAGCCCAATTTCGCTAAAAGCCTGGTGCCAAAATGGCAGGTTGTCGTTTTCTCCCCAGGCATCAAATTTCGCGCCAAGCTGCCACGCACGAAGGATAACCTGCCCAAGGCGTCTATCCCCACGGGAGAGCCAGGCTTCAAGCAGGGTGGTGCCTGGAATGTTGTAGGAAAGCTTAAGACCGGTGCGGTGAACACCCGTTTTTAGCAAGTCCAGCTTTGCCTGTAATTCATCGGTGGTATTCAGTGGATACCACTGGAAAGGTGTGTGGGGTTTTGGAATGAAGTTGCCAACAGAAAGGTGCACCCGGACCCGGTTCCCTCGGATTTGCCGACCAATGGCAAGCACGCGCTTACCGGCATCCAGGATCGCCTGGACGTCCTCCATTGTCTCGCCCGGCAGACCGATCATGTAGTACAGTTTGAGAGAAAGCCAGCCATGCTCAAAGACCGTGCGAACGGTCTCTTCGAAAATCGCATTGTCGAGCGGTTTGTTGATGATCGCCTGCATGCGAGGGGATGCAGCTTCGGGCGCGAGCGTAAAACCTCCACCAGGGCGCAGATCGCGGAGTTCGTCCATCAGCTCGACTGAAAACGAGGCAATCCGCAAGGAAGGCAGACTGACAAAGACTTTGCGGTTTTGGAACTTTTCATAGACAGATTTGGTCAATTGCAGGATCTGGGTGTGATCCGAAGAAGAAAGTGAAAGCAATCCAATCTCTTCATATCCAGTGGCGGCTAAACCATCCTCGATGATTTGGAGAATCTCAGAAACAGGTCTTTCACGCACGGGGCGGTTGACTATGCCAGCATGGCAGAAACGACAGCCGCGGGTGCAGCCGCGCATGATTTCAATCGAAAGACGATCATGAACCGTCTCAATGTTAGGGACGATCAAGCGGGTTGGATGCGGTGGAAGCTTGGCAACAATCCGTTTGGTTACGAAAGCAGGAACAGAACTTTCTAAGGGTAGAAAAGCTGAAATGGTGCCATTTTGCGCGTAGCTTACGGAATAAAGCGAGGGGACATAAACGCCAGGAATCCGCGATAATCCTTGAAGGAGTGCTATGCGGTCTGCTCCGGCTTGTTTCAGTTGTTCTGTCGCGCGAACAACTTCAAGGATCACTTCTTCACCTTCGCCGATCACAAACGCGTCGATAAAATCAGCCATGGGTTCTGGATTGTAGCAAGCCTGACCGCCCGCGATGATAAGGGGATGTTCAGCGCTGCGTTCGGTAGACAAGAGGGGGATCCCAGCCAGGTCAAGCACGTTCAGGGCATTGGTGTAGAGGGATTCGTAGGGAAGACTAAAGCCAATAACGTCAAATTGGGCAATTGGATGCTTTGATTCGAGGGAGAAAATCGGGATTTCATTTTGACGAAGCTGTGCTTCAAGATCGTGCCACGGGGCAAAGGCGCGTTCAGCCAGGATGTCTGGCTGCTGGTTGAGGATATCGTAGAGAATCGCCAGCCCCAAGTTGGGTTGACCAATGTCGTAGATGTCAGGAAAAACCAGGCAGACATGCGTGCGAATAGAATCCCAGTCTTTCAGGATCTGATTGTGTTCTCCGCCTACATATCGCCCTGGCTTTTCGACATGGTAAAGGATTTTTTCGAGTAAATTTACGTTTATTGTCTGCAAAATAACCTTTTATATGTAGAATTCGCTTTTTACTTCCGTCAGAGTAATATCATGGAAATCGTTTTCGATCAAAGATACCACCTCTGCAAGATCACGATCCAACTGGGCTCGGTTTAGCCCGAGTTTCGCAACCTTAAGCTCAGCTGTTTGCCAGTTATCCTGGTGGGCAGCTTCGATAACGGATAGATTGTACCTTTTCAGACGGGAAAGTAAAGGCGCAAGCGCAGAACGCTTTTGCTTCAGGCTCTGGCAGCCTGGCAAGTACAACGAGAAGGTGGCAATGAACCAGGGCACAATTTAACCTTGCGCGGTAACAGGGTTGACGAGCGTGCCAATGCCGTCGATATGCACGCTGACCTTATCACCAGCCTGTAGCAATCCGACGCCAGCAGGTGTGCCGGTGAGGATGAGATCACCAGGCTCAAGCGTCATGATGGAACTGATGTACAACATGAGTTGCTGCACGCTAAAGATCATTTCGCGGGTCGAACTCATCTGGCGCAGGGTGTCGTTGACATGGCACGTGATAAGGGCATCGGTTGGGTCGAACTCTGTCTCAATCCAGGGTCCAACCGGGCAAAACGTGTCAAAACCTTTGGCGCGGGTCCATTGCCCGTCCGAAGCCTGAAGATCACGGGCGGTTACATCGTTGGCGATGGTGTAGCCGAAGACTGCATCAAGCGCGTTTTCTCTGGTGAGCCAGCGGGATTGCTTCCCGACCACGATCGCGAGCTCTGCTTCATGCTCAACGCGTTTGCTTTGAGGAGGGAGAATGATATTCTCGCCGTTGGTGATGAGCGAAGAGGGGGGTTTAAGGAATATCAGGGGATAGGTTGGCACGTCGTTGTTCATTTCCACGGCATGCGCACGATAGTTTCGGCCAACGGCGATAATTTTGGATGGGAGGCAAGGCAGCAAGAGCTTTACCTCGGAGAGATCATAGGTTTCCTCGAAGCGGCGAAACTCACCAAAGGGGTCACCCTGGATCACACCCACTCTGCTATCGCGGATCCAGCCAAATTGGGGGGGTGTATCTTGTGTTTGGAATCGAATAATTCTCATTTTTCGTTTATAATATGCTTTCGCGGGCGGATAGCTCAGTTGGTTAGAGCGCATCTTTTACACAGATGAGGTCGCAGGTTCGAGCCCTGTTCTGCCCATTTTTAATTTAATTATAAGCCAATGGAGTGCCTGGAAACTCACCAGGTTCATTATTCGTTTTCCCATCCAATTCCGATAATCCGATCTCAAACCAGTCATAAAGCGACTCCCCATCAGCTTCCGTTCCCCAACGCGAACAATAACTTTGGTACTCACAATAGGTGCACTTTTTCGGGTCCGAAGTACGCTCAAATTCCTCGATCTCCAGGGATTGTATATTGCTCATCAAATCGGTGAGTGATTCTTCATACCTGAGTAATTGAGCCTTATCCATTTCAAAAATGATCGGTTGCTCCGGGAAGCTGGCTTCCCAATAGTGCATTACTACAGGACGAGAAGCCTGAGATTGTGCGCGGGCAGCAACCAGCGTGTAAACCATGGTCTGGATGCGATCCTGGAAAAATTGACGTTTTGGCAGAACCCGCGAGGTTTTCCAATCGCAGATATGAATGAGATCCTCTTCGAAGCTGATGAGATCGAACTTCGCCAGGAGCAGGCTGCCGTTCAGCGTGATTTGCAGGGTATGTTCAGGATACTGATTGGCAGCAAGTTTGGCATATTGGCTGCCGAGGAAGTTGTTGAACCAGACAGACACTCTGGAATCAGGAAAGTTTGCCGCACAGGAAATAAGCAACTCAGGATTAATCCCGAGAAAATACTGATGGATCAGCGAGTGGAGTGTTGAGCCGGCCACGAGATCCTTTTCGAAGCTGCTGGTTCTGGCAGCCAGAGGGGCAGGCCATGGGAGCTTCCTTACATACCGTAATAGGAAACTATGGCGGCAAGTCCGAAAGGCCTGGAGGTTGCTCTGGTGGAAGACAAAGCCTGCAGGTACGAGTTCAGTCATTTTCTTCCTCCTGCCAAAGCGCTTTATAGGCGACCGCTGGAGCCAGGTTTATTCCAGTGTTGTAGCTGATAGTCAAAGAAGATTTGGCACGGGTGATTCCCACATAAAGCAAGCGCAGTCGATCGCGGATCAATTCATTGCGGGCATCGAGCCTGCCTATTCCAGGATGAACAACCGCGGACGGATTATTTGAGATCAACAGGTTGAGTTCAGCCAGAATCTCTGCCTGCAAGTTGCGCCTGTCGAGGATGAAATACTTCTCACTGATATAGGAATCTTTTTCCGCCCCCGAGGGATAATCGTAATTATTGACCGATGTCAGGAACACCTTGTCCCATTCCAGCCCCTTGGCTTTGTGGCAGGTGCACAGAACAACTTTACCTTTGTACAGTTCGGGGTTAAAGGCATCCTGGTTCTCGTTGACGCTGAAAAAATTGCGTTCATTTTTGGCGATATCCGAAAGAGCTGCGATTAGTTCGGGCGGAGTCCACTCTGGATGGTTATCCATCTGAATTTTGATGAAGGAGGAGGCTTTATGAACCGTTGCCAGTTCAAAAGGCTCCAGCGGTAAGTCGTGAGAAATGACCAGCATCAACTGGTCAAAAGCAAGGTAAGCGGCTTGATGCCAGCGCAGGACTGCCGCGCGGAAATCTGCCAGCAGGCTGGCTGTCTCGGGATCGTCATAAGAGAGCTCTTCGAGCGGATCCGCCTCCACAGGGTAAAAGAAATCCTCAAGCCTCGGAAGACTCTCGAGCCAGCCTTTGGCAGTGGTCACCACCTTCGCAAGGGCATCATCACTCCGAAAATGGCGATAAAAGACCTGGAGAGCTTTGACTGCCACCTTCTGGTCGAGCGGATAAAAGATGAGTTTCAAAAGGTTAACCACAGAACCTATCGTTTCGCGAGTCTCACGCGGCACTTTCATCAAAATATCCACATAATCGATTTTGTTCTGTCTTAGCACTTCAGCAATCTTATTAACTCGCGCATTCATTAACGCCAGCACCGCTACGGTATCCTGCGGATGATTTTCCAACCAGGCTTTTGCCTGGCGGGTGATGAAATTTAGCTCTTCCTCAGAGGAGAATGGATTTGTCACCAACTCTACTGAATGAGCCGTATTAGGAGGGTTTTGTTGCGGATCGCCTGGCTGGGTGGGGATGATGAAGGGCTTGGTTAGCGAATCGCGCACAGCTTCGTTGGGGTGACTGGTTTGAACCCAGGCGTTCAAACGATTGGCAAGATCAATGATCTTCTGACACGACCGTCCGGACTCAGGTAAATCGACAGAGTAGACGTCGGGCCTGGCAAGGTATTCCTTGAGCAATCTTGGGTCAGCGGTAGTGAAACTCTGGTAAATCGCCTGGTTTGTGTCACCAACGCGCACCCAGTTGCCGGTTTGTTCTGCCAGGACCTGCAAGATGGCCTGCTGCTGTTTGCTGGAATCCTGCGCTTCGTCTTCGAGGATATACGGCCAACGATGGGCAAGGTGACGAACCAGGTCAGGGTCTGACTTTAAGCACTTCCAGGCATGGTAAATGAGATCGTCAAAATCAACTGCCCCAAGCAACTTCAAGCGTTCCTGGTAAGACCTGTAGATCTCGAAGCAAATCTGAAACAGCGGAGTGACTGGCCGGGACTTCTGAAGAATAGCCAGATCGGCAGCCATTTGACCCTCGTTTTTCGCTGAACGGATGAAACTACTGGCGATGTCCTTGAGCAGCGCTGGCATCCCGCTTTTCACATCCCGCATCAGTTTTTCGACTTCTTTGGGATTGCGATCAGAAGATATCAAATGGCGGAAGAAATCTTCGTGTTTATTTAACTGCTCAAAAGAAAGTTCTTCGAGAATCGCATTCGCATCTTCATCATCAAGGATACGAAAATCGTTGCCAAGCCCTGCAAGTTCAGGACGTTCGCGGATGATATCGCCAGCCAGGCCATGAAGCGTCCGCACGCGATAGCCATAACCCTCAAGCAAGCCATACTCGCGGACGAGTTCACCGATGCGGCTGGTGAAGTTGTCCACCGCGGAATTGGCGAAAGTGACAACCAGGATCTCCTGGTCGGGTTGAAGATCGACGGTGAGCAAGAGTTTTGCGGCTAAATGGGAGAGTGTCCAGGTTTTGCCGCTACCCGGGACTGCTGAGATTCCCATCCAGCCGGAACGATAACGGAGGACTTCAGCCTGGGATTGGCGCAAGGCAAACTCAGTCACTTTCTTCCTCCCTAAGAGCAGAACGGAATAGATTCTGAGCCCATGTCAAGAGCAAACCTTTTTCCTCAA
The DNA here is from genome assembly GCA_002306055.1 of Anaerolineaceae bacterium UBA1363. Classification (GTDB taxonomy): domain Bacteria; phylum Chloroflexota; class Anaerolineae; order Anaerolineales; family Anaerolineaceae; genus Mesolinea. Next base: position 13,926 of record DBRR01000040.1, read on the forward strand.
TGCCCGCCTCGCTATAATCCGATGTGCACAGATGCACCTGTCCGCGGCAGCGCCTCAACAAGCCAATGAGTGTCCGTTCCAGGTTGAAACGCCCCAATGCCAGTTCGTCATCGGTGGTCCACTTTTTACCGGGCTGCCATTGCCGGTTGAGCACATAGGGATGGGTGAGTGGTTGTTCGAGCCGCTCATACCAACCCTTGCTGCCCAGGTTCAGCCAAAATTGATGCTCGACTGCCCGATTTTGCATCAGAAAGGTCAATACAGGGGCTATCAGCACACCCGGTTCTCCAACAATTTCCTCGTCAGGCAAGTAAAGGGCAGAAAGCAATCCCTGGTTGAGGGATTTATAGTACTCTCTGCCAAGGTAAGCAGCATCCGCACCCTGGTCAGCTGCCACGGGTCGTTTGAATTTTTGGTAACTTTGGATCAAACGAGCGGTATGTTCGCCCGCTTCCTGGACGTCAGCAAACCCATATCCCGGCTGCGCGAGGAGCTCAGAGAAGAGACGGCTGATGAAGTAATCCAGCGGTTCACTTGGATCAACAGAACTCAGCCAAAGACGCAGCTTTTCAAATTGACCCAATACTTCGGTTGGAATCCGTTCGACCACTTCGTTTGGGAGCGATGCGATCGGTGGTAATGAAGTCACTGATTTATTTGGAGCCGTTTGATCAAGGATCAAACGGGCTCGCAGCGGATCAAGCTTTGGAATAGCTGTTGAAAGCGCAAACTGGGCTTGGTAAAGGTCGGGTGGTTGATTCCAGTCCGGATGGGCGAGGGATGCCAGCGTGAGGATGGTCTGGATGTGCGGGTTTGATTTCAGTGCAAGAGAAGGGCGCAGGGTTTGGGTGGGGATACCCGCTTTTGAGAGGCGGCGGGATAACTCAAAGACGAGAGGGTCGCTCAGAAAAGGCGAGAGGACCACAATTTGTTCCGCTGTTGTGCCGTTGAGGATCAGATCAGCAATCTCCTGGCTGACTGACTGGAGCAGTTCCGGGAAGAATCGCGGCTGCTTGGAGGTAATGATCAAAGCCTGAGAAATCGTGGAATGAGGAAGCTTTTGCGTTTGGGATGATTGCAAATAGCCCAAAAGCGCTTTGATGGGGGGAGGACTGACGTAATTTTGTTTGAAGCGGATATGCGTTGTTGAATCAAAAACAAGGTTTGCGGCAGAAACAGGGTCCGCTCCCAGGAAACTGTGCAAGCCGCCCTCTTCGTCCAGGATGATTAGAGAAGATTGTAAGTTTTTGATCCACGAACGGACGATATCATGCACGTATGGAGGATCCTCCTCGGCATTGTCATAGATCAGGTGCTGGTATTGGTTCTGGAAATACCTCTGAAAGGTTTCGTTTGGCCAGACGATTTCCCGAAAGAGTTCGACTTGGAGCGAATAATCCAGCAGATTATGCTCCAGGCAAAACTCGCGGAAAGCATTGACTGCAAGCTGGACGTCATCATATACCGTGAGTTGCGACTGATCGCCATTCCAGGCAGATTTGAGCCTGCGGGCAAGCTCCGTGTGCGGAAAACCTACAATGGCGGACTTGTTGAGATTATCCAGAAGTTGACTGAAGAGTCGGTTTCGGGTGAGAGTGATCGTGGCGAAATGACCGCGGTCGATCAACGGATCGGCAATTTGTGCCATGTAGTATTGGGCGGTCTCGAGTGTTAGGAAACGTGGAGGTTCAAAAGGATGCCTGAAAACCTGGTGGCTAGCAATCAATGGCCAGAAAAGGGCAATCATCCTACGGACGATGCTGCTCATGGTCTGGACGCTCACCTGGTGAGAAGAAGGCAAATTGACGTTCCGAAGGAAACTCTGATACGGTTCGCCCAGGCTGCGTTGGGGAACAAGCACAAGCGTGCGAGAATTGAAATCCGATGTGAGAATCTGATGCAGGCGGAGTAATGCTGCACTGGTTTTCCCCGAAGAAGCAGGGCCGCTCAGAAAGAGATGAGGATGGGCGAGGAAATCGGCAGCTTGTTCTTGCATTCTTTCTGGTGTTAGTGACAAGATACCGTTCATAATGAGAGAATTATAAATCAAGCGGAATGCTCCAACCTTGGAAATCGCATTCTCGCTGCAGGAGTTGGTATAATCCCACTCACAAACCTTCAGGAGAGAACCATGCCATCATCACTCACCCCTTTTTTTGACGCAAAAGGCGTTGCCATCTTAGGTGCATCGACCAATCCCAAGAAACTCAGCTACGGAATTCTGGAAAATCTTTTGAGCTTTGGCTATAAGGGCGAAGTTTATCCAGTGAATCCAAACGCCACTGAGATCCTGGGCAAGAAGGCTTACGCTTCGATATCTGACGTGCCAGATCCGGTCGAATTAGCTGTGGTTGTTCTGCCTGTGACGGTAATCATGGAAACCATGAAGGAAATTGGCGAGCGAGGGATCAAGGCGGTTGTCATTATCACAGGCGGCTTCAGGGAACTTGGTGGGGAAGGCGCTAAAATAGAGCTGGCCGTGAAGGAATTGGCGCGTTCCTATGGGATGCGAGTGGTTGGACCTAATTGCGTGGGAACCATTGATGTGCGCACCGGATTGGATTCAACCTTCATTAAAGGTATTCCTCCCGCTGGACCAATCGCTTTCATCTCCCAATCCGGAGCCATTTGCGGTGGTGTGATCGACTTGATCATCAATTCCAAGATCGGATTTTCACATTTTGCCAGCCTGGGCAATGAGATGGACGTCACTGAAGCCGATATGCTCGAGTACTTTGCGGAAGATGAACACGCGAAAGTGATTGCCATGTACATCGAGGGGATCCAGGATGGACCACGGTTTATGGAAGTGGCAAGGCGGGTGTCGCAAAAGAAACCGATCGTATTCCTAAAAGCTGGGAAAAACGACGCCGGCGCTAAGGCAGTCAGTTCGCACACAGGCTCACTGGCAGGCTCCTATGCAGCCTATCAGGCTGCACTGGAACAAGCCGGAGTGATAGAAGTCGAAACGATCAGTCAGCTATTTAATGTGGCTTGGGCTCTTGGTACACAGCCACTACCAGCCGGGAAGCGCGTTGCGATGACGACGAATGCCGGCGGGGCTGCAGCACTGGCAGCGGACAGCCTGGCTTTTAATGGATTCGAACTGGCGCAGATCACGACGGAAATCCAGGCTAAACTACGAACGAAATTAAACCCAAGCGCTCAGGTAACGAATCCGGTTGATATGCTGGGATCGGTCAGCCCTGAGGATTACCTTTGGAGCCTGGGAAATTTGGATGCGGATGAGGGCGTGGATGTGTTGCTTCCTATCCTGGTTCCGCAGGCTTTGGTGGATACCCTGGGAGTGGCAAACGCCTGGGTCGAAATCGGCAAAAAAACTAATAAGACCTTGCTGACGTGCCTCATGGGCGAACGTAGCACGCTCGAAGCAGAACAGTGCCTGAACATGGCAGGAGTGCCGGTGTATGCTTATCCCGATGAAGCAGGGCGTGTTTTGAGGGGGATGGAAAGTTACAAAAAGGTTCTAAGGCGATCAGCATTTAACCCGGTCCGCATTGAGGACATCGACCACAACAAAATGGTTGCGGTAATGGCTTTGGTGAAGGGCGGGCATACTGTAGGTGAGTATGGAACCCGGGTGATGCTGGAAGCTTACGGCATTCAGAATGTGCCAGGTGATCTGGCGGGTAATGTCGATGAAGCTTTCAAGATTGCTGAAAAGGCTGGGTATCCGGTGGTAATGAAGATCGTCTCTGAGGACATCTTGCATAAGTCGGATTCCGGCGGAATCGCATTGAACATCAATAATTCTGAAGAGCTGCGCGTAGAATATGACGCGATGATGGCTCGCATAGCCAAAAATGAACCCCAGGCACACATTCAGGGTGTGATGATAGAAAAGATGGCACCCAAGGGCTTGGAAGTGATCGTCGGAATGCGGCGTGACCCCACCTTTGGACCGCTCATGATGTTTGGTTTAGGTGGCACGATGGTGGAATTGCTCAAGGACGTCAGTTTTAAGGTGGCACCACTTACTGATGAGGATATCGATCAGATGATCGATAGCACCCTGGCGGGCAAGCTGCTCAAGGGATATCGCGGTTCGGCGAAATCGGATATTGCTGCCGTGAAAGAGACTATTGCACGTTTGAGCCAGTTGAGTCTGGATAACCCTGAAATCAGTGAGATTGAGATCAACCCACTGATCGTTTATCCCGAAGGTCAGGGCGCGATCTCGCTTGACAGCCGGGCGATATTAAGGAAGTGAGAAGAAATCACGACCATCAGATTGGAGAGACAATGATTCAATCGAATGAATTTGCAGGAAAAATCGTTTTGGTTACGGGTGCTAGCCAAGGAATAGGCTTGGAGATTTGCAGACAATTTTCGGATTTGGGAGCCACAGTCCTCTCGGTTGCCAGGAACAAAGAAAAACTTGAAACAGCTAAGAATACGATAAAGAATAATTCCAATGTTTATACCTATCCATGCGATCTATCTGTGGAATCGGAAATAGAAAAGTTATTTCATAAAATTAAGGAAAAATTCCGGAAGGTTGATATCCTGGTGAACAATTTGGGCGCGTACTCGGACAAAGTTGAATGGAATGCGATCGATTATGACCTGTGGATCAAAACCTTTGAAACCAATGTCCTTAGCGCCTATTTTTGTATGGTCAAAGCTGCCGAGATAATGGTCGAGAATAAGACAAAAGGTGTCATCATAAACATCGGCTCTTCGTCAGCTTTACAAGTGAAAAAAGGAAGGTTGCATTACACAGTCACAAAATCATCCCTTCATACTCTTTCACGGGTAGCCGCGATGGACCTCGCAAAGCACCAAATTCGTGTCAATGTTGTTTCTCCAGGACCTACGGCAACTGAAATAGTTCAAGAAAGAATGCAAGACCCGGAACAAAGGGCACAAGAAGAAGCAAGACTGAAAAAGATACCCCTGGGAAGATATGCTTCAACTGTTGACATTGCCAATGCGGTGGTCTTTCTCAGTTCGAGCATGGGAGAATTTATTACCGGAGCTATTCTGCCTGTGGATGGCGGTTACACCATCGGCGAAACTGTGTAAATGGATTAAGCTGAAGGTTTAGTGGGGATAACACAATAAATAATAAAAGCCAACGGGGGGATTTGAACCCTCGACCGGGCGCTTACGAAGCGTCTGCTCTACCGACTGAGCTACGTTGGCGTGGAGGCGATTATATCAGAATTTTTGATGATTAAGGGGTGTAGAAGTGATAATGTGTAGTGGCAATATGATAATGTCCTAAAGTAAGAGCAAGTGAAATCTTTAGATTAACCTCTGCCAACCGTGAAACAGATGGGTAAGCGACTGAGAGCATCCATGAAGTGGGCGTCGGTGTTTATCATGGTCAGGCACAGGGGTCTGACCCTACAACGACGGTATGCAAAAGAGCCGAATCGACCCCGCAAAAATACATGATGCAGGGGGTACAAAACCCAACTCCCTGTTGCGCGCGGGTACATGCGTTACAAAGGAAAGCTTACTTTTTGGGTTCCTTCTTATCCGTTTTCATTGCGCTGGCTCGCATGATGATTTCCTTGCCGTACTTATCTTTGAGAGTGTCGATAGCTTCGCTAAGTTGGGTTTTCTTTTGGGCGGTATTATCCCATAATGAGAGCTGGATGGCAGGATCTTCCAGCTTGGTAACGCCGACGCCCAGCAGACGTACCTCTCTGCCAACCGTGAGATGACTCTTAAGCAATTCCATCACGGCGTTAAAGATCTCATCATCCAGATTGGTTGGCTGCAAAAGCATTTTTTGGCGAGTAATGGTGGAAAAGTCCGAGTATCGGATCTTGATCTGCACGCAACTTCCTGCCAGGTTGTGCTTGCGTAAGCGATAACCAACCTTATCGGACAGCCAGCGTAAGGTATCCAAAATTTGCTGAAGGTCATCTGTGTCAGAGTAGTAGGTGGTCTCATTACTGACCGATTTTGGATCGTTTTCGCTATCATAAACCGGCCGCGTGTCGATCCCCTTTGCCCGGTCGAGGATCTCAAGGGCATGGTTGCCAAAAAAACTGCGCAATTCCATCTCGGAAAGCTCATAAAGCTGCCCAATGCGTAAAATGCCTCTTTCACGTAATTTTTCAGCTGTTTTAGGACCAAATCCCCACAGAGCCTGGATGTCAAGGGGGGCAAGGAATGCTTGCTCTTCTCCCGGTTCGATGATGGTGATCGCACGGGGGGCGCGACCAGTGCGCACCTGCTTCTTACCATAGTCGTTCGCCATTTTGGCAACCAGTTTATTGGTTGCTCCCCCAAGGGAACAGGGAAGTTGGGTTTCATCTGCAACCCGTTTTTGCAGCCCGGTCGCGATAAGCCGGAGGGGTTGCGGCAGATCACTGACATCCAAAAAAGCTTCATCCACCGAAACCTGTTCGACCAAAGGCGTCGTATCCTGGAGGATGGACATCACCCGATCAGAATATTCACTATAAAGCCCATGGCGAGGATGGATCATGATCAACTCAGGGCAGAGTTGGAGGGCTTTTCCAGCAGGCATCGCAGAGCGTACGCCCTTAAGACGTGCCACGTATGAGCATGACGCTATCACACCGCGACCTTGAGGACTGCCACCAACAGCAAAAGCTTTGCCCACGAGGGATGGGTCAAGCAACTCTTCGACTGAACAGAAGAAAGCGTCGAGGTCGAGGTGAAGGATCTTACGTGTCATATTAACAAACTCGCCTGTTTTCCAGGCGAGTTACAAGCGGTTAGATATCCAGGTTACGCACTTCTTTTGCATGAGTTTGGATAAAACGCCGCCTCGGAGGAACGAGGGAGCCCATCAGCATGTCAAAGGTCAGGTCGGCTTCTGCCGCGTCTTCGATTTCAACCTGCAAGAGGGTGCGGTTTTCAGGGTTCATCGTCGTTTCCCAGAGCTGTTCGGGGTTCATTTCACCGAGACCTTTGTAACGGGAGAGACCCACCTTATTGGCGCCACCCAGTTTTGTGATCAGTTTATCTTTTTCGGCGTCGTTGTAGGCATAGAAGACCTGATTACGATTGCTGATGCGATAAAGTGGCGGCTGAGCAATGTAGAGGTGCCCCTCTTCGATTAAAGGCTGCATGTAGCGGAAAAAGAAGGTCAATAGCAGGGTGCGGATGTGGGCACCATCCACGTCAGCATCGGTCATGATGATCACCCGACCGTACCGGAGACCTTTGAGATCAAAAGAGTCGCCAATGCCGGTGCCAAGCGCAGAGACGAGTGATTTCACTTCACGGTTGCCAAGGATTTTATCCAGGCGTGCCCGTTCGGTGTTGAGGATCTTTCCACGCAGAGGAAGGATAGCCTGAAAATGGCGGTCGCGACCTTGCTTGGCTGAGCCCCCTGCCGATTCACCTTCAACAATGAACATTTCTGTTTTTTCTGGATTACGTTCTGAACAGTCAGCCAGCTTGCCAGGAAGAGTCATCGACTCGAGTGCGGATTTGCGAATAACGAGGTCACGCGCTTTCTTGGCTGCATCACGTGCCCGGGCAGAAGTGAGACATTTCTGCACAATGGCACGCCCGGTTGCGGGGTTTTCATCCAGAAAAGTGGAAACCGTTTCAAGCACCACTGCCTGAACATAAGTCTGAACTTCTGGATTCATCAGTTTAACCTTGGTCTGGCTTTCAAACTGAGGATCCGGGTGTTTGATACTGACAATGGCAGTCAGTCCCTCCCGGGTGTCATCTCCGCTGAAATTTGGTTCTGATTCTTTTAGCAGACCTGCTTTACGGGCATAATCATTGATACTGCGCGTGATGGCAGCCCGCAGTCCAGTGAGATGTGTGCCGCCGTCGATCGTATTGATCGTGTTGGCGAAGGTGTAGATGGATTCAGAATATGCATCGGTGTACTGTAAGGCAAATTCAACCCCAATGCCTTCAAATTCTTTCTCGCCATAGATCAATGGATGGAGCGTTTCACGATTGCGGTTAATGTATCGGGCGAAGGAGGCTATCCCACCTTCGAAGTGGAAAGTCATTTCCTTGCCGTCCCGCTCGTCAATCAACTGGATGCTGACACCGCGGGTAACAAAAGCCATTTCCCGAAAACGCTGGACAAGTGTTTCGAAACGGAAGCTGGCTTCATCCTTGAAAATTTCACGATCAAAATGAAAAGATATCGAAGTGCCAGTGTAATCGCCAGTGTATGTGCCAATGGCTTTGACGGGTTCCTTAGGGATTCCTTTCTCGTACCTTTGGAAGTAAATTTTGTTTGAGCGGTGTATGGTGACTTCGCACCATTCCGACAGCGCATTTACCGCCGAAACACCCACACCGTGCAAACCACCAGAGACTTTGTAGGATCCACCGCCAAATTTACCACCAGCATGCAGCACGGTCATAACAACCTGCAGAGCTGATATCTTCTTCTCTGGGTGGATTTCCACGGGAATTCCGCGGCCATTGTCTTTGACAGTCACGCTTTCATCTGCATGAATCGTGACCGAAATATGATCACAATAGCCGGCAAGAGCCTCATCAATGGAGTTGTCAACGACTTCATAGATGAGGTGATGAAGGGCTTTGATGTCGGTACCACCAACATACATGCCAGGCCGGCGACGAACAGCCTCAAGTCCTTCGAGGATCTGGATATCACCTGCATTGTAATGTTCGAGTTTATTGTTCAAGTTCTGCTCCAAAGTTTATGCCAGATCGGTTTCTGACATCAGATTTTCAGTGAATTCACGGACGGAATTGCGCGCGTCAATGATGAAATGAAAGCTTGCTGCTAGTATTATGATTGAGATCAATGCATGCCCAAAAACACTGACCAATAACATCCAGGAATCATCAGGTGGGATCCGCCAGAGCATATTGGTCAGATAACTCACTAGGATCGCAAGGAAAAGAAACGTCGTACTTTTGGCGTTGGTCATTCGCACAGTACGGAAGCTTGTGAGCAATGCCTGGGCGAAAGTCATTTTTTCCAGAAAGATGAGATGGGGAGTGAAAAGGACTGGTGTGATGAGGGTGATAATAGCAATGGTAAGGAAGAAGTAGCCAATAGAAGTAAAAATTGGAAGTAAGGCACCAATCAGACTGATCAGTAGCATGGCGGGGAAGATGACCAAAAGTGTGAAGATGATCGAAACGATTGGGATCAACACCCATGATAGTAATGACCGCGGCTCAAGAATAGATTCAACCGACACAGATTGGGTGGAGGTTGCTCTTGCGATTAACCGGTAAAGGAAGTAGGCGAAAACCAATCCAATCAGGGACAATCCAAGAATAACAAGAAAAACTGAGCCAGGTTGCTGTAGTTGGATGAACTGATATTCTCCGAGCGGATTGCGTTCGAAAGCGGTGAAAGAAAACAGGCTTGGTATTCCAACCGGAAAAGAACGAAGGAAGGCTGTCAGACTAAAGTAGCGGAAGAATTCAACCGACTGGATTTTTAAAGTTTCCCAACTCGCGACCAGATCAGCCGTGGCTGAAGGTGGTAAGACGAAGCGCTGGATTGCATTCTGCATCAAATCGACGATGGTAATTCGAACGCCGAAAAGTAAGAAAAGATCAAGGATAATTGGGAAAAGAACCAGGTAAAGATGTTTTGAAACGGTGTCGTATCCAGCCTTAAATGCTGCAAATATCTTTGGTTGTTTTTGGAATGGTAGCATAAGTTTCATAACCTTGTAATTTTACCATTAAATGAAGGGAAGCAGGGAACTTCAGTTCACTTCAGTGGTGATAGAATACAAAAATTGAGGTGCTCGTTTTGGAGAGTCGTTATATCAATCGGTTTAGCATTTTTCTTGCGACCATGGCAACGTTCTTTGCTGCGTTGTACCTGATGCCCCGAGAGCCGCTCACCACTGGTACGAATCTTTTCGGTTTCATCATTAACTTCAGTGTGATTGGGTTGGTTCCCGTGGTATTGATGCTGCTTTGCGTCGGGGGATGTTTTTGGTTATTTGTCACGAACCCTGATCTTGAGAAAAATGAAGGTATTCCCTGGGTATTGATCCCGAATGTTGTGCTTCCGAGCCTGGCTACATTGATCACAAGTACTTTGTTGATTCAACTGGAAAGGGATCTGGTTTGGTGGTTTACCCTTGGAGTAAGTTTGCTGGTAATTGGAATAATCCTGAATGCCGAATACCGCGTGCTTAGTCCCAAGGGAGAAACCTATCAGGTTGTGGCTCCACTTCTGATCAGCCTGGCATTTGGTCTGTTTTTGGCTTTCACGATTTCGCTGGCAGCTTCCCAGTTGAGAATGTATGTCCAGGTGATTCTAATCTTGATCGCGGCGGGGTTCGTTGCATATCGAACCATTCACCTGCGGACAAAAGGTGAGGGTGCGTTTTCAATTGTGCTTGTTTGTGGGGTATTGTGCGCGGAAATCGCGGGAGCTATGTATTACCTTTTTTTGAAACCAATCCAAAACGGGCTGGTTGTGTGCGGAGTGCTATATATTCTGACCGCGTTGATGGTGATTGAAGGTCCTCTGACCCGGCGAAAACTGATCGAACCACTGCTAATGGCAGGGTTGATACTTATTATGTTGATTGTCGTTAGCCTTGCCTAAGCCTCGAGCTTCCTGATCTCCTGGTAATAGAGCCATTGCAGGTTGCGGATATGCAATTCCTGCGCCAGCCCACCCAGGCTGACACGGTGTTTTCCGGTATCTTCGATGTCTTGTGCTGAGAGAAATTCCAGTGGGTTTCGGCGTCGCATAGCAGTTTTTACAATCTTCTGAAGGGTTTTCAGGTACTCGAGGTTGTGTTTTTTTACTTCCTCGATTTCCCCTCGCAGAATGATATCGCCATGACCTTGAACGATGTTCTCCAACCCCATGTTGCCGATGTGAGAAATTGATTGTGCCAGAACTTCAATATCTCCACCGACAAAGTACGGGACCGGCATAAACGTGTCGCCTGCAAACAAAATTCGTTCATCTTCCAGAAGCACCGAAATGCTATCAGCAGAATGACCGGGGGTAGCAAAAATCTGAAGTTGTTTCTTCCCAATTCGCAGTGTCAAAGTGCCTGAGCTGAAAGTGATCTGGGGTGGCGAAATGCAGATATCGCGGAAAATGGAGTTTTCCTGCCCGGCCTCAGCCAAAGCTGACGTGCTTTTTTCGAGCATTAAGTCGCGGCATTGTTGATGTCCGATAATCTTGGCATTCGGAAAAATACAGTTGCCCCAGGAGTGATCCGCATGATGATGGGTATTAATGATGTACTTGACCGGGACCATAAGCTGCGATTCAATGAAATTGCGAATGAGCGGTGTCTCTGATGGCATGAGGGTGTCGATCAGAACCGCCCATTGTGGTCCAACAATGGTACCTGCAGTTACTTGCGCATAGACTTCACTTTGGAACCAGTAGACATTATCTGAAACGCGTTCTTTTAACATATCAGGATTACCCTATTAATAATGGGCATAGAATAGCATACTAAAATCTAAAAGTCAAAAAATCAGTGTTTACGGTGGATGTAAACTGCCAGGAGCACAATCAGGATCAACACTGCCACTCCACCCAGATAGAACGGTACTTGTTTTTGACCTGAATAGCGGTCGGTTTTTTCAAGCAACCCAGATTTTGGTGTTCCTGAAACTGTGGGCGTTGGTGTGCGGGAAGGCGTGGAGGTTGGAGTGGGAGTTTCGGCTGGAGTCAAACTGAGGTCAGGGGTGATCTCGATGGTTGGGGTGTCTGTAAAAGTTGGCAGAAAGAGTGTAGGCTCGTCGGGAAGCGGGGTCTTGAAGGCAGAAGTGGCAGTGCGAAACGGCGTCAGGGTTCGAGTAGGAGTAATTGTACGTGTAGGAGTAAGTGTACGCGTGGGTGTACGGGTGTTGGTGGCAGTAGATAGAGGTGCGATAGAAGCACTTAATGGCCCTACCATCTGCTGCACAGATCCGTCAGAATTGATAACCACGAGTTTGTAATAGTATGTCTGCCCTGTTGCCGCAGTGGAATCTGAAAAACTGTAACTGCTGCCAGAGGAAGGTGAGCCTGTGACTGCTATATCGCCAGAGATTTTTTCGTAGGTACCATCAGAGGTGGTTGAGCGCGTGATGTAAAAATTGAGTGTGTTTACTTCAGTAACGGTCGTCCAGTTTAGATTGATCGAATTTGTCGTGGCTGAGGCGGTAAAGGAAAGTACCCCCGCTTGCTCGTAACCGATCACGAAAGGAGTAAAGAACAAGTCATTCAACAGATCGGGGCGACCGTCATTGTCGACGATAACCTCAATGGTTTTCGAAGCTGTTCGGCAAGTGGTTTCCTGACCGGCGTAAATGCTGCCCACTGATGATTGGGGTATGTCGCCGGTTTTATCCCATTTATCTGTCACTTGGGTTTTCGGATCGTACCAAAGCAACGGGAACTTGGTCTGGTTTCCGGAACCACAATAGGCAGCTGATTGGATAATTGGAGCACAATCATTGGTATCACCATAAGCAAAGGAAAGTGTGATTGTGCCAGGAGACACAGAAGGAGGAAGGAATACGTCAAAAAAATTACTACAATGATAAAGACTGCCAGCAGGACTGCTAAAAGGGGTTGAGTCCCCATGGTTGACCACGTACAAGTCCGTAGAGGTGGGACTGCTGGCTTTAAAACCATAAAAATCAGTAGCAGGGAGGGTGTTTGTCAGGCTCAACAAGCGGGCGGCAACGCCTGTGGTTTCCGTGACGATTGGAGCATCAAGCCTTTTGGTATCATCTGCACCACAACCAGCAGCGGACTGACTTGGCAACACGCCTGTACCCCAGAAGTTGTGATCCACAAAGCTATTGCCAGCGCAATAGACCTGGACTGAGGTGCTGCTTGAAGTGATATTGTTAGCCACAACAAGCAAGTTAGCATCTTGATCGATATTGGTGCTATTGATGGCAGCTTGATTGTTGTTTATATGATTGAATCGAACGGTCAGATCCCCTGCGCCTGCCTGGTAAGAAATAGCGGTTCGACCATTTTCGAAGGTACTGTGTTCAATAATGACGGGTGATGGACTGTTTACGACCAACAAGTCCCTTGATGGGCTGTTACAAGCGCCATCATTCAGGGATATATCGCGAATGGTAGCCTGGGCTGAAATGACAAACATGGGTCGGCTGCAGTCACTGTTGGAGGTGCTGATCCAGCCAGTATTCTTACCGATGATGCTAACCGGATAATCAACCTGGACGATATGGCTGTTGATCTCATAGGGAGAAAGAATGTTAATGGTTACGTCAATGAGGTTGTTGTCTTTGGCGAATTTGATGGCTTTCATCAAGGCGTTGGACTCTGGCAGATCAGTGCTGTCGTTGAAAAAACATTCGGTGTAACCAGTGCAAAGAGCTTCAGTATTGGCTACATAGAGTGTATTCGTTTGTTGAGTCTCAGCGGGAGAAATTCCCTGCGTACCAAAACTTTCAAGGAGAAAAAAGACCAGGATCAAAACAAGCCATTTTTTCATCATCACAAAAATTATATCACCCGGCTTTTGAAGGCTAAGGCATGTTAAAATATTTGAATGCAAAAAATGAAACTAAATTTCAACGGGTTTTTCGCTGCTTCAGCGACTGCCAGTTACTTGCTGGGAGTGATGATCGCCAGTTCGTCAGGACATTCGATCAATTTCCTTAGCCTGGCAGCAGGTTTGATTATCTATTATGCTTTTTACCTTCTGCAGACAATCCAGCTCTATCTGACCTCCAACCGGGTTAATCCATTCACCAGGGTCAAATCTGCCGGGCAAAGTCGATCTTCAACAGCTCAGGTATTGATTTTTGGAGCTTTTTTCGCAATTTTTGTTGGCCTTTATTTACTCCTTCAAGCTGAAGTGCTCATCGGCACCAACTTATTACTCCTTATTGCCCTTGCTTTTGTAATGTTTTTACCGATGGGCAGGTTCAGCCGCCTATGGTTTAATTCGATGTCGTGGTTGTTCGAAGGTTTGGTAGTCTCTCCATTAATGTTCCTTCTCGGAAGTGCGATCCAGAAGTATTCGTTTTCTTATCTGCTCTTCCTGCTTTGGATGCCAATTTTTTTCCTATATGGAACCTCCGCGATTACGCTTTTGTTTTCTGACTATGATCAAAACAGCTCTTCCAGGAACAATCACTTCATTGCTTCTGTCGGTTGGGAAAAAGCGCTTAAGTTTCACCATGGTTTGGGGATACTGACTTATGTTAGTTTGCTGGCTTACTTGGCAGCCAGTAATACGTGGTCCCGGAACTGGCCAACACTGTTACTCAGCCTTGTGAGTGGGGTGGAGGTGTTCTTTTTAAAGCAAATGGCAGCAGGAATGCGCCCAAACTGGCGATTATTAAGAGCCCTGGCGATTGTACAGTTCTTTTCTTTGATCTATCTTTTGGCGTATCCTTTACTTACCAAATAAGCCATGGAGGAAGATATGACTTTAGAAATAAACAAACCAGCCCCGGAATTTGAACTCAGCGATCAAAATGGGGAACTGCACAAACTTTCAGACTATCGCGGAAAACGCCTCGTTCTATATTTTTATCCAAAAGATGATACCCCAGGATGCACTGCCGAAGCCTGCAGTTTCAGGGACAATTATTCAGTATTCAAGCAAAACGATATTGTTATCCTGGGTGTAAGCGCTGATTCCGCGGAATCACATGCCAAATTCCAGGAAAAGTATCAATTGCCCTTTCCTTTACTCTCCGACCCAGATCACAAAGTCAGTGAAATGTATGGTGTCTGGGGATTAAAGAAGTTCATGGGTCGAGAGTATTACGGCATCAACCGCACTACTTTCCTCATTGACGAAGAAGGTAACCTTGTGAAGATCTATGATAAAGTAAAACCCGCGGAGCATGCGCAGGAGATCATGGAAGAATTCATCTAGATTGCAGGTTTACTGGACGCTGAGCACGACTTTGGCTTTCTGCCACATGCCTTCGAGGTCGTAATAATCCCGCATTTCGGGGCTCAGCAAGTGAACCACTACATAGCCATAGTCCAATACTATCCAGCCGGATTGACCACTGCTTTCTACAACAGGGCTTAATCCGGTTTCTGGTTTAATAATTTCACGAACATAGTCAGCCAGACTTTGCAGCATTCTTTCGCTGGTGCCGTTAGCGATTACAAAAGATTCTGTAAAGTCAGAGATACCGCTGAGGTCAAGAAGCAGAATATTTTCTGCGAGTTTGTCTTCAAGAATTTGTGCGATCCTGCGAGCTAAGATTATTGGTTCCAGTTTTCACCTCACTGAAGGAAGTTTAGCACAGTTTTTTGAGAGCATGGCGACTTAGTACAGTGTATTCCGGACCGCCAGGTTTGAGGACGCTTTGGTATAGAAGCACTTCCCGGATTCTGGTTGACCCTGCTTTTACATTGCCTAGTTTGGAAAAAAGTCTGGAAAACACCTCTCCAGAAACCCCGCGGGCATTCTCAGCAACTCTGCCAAGGGTCAGGTGAGGAGAAAACTGGTCTTTTTCAGGTGCGACAACCAGACCAGAATCGTGGATTATCGCTTTTGCCAGTACGCTGACAGGCTCAGGATTGTTTACTCCGAGCCAGAGAATGCGGGGGTTATGCCGGGAAGGAAAGGCACCAAGATTGGCAAACTCGAGGTCAAACTCTGTGAAATTCTGACAGATCTCATCCAGTCTGTTTCCAATTTTCGGAATTAAATTTTCGTCGGTATCCCCTAAAAACAATAAGGTGAGGTGCAGGTTTTGTGGGGCTGTGTAGCGCATACCTTCCACTGGATATTCACGCTTAATGGTCGAAATCAGCCTGAAAATCGTATCTAGCAGGGCTGGTTCAGGATCGAT
>DBRR01000019.1 GCA_002306055.1 Anaerolineaceae bacterium UBA1363
ACATTATCATTTTGCTCTTACAGTCAGAAGGCGTTTTCGCCAAAATTGGGGCTCAATAGATTATACTTAGCTTGTTGGTCACAATCCTAAAAATGAGGAGAGACATGACGGAACAAAACCATTTTGAGAATTGGCTGGAAAAGGTCTATAAACCTGCCATTGCCAAATTCCCCGAGAGAAAAGCTGAATTCACCACCGATTCGGGCATTCCCCTGAAAGCTGTAATCCCACCTTCTGAGATCCCTGCCGACCGGGAAGCCAGCCTGGGATATCCCGGTGAATATCCTTATACCCGGGGTGTTCAACCAACGATGTACCGGGGGAGGCTTTGGACTATGCGGCAATATGCCGGCTATTCCAGTGCGACCGAATCGAACAAGCGCTATCGCTTCCTGCTCGAACAAGGGCAAACCGGGCTTTCAGTTGCTTTTGATCTGCCTACCCAGATCGGCTACGACGCGGATGATCCGATCGCTCTGGGTGAAGTGGGTAAGGTGGGCGTGTCGATTTCTTCGATTGAAGATATGGAGACTTTGTTCACGGATATCCCTTTGGATAAAGTTTCTACCAGTATGACCATCAATGCGCCGGCAGCAGTGCTGCTTGCCATGTATATTGCGGTGGCGAAGAAACAAGGTGTGCCCTCATCTGCTCTACGCGGGACCATCCAGAACGACATTCTGAAGGAATACATCGCACGCGGCACGTACATCTTCCCGCCAACCCCGAGCATGCGATTGATCACGGACATTTTCCAGTACTGCCAGACCGAAGTGCCTAATTGGAATACCATCAGCATCTCCGGATATCACATCCGCGAAGCTGGTTCGACTGCAGTGCAGGAAGTGGCATTCACGCTCGCAAATGCAATTGCCTATATAGAAGCCGCCATCAAGACGGGCATGGATGTGGACAAATTTGCATCCCAGCTTTCTTTCTTCTTCAATTCACACAATAATTTCCTCGAAGAAGTCGCAAAATTCCGCGCTGCACGCAGGCTCTACGCCAAGATCATGAAAGAGCGCTTTGGCTCAAAGCTCCCCAATTCGCAGAAACTGCGTTTTCACACCCAGACTGCAGGATCGACCTTGACCGCACAACAACCGGAAAACAACGTCGTGCGTGTGACTCTACAGGCGCTGGCGGCAGTTTTGGGCGGGACGCAGTCGCTGCATACCAATAGCATGGATGAAGCTCTGTGGTTGCCTACGGAAAAATCGGTGCAGGTGGCTTTGCGCACCCAGCAAATCATCGCCTATGAATCGGGTGTGGCAGACACCATCGACCCTCTGGCAGGGTCTTACATGGTTGAGTATCTGACAGACGAGATCGAGAAAAGGGCAGTGGAATACCTGCAGAAAATTGACGAGATGGGTGGAGCGCTGAAGGCGATTGAAAACGGCTTTATCCAGGGTGAGATCCAAAATGCTGCCTTTGCAGCCCAGCGCCGACTTGAAAATAAAGAAGATATCGTTGTTGGTGTCAATAAGTTCACAGTCGACGAGAAAATCGAGCTCGAATCGCTGAAGATCGATCCCAGGATCGAATCTGAACAGCGGGAACGCCTGGCTGCCTTGCGGGCAGGCAGAGATAATGTTTTGGTGGAAAGCATGTTGGATCGGCTTGAAAAAGCAGCGCAAGGTGATGACAATATGATGCCGATCATCATCGAATGCGTAGAAAACAAACTGACATTAGGCGAGATTTGCGGCAGATTACGAAAAGTCTGGGGCGAGTATCGCGCGCCCACCTTCATCTAAGGAGAATTAATGAGCCAAATCAAAAAAATCAATCATGTTGCGATCGTCGTAAGGGACATCGATGAGTCGCTCAAGTTCTGGGAAACTACCTTGGGGCTCAAGCTGCACCACATAGAGGATGTCCCTTCACAGGCTTCCAAAGTAGCCTTTATCCCGGTTGGCGATAGTGAAATTGAGTTGGTGCAGCCTACCACCGAAGACTCGGGCATGGCTGCTTACCTGGAAAAACGAGGTGAAGGCCTGCACCATCTGTGCATCGAGGTGGATGATATTGAAGCAAAGATACAGGAGCTTAAGGACGTAGGCGTACGGTTGATCAACGAAACGCCACAGGTGCTCCCTGGCCGAAAAATGGCCTTTATCCATCCAAAATCTGCCAGTGGTGTGCTGGTGGAGCTTTACGAGATCACTGCTGAAGAGTAATCTCTGCGATTTGGGGTGGTACAGCCCAATGGAGAAAAGGAACAACAATGATCATCACGAACGGAAAAATTGTGACCTGGGGCGACCCAAACGAGATCCTCGAAGACAAGGCTCTCCTTATCCAGCATGGTTTGATCCAGGAAATTGCGGATGAAACTGAACTAAGGGCTGCTCACCCTGAGGAGGAAGTACTGGATGCGCAAGGGCAGATGGTGATGCCAGGCCTGATCTGCGCCCATACGCACTTTTATGGGGCGTTTTCACGAGGCATGGCAACACCAGGTGAACCCTCACGAAATTTTCAGGAAATCCTCGCGAATCTATGGTGGAAGCTCGACAAAGGGCTTGATGAAGAAGGTGTAAAGTATTCAGCGCTTTCGTTGTTGGCTGATGCCGCCAGGTATGGCTGTACGACTCTTTTTGATCACCATGCCTCGCCAAACTGCATTGATGGGTCGCTGGATATCGAAGCTGACGCTGTAATGGAGTCCGGCTTGCGCGCATCGCTCTGCTATGAGGTTACGGATCGCGATGGCAAAGAGAGAGCCCTGGCAGGTATACGAGAGAACAGCCGTTTCATCAGTGGGGTCGAGGCCGGTAATTACAGCCCGATGCTAAGAGCTCATTTTGGTTTGCATGCCAGTTTGACAATCAGCGATGAAACGCTCGAAAAATGTGTCGAAGAAAACAATGGTCGGGCTGGATTTCATAGCCACGCGGCTGAGGGGATTGTGGACCAGGAAGATTCGTTGACCCAGTATGGCAAGCGGGTGGTGGAGCGATTTGCTGATGCCGGTGTCTTGGGGGAGAAGACAATCCTTGCGCATGGCGTGCACCTCAGTCCGCATGAGATTGATCTGCTGGCGCAAAGCAGCACGTGGCTTTCGCACCAGCCACGTTCAAACATGAACAACGCGGTGGGTGTGGCTCCGGTTGAGGAGATGCTGAAGCAGGGTGTGAAGGTTTGCCTGGGTAATGACGGTTTTTCGAATGCCATGTGGCAGGAATGGTTTTTTGCTTACCTGATCCAAAAAGACCACCAGGCTGATCCAAGAGCGATGAACGGATATGATGTCATTAAGATTGCGGTCGCGAATAATTCGAGACTAGCTGCCCAAACTTGGGGCGGATTGCGCATAGGCAAGATAGAAAAAAACGCAGCTGCTGACTTGATCCTGGTAGATTACCACCCGATCACACCGCTACACGCAGGCAACTTACCCTGGCACATTTTGTTTGGCTTCCGGGATGGAATGGTAACCACCACCATCGCCGGTGGCAAACTTTTGATGAAAGATCGCAAGCTATTGTTCCTGGATGAAGCTGAAATTGCTGCCAAAGCACGAGAAGCTGCAACCCGCTGCTGGAATAGAGTGAATTCGTACTAATGGAGAGGTAGATGGCATACACAATTGGAATTATCGGAGGAACCGGACGCGAAGGACGCGGACTGGGTTACCGCTGGGCTAAAGCCGGGCACAAGATCATCATCGGATCGCGCAGCGAAGAAAAAGCGCTGGCAGCGGTTGAAGAGCTGAAAGCAAGGCTGCATGGTGAAGGCGATGTCAGCGGTACTACCAATGACAAAGCTGTCCGGGCATGTGATATCGCCGTCTTGACCGTTCCTTTTGCAGCGCATCGATCGACACTAGAAGGACTCAAGGATGAGCTGCAAGGGAAGATTATGATTGATGTAGTCGTTCCGCTCGTACCTCCGAAGGTTACCCGTGTGCAAATGCCCGCGGAAGGCAGCGCAGCCCAACAAGCCCAGTCGATTCTGGGAGACGATGTGAAGGTAGTAGCAGCATTCCAAACAATTTCTTTTGAGCACTTGCTCGCTGACGAAGAAATCGAATGCGACGTTCTGGTGGCGGGAGGTAATCAAGCTGCGCGCGAAGTTGTCATTGGTTTGGCAAAAGACATTGGCCTCAAAGCTTGGGACGCGGGTGTCATTCAGAATGCAGTAGTCGTGGAGGGGCTGACATCCATCCTGATCGGCTTGAATCTGAAGTACAAGGTCCCATCTTCGGGTATACGCATCACAGGAATCAATGACGCTGCCTAAACAACTTACATACTTTGCTTTGCAAGGGATACCTCAAATTAGAGCTGGAGATCTCCTGCCAGAAATCATTTTTGCGGCAATTGCGGATAATGGGCTCTTTTTGCAGGACGGGGATATTCTGGTCCTCGCTCAAAAAATCGTCTCAAAATCAGAGGGTCGGCTGGTAAACCTGACCACTGTCCAGCCTTCCGCAAAAGCGCTTGAACTGGCAGAGTATCTCGGAAAACGACCTGAACTGGTCGAGTTGATCCTGCAGGAAAGCAATGAAGTTTTACGCACCCGACCAGGAACAATCATCGTCGAACACAAATCTGGTTTCATTTGTGCCAATGCCGGGATAGATCACTCCAATGTGAAAGGCAATTGGGGAAATGACGAGGACTGGGTGTTGCTTTTACCCGAGGATTCTGATCTTTCTGCCGCAATGATCCGCGCGGACCTGGAAGTGATGAGCAGAGCACGATTGGGCGTCATCATCATCGATTCGCATGGACGTGCCTGGCGCAACGGAGTGGTGGGCACAACCATCGGTGCCTCCGGCATACCAGCACTGCTCGATATGCGCGGTGAGGAAGACATGTACCACTACAAACTCCGCGTCACAACCATCGCAACAGCTGATGAATTAGCGGCTGGGGCGTCTCTGATGATGGGACAGGCAAGTGAAAGTACGCCTGTTGTTCTGGCGAGGGGCTTCCCGTATCCACTCAGGGAAGGTAACGCGCAAGAGTTGATCCGAAAAAAGGAGCGCGATCTCTTCCGATGACCCCAAAGTTTGACGCAGCCTTTAGAAATTTCAAGGTGACTGCATTGGCTGGTGGTGTGGGCGGGGCGAAGCTGCTGGTGGGCCTGGATGAAGTGTTGCAACCTGGTCGTTTGACGGCGATAGTGAACACAGGAGATGATTTCACTCATTTTGGTCTGCACATTTCTCCTGATCTCGATTCCGTTTGTTACGCGCTGGCTGGGCTCGCAGATCTGGTGCATGGATGGGGACGCAAGGATGAAAGCTGGCAGGTTCTTGAAGAATTACGCAGGATGGGTGCTCCGGATTGGTTCGCCCTGGGTGACAGGGATCTGGCATGGCACCTGGAGAGGCAGCGGCTTTTGAACGAGGGGAAAACTCTCACCGAGATAACCGCACATTTTTGTGAGATTTTCGGTATTCATTCGCACGTATTACCAATGTGCGATGAACCTGCTCCGACCCTGATCAAAACCAAGGAGGGAGCATGGCTGGGTTTCCAGGATTACTTTGTCCGGTTGAAATGCCAACCAGAAATCGCTGAAATTGCCTTGTTGGGGAACAGAGCGATTGCGGGAAGTGAATTAGTAATCCAGGCTCTCCAAGAGGCTGATTTGATCGTTATTGCACCTTCAAACCCATGGGTAAGCATCGATCCGATCCTGGCGTTGGAGGGTGTGCGGGACGTGCTTCAGCAAAAGCTGGTTGTGGCGGTATCACCCATTATCAAGGGCAGCGCTTTGAAGGGTCCAGCAGCGAAGATGTTCAACGATCTTGGAATTAAACCATCAGCCCAGGCTGTGCGGCAACATTATGAAGGCATTCTGGATGGGTTCATTTTTGATAATCTCGATTTGGAAGATGCGGAAAAATGGCAAGCCTCGGCTATAATAACTGAACCTTTTCAGACAATTATGACGGATGATGCCGACAAAATCGCCCTGGCAAGAGCTGTGATCTCTCTTGGAGTGAGGATTCTTCAAGGCAGATGATCACGTGGGCAGTCTTACCTGTGAAGAAATATTCTGTAGGCAAATCAAGGTTGCGGTACTTGTTTACTGAAGCAGAACTGAAAGAACTCAATCAGCAATTGTTTGAAAGCACTTTTACAAAAATACAGGAATCATCCGGAATTGACAGGATACTGGTTGTTTCCAGGGAAGAACATGCCCTGGCGCGGTGCCTAGCCCATGGAGGCGTGGCATTACTTGAGGACGACCCCAGCACGCTTAATTCAGCGATCAGACAAGCCCAAGAGTATATCTGCCACCACGGCAGCGGCCGGATCATAATCCTTCCCAGTGACCTGCCTCTAATGACATCAAAAGATCTGGAAAGTTTGATCAACCTGGCAGATGGAAAACGGCAGCTGGTGATCGTACCTGACCATTTCCAGTCTGGTACGAATGCACTACTGTTAAGTGAACCGGAACTTATTGAACCATGTTTTGGATCTGGTTCTTTTCGCAAGCATACACGGCAGGCTCTGGAGAAAAACGCGGAATTAGTTGTCTACCTGAACGAAAATATCCAGTGGGATCTTGATACTTCCCTGGAGTTATATCGTATTATTAACACAAAAACCGAACTAACACGATTGAGCCAACTTAGAAAGGAAACCTCACCATGACTCAAAAATACGCTCTTTATTTACAGGACGCACACGACTTGCGTGATGGACTGGATATTGTCCGCTATGCTGAAGAAAAGGGAATGGACAGCGTTTGGCAAGCAGAAAGCCGTCTTGTGCGCGATGCAATCGTGCCTATGGCTGCTTATGCAGCCGTAACGGAGCGCATCAAAATAGGTTCAGCTGTTATCAATAACTGGACGCGCAATATCGGATTACTGGCATCAACCTTCCTGACCCTGGACGACCTGGCTCCAAACCGCATCATTTGTGGCATTGGCGCTTGGTGGGATCCGTTGGCAAAGAACGTCGGCATCGATCGCAGCAAACCCCTCAAGGCAATGGAAGAAACAGTAACTGTCCTGCGCCGCCTGCTGAATATGGAACGTGTCAGTTTTGAAGGCGAATTTGTCCGGGTGCGTGAGATTGAGCTGGATGTGGTGCACGGACGGCGTGAGCCCCGTAATGTTCCGATCTACATTGGAGCTACCGGTGGAAAAATGATCGAAATGACCGGTCGGATTGCAGATGGAATTATCCTGAATTATTGTGTTCCGGTTGAGTACAACGACGAAGCGATCGAACAGCTCGAAAAAGGTCTGAAAGCTTCAGGACGCAAGCTGGAGGATTTTGATCGCCCTCAATTGATTGTTTGTTCAGTGGACGAAGATCATGATGTGGCAATTGACAGCACGCGTGAACTGCTCACCCAATACCTGGCACAACAGCCCCACATAGCCAAGGCTTCCGGTGTCTCGATGGACATCGTTGAGAAAATCCAGGCAATTCTTGGCTGGCCAGCTACCCACGAGCAAATCCAGGCAGCCAAGCATTTGGTACCGGAGGACCTGATCCATCGCATTACAGCCAGCGGCACGCCTTCTGAGGCGAAAGCAAAAGTCCAGGAATATATTAATCACGGTTGCACCACCCCGATCCTCTATGGTGTTGGCGGCAACACCAAGCTGCTGATCGATACATTTACGTCAGAGGCTTAATGAAACAATTACCAAGCAGTCGAAGTTGCTATGTTTGCGGTCGGGAAAATCCGGTATCGCTGCATATGACCTTTTTCCTGCAGGATAACGGAGATGTGATTTCCGAACTCGTGGTACCGGAAGCTTATGCTGGTTACCCTGGCATGGTGCACGGCGGGAACATCGTGGCAATGATGGATGAAGCTGCAGGCCGGGCTGTAACAGGGGATCAGCCTAACCTCTTTACAGTTACGAGCCAGTTAACGGTGAAGTACAGGAAGCCAGTACCCACAAATCAGTTGCTAAAGGTTACTGGCAGACTGTTGAAGAAACGAGGAAAAGTCTCTCATGCATACGGCGAGATCCGTAACCTGGATGGAGAACTCCTGGCAGAAGCAGACGCTGTTTTTGTCGATGTGGATGAGGATTTTACCCATGGCGCAGACCCGGCTTTGTTGGGTTGGAAGGTGTATACAGATGACTAAACCTGAATTAACTTATGCTCGTCCTGTCAGTTGGGATGAGTTGGAAAGCCTGCAACAGGAATTCGCGGAACGGATCATGTACCTGGCTGGCGGGGATTATCACGCCAAAGTAAAAGGAAATCCAGCCATTCTGATTGATTTGCAGGAGCTTGATCTCGACCAGGTGGAATTTGCAGACGGTGCCATCACTCTCGGGGGTCTGGTCAATCTGCAGCAGCTTGGTAACGCTCTGGAATCTGGCGATATGCAGGAAGCTATATCAATTGAAGCGGGTGTCAACCTGCGCAACAGTTTGAGTCTAACCAATTATGTCAAATCCAGTAACGGTCGATCGGTTGTGCAACTATGCCTGAACGCCATGGAAACAGAATACCTAATTGGTGGAGATGAGGATGTTCAAGCCTATTCACCTGCGCTTAAGGCCAAACTGGAAGATAACTTCATTGAAGAAATCCGAATCCCCAACCCAATTTCGCTGGCGTTTGCCTCTGTGGGGCGAAGTCCAAAGGATCAGCCAGTTGTCGCTGTAGCAGCTTCTAGACGGTCAGACGCCCGAATTCACATAGCTTGTGGAGGGGCGGAGGCAATGTGGGCTGAGTTCGATATATATTACGGCGATGACGACGGTCAGGCCACGATCCGCCATCTTTTCAGCAACGTCCGCGATGAATGGGCAAGCGCAGAATATCGGCAGGAAGTCGCAGCAGTTTTACTTTCACGGTGCCTGCAGAAGCTTTGGCGGGACTCTTACTCAAAGGAGGAATTATGAAACTCTACCTCCTGATCAACGACAAGACGTATGAAACTGAATGCCACCCAACCGAAAGTCTGCTGGAAGTATTGAGACGTTTGGGACTTCTGAGTGTGAAATCCGGTGGATGTGTTCGTGGAGAGTGCGGCGCATGTACGGTCCTGATGGACGGAGAGCCTGTAAACGCCTGCATGTTCCTGGCTGTACAGGCACAGGGTCACAGCTTGGAGACGCTTGAGCAATTTGGTCAGCATCCCGAGCAAGGCTGGAAGAAGACCGAAGGTTTCGATCCGATCCAGAAAGCCTTTATCGAAAGCGGCTCGATTCAATGCGGATATTGCACGCCGGCTATGATCCTTGCAGCCAAGGCTTTATTGCGTCAGAATCCAGATCCAAGCGAATCCGAGGTGAGAGAGGCATTGTCTGGAGTGCTATGCCGCTGTACAGCCTATGTGAAGCCAGTCCAGGCGGTTCTAAAAGCGGCTGCGGATATCAGGCAAAATAAAAAAACCTCCCCGGAGAGCGAACTGAATGCTCAGGCTTACGAACCCGAAATGGTCGCAGTGGACGCAATTCCGGAAACTGAAATTATTGGTAAATCTGAGGTAAAGGTGGATGCTGCCAAGCTCGCGCAGGGAAAACCCGCTTTCACTGCAGATCTGCAATTGCCGGGTACACTGATCGCGAAAGTTCTAAGATCACCTTATGCCCATGCGAGAATCGTCAGCATTGATACCTCCAAGGCCAAAGCTTTGCCCGGTGTGGCTGCTGTGATGACCTGGGAAGATCTGCCGCGGGTGGTCTACTCCACTGCCGGGCAGTCTGACCCAATTCCAGGTCCGCTGGATATGTTCTCCCTGGACAATAAAGTGCGCTTTGTCGGCGATAGGGTGGCTTTTGTGGCAGCGGAGACAGCAGAAATTGCTGAGAAGGCACTGGAATTGATCGATGTAATTTACGAGCCCCTCCCAGTGATTGTCGATCCAAGGGATTCTATGAAAGAGGGCGCAGTCCGCATTCATGACGAAGCGGAATATGTCAACTTTGCAGAGTCCAATCCGTTAATCAACCTGGCAGCCAAGATTCGAATTGATATTGGTGATGTTGAGAAGGGCTTTGCAGAAGCTGATCGGATTTTTGAGCAGGAATATGTAGTGCCAAAAGTTCATCAGGCGCATATCGAACCGCATGTCGCATTGACCTATTGGGATGAAGATGACCGTTTGGTGATCCGGACGAGCACCCAGGTGCCGTTCCACGTCAGGCGTCAAATGGCGCCTGTGCTTGGCCTGCCGATAAAACGCATTCGTGTAATCAAACCTCGTATTGGCGGAGGATTCGGCAACAAGCAGGAAGTGCTTATTGAAGACGTGGCTGCCCACCTGACGATCGCGACAGGCAGACCTGTTCTTTACGAAATGACCAGGGAAGAAGAGTTTATCGGTTCCCGCTCAAGACACCCAATGCGCATTCGTATGAAAACGGGTGTGAAACTGGATGGCACAATGACGGCCAACCAAATGACAGTCCTTTCGGACACGGGCGCTTATGGCTGCCATGCCCTGACGGTTACCGGCAATACCGGTCAGAAGTCCATGGGCTTGTATATTGGCGATGGAGAATACAGAAAGCATCCTAATATTCGGTTCTACGCGGACATCGTTTATACCAACACGCCCCCAGCGGGCGCTTACCGCGGATACGGCGTGCCGCAAGGATATTGGCCGCTCGACCGCCACCTGGAAAATATCGCCCGATCACTTGGCATGGATCCTATCGAATTCCGTTTGAAGAACGCCATTCGCCCAGGGGAGTTCCAGCCATTCAGCACTGCCTGGAATGAAGGTCGGGAACCTGTGCCAGAAGTCATCCACACAGTGGGACTCGAGCAAGCCGTTGCTGAAGGACGCAAAGCGATAGGCTGGGATGAAAAATTCGGGAATGAAGCCTGGCATGCGATCCCGGGAAAACCTCACCTAAGGCGGGGCATCGGTGTCGCGACGGTAATGCAGGGCTCCGCAATTCCAAACCTGGATATGGGCGGAGCCAGCATCAAGATCAATGATGATGGCAGTTTCAACCTGCTGGTTGGCGCGACGGACCTTGGAACAGGAAGTGACACCATCCTGGGTCAGATCGCGGCGGAAACGCTGGGAGTTAAGCTGGAAGACATTATCGTTACATCCTCCGATACAGATACCACCCCATTTGATAAAGGGGCATATGCCTCCTCGACGACCTACATCTCCGGAACTGCAGTTCTGAAAGCTGCCAAAGAAGTGGCGCAGAAGATCAGACAGCGTGCAGCTCAGATTTTTGAGGCGAAAGGTGAGAAAGTTGAACCTTCTGATGTGGTTCTGAGAGACCGCCAAGCTATTGCCCCCTCGGGTTCTCAGATCAGCATGGCTCAAATCGCCCTGGATTCGCTGCACTGGCAAAACCAGGAACAGATTATGGCGTCTGCGTCCCATGTCTCGCCAAATTCTCCACCACCCTTTGCTGCCCAGTTTGCGACTGTTCTGGTGGATATCGAAACCGGGCAGGTCAAGGTTGAAGAGCTGATCATGGCGGTAGATTCGGGGGTGATCATCAACCCCGTTACAGCCTCTGGTCAGATCGAAGGTGGGCTTGCGCAGGCTCTGGGTTATGGTGTCTGCGAAGAAATGCGCTACGACGCCAATGGGCAGCCACGTGAACGCGACCTGGTGAATTATCACATCTTCCGGGCAGATGAGATGCCGGAAATTCGCTCAATCTTTGTGCAGACTTATGAAGAGACTGGACCATATGGGGCAAAAGCGGTTGCTGAAATTCCTCTGGACGGAGCTGCACCTGCGATTGGCAATGCGGTTCTGGATGCCTGTGGTGCAAATGTTCTTGATAATCCACTTACTCCAGAACGAATCTGGCAAGCAATGAAGCATAATTTGGAAAGCAAACCTAATGGACAAGACCAGCGTTTTTAAGCGGAAATCCGATACGATCTATGTTACCGGGCATATCAACCCTGATACCGACTCAATTGCGGCTGCGACTGGTTATGCCTGGCTTTTGAGTGAACGGGATGGTGCCAACGCGATCGCGAGCAGAGCTGGCTCCATCAATCCGCAGACAGCCTATGTTCTGAAATGGCTTGAAATTGATCCGCCTTTGCTGGTAACGGATGCATCACCTCGTTTCGAGTCGGTGATGCGCCGGCTGGATGCTGTCGCGCCAGACCGATCTCTGAATGAGGCCTGGACGATTTTGTCGCGCACAGGTGGGATTGCCCCGGTTGTTAATCTGGATGGGACACCTTTTGGGATGGTGACCGGTAAAAGCATGTTTGACTTCTTGCGGAAAATAATCGGTCCACATCCGAAGTTACGAGAAATGACGATCGCTGAATTGCTGGACATCCCGTGTCGGGAAGCCGCCAATACAGACATCCCCAGATTTCAGCCACAAACGCGCATCAAAGATGTGGTCAATCGCTTGCTGAGGCAAGAAGCTAACGAATATTGGGTTGTGGATGAGAACAAGCGCTACCTGGGCGTAGTTCGGCAGCAAGATCTGCTTAATCCCCCCAGGATCAAGGTGGTGTTGGTGGATCACAATGAGCCGCAACAGTCCATCGCCAATCTTGAAGAAAGCGAATTGCTCGAGATTCTGGATCACCACCGCCTCGGGAATCAGTCAACCCATAATCCAATCAAATTTACGGTAGATATCGTCGGCAGTACATCCACCTTAGTGACGGAACAAATTATGGAAGCCGGATTAAGTGCGCCCCCGAGAATTGCCGGTTTGCTATTAGCAGGACTACTCTCGGATACATTGATTTTCAGTTCTCCGACCACTACCCCTCGCGATAAATTGACTGCTGAGGTGCTGGCGAGATGGGCTTTCGTGCCTGGGTCACCGTTGGAGGACGAAACCATTCAAAGCTACGGACAAAAGATCATCAAAGCTGGGTCAGGGCTGCTAACGCAAGAGCCGGAAGTTGTCGTTAAAGCAGACATGAAAAAGTATGAAGCAGCCGGGATCCAGTTTGCGATAGCCCAGGCTGAGACGACAGATGTGTATGATATTGGGGATTATATGGGCAGGCTTAAAGAAGCGCTGGATGACCTAAAGACACAGAATGGACTGGATTTTGCAGGGCTGATGATTACAGATGTCGTCAAAGGCTCCAGCCGGGTGATCTTTGTTGATCCGCCGGCCGCTCTGGATGAACTACCGTATACACCCCTTGGAGATGGAAGCTTGTTAGCTGAGGGAGTGGTTTCCCGCAAGAAGCAATTACTGCCAATTATCCTCTCTTTGTTAGAGGTTTAACAATGGATTACCTGGAAAGATTGACAGAAGCTAAAAGAGACGGCAAGGCTGTTGCGCTGTGCATCGTCATTGAAACCGAAGGCGCAGTTCCACGGCACGCCGGCAGTAAGATGTTGGTCTATGCCGACGGGCGTACCGAGGGCAGTGTGGGAGGGGGGGAATTGGAATCCAGGACCGTGAAAGCCGCGCTCGAATCCTTAAAGGATGGACGATCGAAACTGGTGGAATACAGTCTCTCAGCCGAAGATCCTGCTTCGGCAGGTGTGTGCGGTGGTGAGGTGAGGGTGTATATCGAGCCGCAGGTCACTCAACCAATCTTGCTTATTTTAGGAGCAGGGCATGTAGGGCAGGCGGTGGCGAGGTTTGCACAATTATTGGATTTCCGGGTGATTGTATCGGATGATCGCAAAGAATTATGTAATGCAGATGTTCTGCCAGGAAATCTTGAGTTCTTACCTATGCCAATGGCTGAGATACCTGCTCACCTTGTCATTGATGAGCGAGTTTATGTGGTAGGGGTAACACGCGGCAGCTCTGTGGACGTTGAGGGATTGGGAGCGATCCTGGAAGGGTCGCCAGCCTACGTGGGATTAATTGGCTCAAAAAATCGTTGGGCTGCCACGAGGCAGGGATTGATTGAGCGTGGTGTCAGCCTCGATAAAATTGCACAGATCAAGTCACCCATTGGATTGAATATCGGAGCAGAGACGCCAAATGAGATCGCAATTAGTATATTGGCAGAGGTCATTGAGCGGCTGAAAAGTTGAAATCAAATTTTGGAGCAAATATGTGGAAAAACTATGTAATACCTGAAAGTATCGAGGCCCTGACGGCAGCCTTGGAAGCAGCTGAAGGACAGACCAAGATTATTGCTGGCGGTACCGACCTGATGGTTGAGATCAGGAACGGAAAATGGCCTGAGTTGAACACTGTGATCGACATTTCGCGCTTGCCTGGTTTGGACCAAATCTGGAAAGATGACCAGGATATCATCCATATCGAAGCGATGGTAACTCATGGTGATGTCCTGCAATCCCCAATACTAAGGGAATTTGCCAATCCACTGGTCCAAGCTTGTCACCGTGTAGCAACACCTCAACTGCGCAACCGCGCGACTGTGGTCGGTAATCTTGTAACCGCGTCTCCTGCTAACGATACGATCACTCCTCTGATGGCGATGGATGCAAAGCTTGTCCTGGTTTCGAGCCAGGGGGAGCGGACGGTTGCACTGCGGGATTTCTACCAGGGAGTCCGCAAAACCGTTTTGGCACCCAATGAATTTGTCATGGAAGTGACCTTTCACGCGCTCAAACCCAGCCAGCATGGTAGTTTCATGAAGCAAGCACTCCGCCGCACCCAGGCAATTTCAGTCTTAAACTGCTGTGTGCTGCTGGAGATGGAGGATGATTTCATCCAAAAAGCGGTTATTACCATGGGCTCAGTTGCTCCGACAATTATCCATGCAGTAGAAGCAGAAGGCTTTCTGAAGAGTAAGAAACTTGAAGACCAGGTGATAAAGGAAGCTGGTCGGCTTGCTGCACAAGCGACCAGACCCATCAGTGACATTCGGGCAACGGACGAATATCGTTTTTACATGATGCAATCACTGGTTGAAAACGGATTGATGGAGCTAAAGAATGGTACCCAAGCTGCGAAAGTGCCTTCCAAGCCAGTTGCTTTAGACACAAAAGAGGGATTCCACAGTCCTGCAGTGAGTGAGTGGGATGGGGAAACAATCCAAACGACCATCAATGGTCAGATGTACGTGATCAACGGCGCGACTGACATGACATTGTTAAATATGGTACGAGAGCGCATAGGTTTCACTGGAACCAAGGTGGGTTGTGAAGAAGGGGAATGCGGTGCGTGCACGTTATTCCTTGATGGCAAAGCCGTAGTGAGTTGCCTGGTACCTGCGCCGCGGGCGCACCTGGCAAATATCACCACCATCGAAGGGATCGCAGAAGGTGAAACGCTCCATCCAGTGCAGCAAGCCTTTGTGGATCATGGAGCGGTGCAATGTGGGTATTGCACCCCGGGTTTTGTGATGGCTGCGGTGAAATTACTTCAGGAAAAACCCAATCCAGACCGCGATATGGTAAAAGAAAGTATTTCAGGTAATCTCTGCCGTTGCACGGGCTATTACAAGATCATTGAAGCCATTGAATCAGTTTGCGAGAAGGTGAGGAGCTAAGATGAACACAATTGGGAAATCTATCCCTCGTATTGATGCGGTTGCGAAAGTGACTGGTAAAGCCAAGTATCCAGGTGATTTTCAATTCTCCGATCAGCTTGTTATGAAAGTTCTGTTTGCACACCGGGCACATGCACAAGTTGTGGCTATTGACACGACCCAAGCTGAGGTTGTTGACGGTGTAGTGATGGTTTTGACAGCAAAAGATGTACCTGTGAATGAGTATGGTCTTGGCATTAAAGATCAACCGGTATTATGTGGACCAGGTTCCAGCATCCCAGGCGCCGATATCGTCCGCTTTGAAGGCGACCAGGTGGCGCTGGTGATTGCTGAAAGTGAAGCAATCGCGGTTGAGGCACTGAAACGGATCGTGGTGACTTACGAAGATCTTCCAGTCGTGAAAACACTTGGCGAAGCATTGAAGGATGACGCACCGATCCTGCACGCTCGCTTGAACAGCAACATTTTCCATCACAATGTTGTTCGCCGTGGGTCGACAGATGAAGCCTTCAAACAATGCGCTGTCATCGTGGAAGGCGAATATCAGACTCCGGTACAGGAACATGCCTATTTGCAGCCAGAATCAGGCGTTGGTTTTGTAGATGAAGAGGGCAGGATCACGGTCGTGACTGCAGGGCAGTGGACACACACAGATCAGGAGCAAATTGCCCATGCGCTTGGATTGCCTGAGGATAAGATCCGGGTTATTTACCCTGCCATAGGAGGAGCCTTTGGCGGCAGGGAAGATATGTCAGTCCAGATCATTCTCGGACTGGCGGTGATGCGGCTGAAAGAGCGCGGAATTGACCGACCAGTGAGGATCGTATGGTCGCGCGAGGAGTCGATCATCGGCCATTGTAAGCGGCATGCCTACACGATGAAGGCAAAATGGGGGGCAGACGCAGAAGGGAAGATCCTTGCGGCTGAATGCCAGATTTGGGCGAATGGCGGTGCCTACTGCTACACCTCTCCCAAGGTCCTTGGGAACGCAACGCTGCTCGCCACCGGTCCTTATGAGGTACCAAACGTCAGTACGGATGCTTATGCTGTTTACACCAATGACATTCCAGGTGGAGCTTTTCGGGGGTTTGGTGGACCACAAGCAGCGTTTATGGCAGAAATGCAAGTGGGTAAATTGGCGGAAGCCCTGGGGATGGATCCGGTTGAATTTCGTATGCGGAATCTCTTCAAGGAGGGTTCCACGATCTCCATGGGATCCCAACTTCCGGCGGGGGTTACCATCCGCCAGGTAGTCCAAAAATGTGCTGAAGAGGCAGGCTGGACCCACGGTCCGGATGGCTGGAAAAAGCCTGAGCTTGCTCCCGCAGAAAACCCAAACATCAGGCGAGGACTTGGAATTGCGTGCGGATACAAGAACATCGGCTTTTCTTATGGAGCCCCCGAGAATTGCGGTGCTACCATCATCCTCGAAGGAAACGAGACAATCGAAAAAGCGCAGCTGTTCCACGCTGGTGCGGATGTTGGGCAGGGATCCCATACCACCTTTGCCCAAATCGCAGCTGAAGCCCTGGATTTGCCACTCGAGAAACTTGAATTGCACTATTCAGACACTTCTAACACGCTCAACTCGGGCAGTGCGTCAGCTTCACGTATGACCCATATGGCTGGAAATTCCATCATCGGTGCTGCCAAAGTGGCGCTGGAACGATGGCAGGAAGGTAACCGCCCTGCGATTGGCTCTTTTGTCTACCGTCCACCAGCCACCACTGCGATGGATAAAAGCGATGGTCACTGTACTCCTAACTTCACATATGGTTACGTTGCACAGGCGATTTTTGCCGATGTCAACATCCTGACTGGTGAGGTCGGCCTGCGGGATGTGATCAGCGTGGATGATGTTGGCAAAGCGATCAACCCCACACAGGTTGAAGGTCAAATTGAAGGTGCGGTGGTCCAGGCGACCGGTTACGCGATCCTGGAAAACTGGAAGAAAAGAGACACGAAGGCTCTGACGAAAGAATTCTCGACCTATCTGATTCCCACGGTTTTGGATATCCCCGACCGCACCCGTTCCGTGATCCTGGAATACCCCGATCCAATCGGTCCTTATGGCGCCAGGGGTATGGGGGAGATGCCATATCTACCTTTTGCTCCGGCAGTGATCGATGCGGTTTATCAGGCGACGGGAATTCGCTTTCATCGCTTCCCTCTGACTGCTGAAAGGGTTCTGCGTGGATTGGGGAAGCTACAGCCAGAGGTCAGCGGTTTTTGGGATTATGAGTAATCAGGTTGCGGGAATTGTTCTCGCAGCTGGCGGTTCAAGTCGATTTGGATCGCCAAAACAATTACTTCCCTGGCGGGGAAAAACCGTCCTAAACAGTGTTGTATCTACTGCGTTCGATACTGGACTCGCGCCTGTGATTGTGGTCCTTGGAGCAAATGCGGATCAAATCGAACCTTCACTGCCAAAAGAGTGCGTTGTCGTAAGAAACGATGCATGGTCTGAAGGGCAGAGTTCGTCGATCCGGATCGGACTGGCACAATTATCGGAAGAAATTGATGGGGTGTTGATATTGCTGGGGGATCAGCCTCAGGTCAATCCACACTTTTGTAGCAGTATTGTGCAAAAGGGTCTGGAATGCGGAAAAATCACGATTCCCTACGTTAATGACCGCCGCGCCAACCCGGTATTTTTCCCAAAACACACATTAAAGAGGCTTGGACAAGTGACAGGCGACCAGGGCGGACGCGCGATTTTCTCTGAGTTTCAGGTAGAATACCTCCCCTGGCTGGATGATTGCATGGCGCTGGATATTGATACTCCAGAAGATTACGAAAAACTGAAAGCTTGTTACAGCTTGCAATAGGCTTATTTGAAGTTGAGTATAATCTACAAGTTATTCTCGAGTCCAACCATCTGTCCGATCAAGGATAATAGCACGCAACCCAAGCGAGGGTTTTGAAATTAGGTGTTGAACGAAAAAGACACTAATAAACTTATCAGGAGATTATTTTGCTAACTAGCGAAGCTGTTTTGAATGCACTTAGACAGGTAATGGATCCAGATCTGCATCAGGATCTTGTGAGCCTTGGAATGATCAAGGACCTGAAAATCGACGGAGAGCAGGTCAGTTTCACGATAGAACTGACAACCCCCAGTTGTCCGCTCAAATCCAAGATCGAAAATGACGCTCGACAGGCGGTGTTGAGTATGACTGAAGCCAAAGTGGTGCAGATCAACACGTCCGCACGTGTCAGGACCCCAAAGCCTTTAACCATTGACGAGAATCAATTCAAACATGTAATCGCAGTTGGTTCTGGCAAGGGTGGCGTAGGAAAAAGCACTGTTGCTGTAAACCTGGCTGTTGCACTGGCAAGCGACGGTGCCAAGGTTGGTCTGCTCGACGCGGATATTTATGGTCCCAATATTCCACGCATGCTGGGTATTGATCGTTTGCCTGATAGTCAAACTAGCGGCAAGATACCCTTGGCTGAAGCCTATGGGATGAAAGTGATGTCGATTGGTTTCCTTGTGCAGAATGGTCAGCCCTTGATCTGGCGTGGACCAATGCTTCACTCAGCGATACAACAGTTCATCACCGATTTTGATTGGGGTGATCTGGATTACTTTATCGTGGATTTACCGCCGGGAACAGGAGATGTGCAACTCTCATTGAGCCAAACATTGCCCTTGACCGGAGCTGTAATCGTAACGACACCCCAGCAGGTTGCCGTTGATGATGCTTCACGCGCGGTGGCTATGTTTGAGAAACTTGAAGTTCCAGTTCTGGGGATCGTCGAAAACATGTCCTATCTCAATCTGCCTGATGGCTCAAAGCTGGCAGTTTTTGGAGAGGGTGGAGGCGAGCATCTGGCTTTTCGCACTGGCACAACCTTCCTGGGCAGGATTCCGCTTGATCCTGAGATTGGAAAAAGTGGGGATTTTGGGAGCCCTATTGTGCTTTTGGACCGGAACAATCCAAGTGCCGAAGCCCTGCGCGAGGTAGCCTGCAAGGTGGCTGCAGAAGCCAGCATTAAGGCGCACGAGCGCGAAGTTCTGGAATGATATAATCGCAAGTATGTCTGAGATTAATTACATTGGTGTCCAATTTAAGCCGATAGGCAAAACATATAGCTTTTCGCTTCCGGAAGGTCTGGAAGTTCAAAGAGACACTCGGGTGGTAGTTAATACTGTCAGAGGCAAGCAGATTGGCAGGGTCACAGCGGTTAATCTTCCACAACCGGAGAACCCTTCTGAAGTTCAAGCCATCGAACGGATTGCCACCGAAGAAGACCTGCAGAGAAAAGCAGAAATTACCGAAAAAGAGGAAGAGGTCGTCGCTGCAGTCGCGAAATACCTGCGTGATCCTGGTCATGAAGGCGTCAAAGTTGTAGATGCGGAATACAGCCTTGATTATTCGAGACTGACCATTTATCTCAACTATGAGACTGGGATTGACTTTAATCCGCGCAATTTCATCCGGGACGTCTCGCATATGTTCAAGGATTGCCATATCGAAGTGCGTCAGGTTGGACCGAGAGATGCTGCCAAGGTTATCTCTGGGATTGGGGCCTGCGGGATAGAAAAGCGCTGCTGCTCCAGGTTTTTGACAGAGTTCAGTTCAATCTCGATCAAGATGGCAAAATCACAGGATATTTCCCTGACGCCGATGGAGATCACCGGCATTTGTGGACGGCTTCGCTGCTGCCTGGCTTATGAATATGATTTTTATGAAGAGGCTCGCGCAAAATTACCCAAGAAAAAGAAGATGGTGAAAACTCCACTTGGTGAAGGGAAAGTTTTACAGGTCATGCCGTTAAAAGACTCGGTCCTAATTGATCTTCCTGAGAAAGGACCCAGAGAGTTTACGCGGACAGAACTTGAAACTGGTGTTCTGGAAGAAAAAAATACCCCTATCGTCGCCAAAGATTTTTCGTTTTCTGAGCAAGATGAAGATGTGGAGGTAGTGCGCCTGGAATCTCCAAGCCCCCGGGAGGATAGATCTCGCGGAAGACCTGACAGGCAAGATAGCAGACAACGCCAGAGCGGTCAGCAGCGCATTGAAAATATACGCGATGGACAGAGACCAACCCGAGAGCAGAAACCTTCGAACAACCAACGCCAGGATCAGGCACGCAATAGCAGTCGACCATCCAGGCTGAGCCGGCAGAATGAACCGGCTCAATCGCAGGACCAGCGGAAAGGCAACCCGGGGCGCAGGAGAAAGTCACGTCCATACGACAGTCAGTCTGCGGATAAATCCCCAAAACAGGAGTAGACGAACAATGATATTCCCAGAATGGAAAGGGTCTAAATCGATCATGGTAATCCTCGCCCATCCGGATGACCCGGAGTTTTTTATGGGTGCCACGATTGCTGAATGGGTGAAACAGGGGCACAAGGTCAGTTATCTGCTGCTTACAAAGGGTCAGAGGGGAGTTAGCCCGGAATATCCGGATCCTGCAAATTTGGATGTGGTGAGAGTTTTGGAACAGCAAAATGCTGCCGCTAAACTGGGCGTGAGCAAGGTTGAATTTCTCGATTACCAGGATGGTTACCTTGTACCTGATCTCGAAGCGCGGAAGAAAGTCGCGCGGGAGATCCGAAGACTGCGGCCAGACATTGTTGCCACGTGTGACCCGTTGTTGATCTACCAAAAAGGCCGCATTAATCATCCCGACCATCGCGCGGCAGGTCAGATTGTGATCGATGCAATCTTCCCAGCTGTGGGAAATCCAGCATTTTTCCCGGAACAAATTAACGAGGGATTCCGCCAACATAACGTGGAAGAACTTTGGCTCAGTTTACCGGTTGAAGCTAATTTCGAAATGGAAGTGACACAACACTGGCAATTGCGACTGGATGCCTTGTTGGAGCACGTCTCCCAGGTTGGTGAACCGGCAGCATTCCTCGAACGGATGGAAACAAGGCGGAAAACACAATGGGGGGAGCAATTGCGATACGTCGAATCGTTCAGGAGATTGATTTTATGAGTGAATCCCACATCTATCAATCTGCCAAGACCCTTCAAGATACTGCCAGCCAACACCGCCGGCATATTCATCGCAATCCTGAACTTGCTTTTCAGGAGCTGCAGACTGTTGAATATGCAGCAAAGGAACTTGAGGCATTGGGGTTTGAGGTCAAACGTGGTTTTGGGAAGACCGGTTTGGTGGCTTCGATGGCGGCTTTAAGCAATGGGCCACGCTTCTTGCTACGGTTTGACATGGACGCCTTGGCTGTGCAAGAACAGACCGGGCTTGATTTCGCTTCGACCAAAGCGGGATTGATGCACGCCTGTGGGCATGATGGCCATGTGGCAATTGGCTTGACCGTGGCTAAAATTCTCTCGGAGTTGAAAGGTGAGCTCAACGGATGTTACTATCTGCTCTTTCAACCGGCTGAAGAAATCGGCCAGGGAGCTGCTGCAATGATTGCGGACGGTGTCCTCGATTTTATCCAGCCCGATTACGCTTTGGCAGTGCATTTATGGGGGGAGGAACCTGCAGGTTGGTTAGGGATCACTCCAGGTCCGGTAATGGCTGGATGTAAGGATGTGAGCATCAGGGTGCGCGGAGTTGGCGGGCTTGGCGGCCGACCTCAGAAAGCGGTGGATTCAATTCTGGCAAGCGCCCATTTGATCACAGCCTTGCAATCGATTGTCAGCCGGAAATTAGATCCGCTTGATAGTGGGGTGTACTCGATTACCCAGATTCATGCCGGCACGAATAATAACGTCATCCCTGATAGTGTCTTTATGAGCGGCAAGCCGCGATTTTTTACCACAGAGGCTGAAGAAGTGATTGTAACTTCCACAAAACAGATCAGTGAGGGGGTTGCGGAAGCGTTTGGTTGTGAAATCGAGGTCGAGTTTGGGACGAGTATTCCGCCGACAATCAATGACGCAGCGGTTTGCCAGGCTGCTTACATGGCGGCTCAGAAGATCAATCCTGAGTTTGAGATTGGAAAAAATTTCAAACTAATGGGGTCAGAAGACATGTCATTATTCCTGCAGATGGTCCCTGGTGCAATATTCTTTGTGGGGGCGGGAAAAGAAGAGCCAGCAAAACGCTTTCCTTTGCACCACCCTGGCTTTGATATTGATGAAAGCAGCCTTGTTACTGCGGCTTCACTTCTGTTGGAGACTTGCCAGCAATTGGCGAAATCAGCCTGATGGAACTTAAGTCAACCATCATAGGTTTGTTTGGTTCCAGCGGCAGCGGAAAGACTCTAACTTGCCAAAAGTTAGTCAGAGCATTACGCGCTAGAGGTTTTCAGTGTTGTGGATTTGTTTCACCTGCTGTGTTTGTAGGAACAG
The DNA here is from genome assembly GCA_002306055.1 of Anaerolineaceae bacterium UBA1363. Taxonomy (GTDB): domain Bacteria; phylum Chloroflexota; class Anaerolineae; order Anaerolineales; family Anaerolineaceae; genus Mesolinea. The sequence continues at coordinate 22,628 of DBRR01000019.1, forward strand.
ATAAAACTGCCATCAAGGTTCAATGGTTGGAAAATGATACTGAGCGGTTATTGATGACCCCTCTGACAGAAGAAAGCCAACTGGTAGTTGGACGCTGGCAGATCCATTTAGATGCCTTTGAGTGGATCAACCGGAATTTAGCTGACCTGAAGGGATGCCAGGCTTTTTTTTGCGATGAGATCGGTCCTTTGGAAGTACTGCAGGGAAGAGGGTGGATCAAGGCACTGGAGATCGTGGATGAAAGAAAGTATGAGCTCAACGTAATTACATTCAGACCATCATTGCGAGATTATTTCAGACAGCGTTTTCCTGACCTGGTTGTTTATGATCTTGATAATCAAGGCGATGGCGAAAAAGCCATTCGAGACGTCATTAACTTATTCGGTATAGGCTAAGCAAAGGCAAAAACGGCCTTGGTTATGTATAATCCCGATATGGAAGATACCTCTTCAGAGAAAATGCCCCTGAGCCAGCATCTAGAGGACTTGCGCAAGGTCCTTTTCCGGGCATTGTTGGGTTTATTAGTCGGAGTCATTGCAGGCGCATTTTTTGTCAAGCCTGTGCTGGATTTCTTGGCGCGGCCAATCGGAGGAGTAGGAAACCTCCAGGTGATTGAAGTAACGGAATCCATGTCCGTCTATATGCGAATTACATTGCTGATTGGTCTGATCTTTGCTTTGCCATGGATTTTCTTCCAACTGTTCTCTTTTGTCGGAAAGGGGCTTAAAAAGAGCGAAAAACGCGGTCTTATTATCGCCATCCCATTTGCCACAGTCCTTTTTCTGGCGGGAGGGACCTTTGCTTTTTTTGTGATGCTGCCAGCTTCGATGAAATTTTTTACCAGCCTTCTGGCAGTGGACACCAGTCTTCGCTTGAGCTCTTATTTTGGATTTGTGACCAATCTGATCTTTTGGATCGCAATGAGTTTTGAATTGCCTCTTTTGGTTTTTGTTCTGACCAGGGTCGGGGTGATTAAACCGGACTTCTTGACTAAGGGCTGGCGTGTTGCCCTGGTTGTGATCGCCGTTTTGGCAGCTGTGATCACGCCAACAGGTGATCCTGTAAACATGGTGATTTTCATGTTGCCGCTATTTGTATTATATTTAATGAGTATTGGGCTCTCTATGCTGGCATACAAAGCAAGACGTGCCAACGAATCAGAAAGCCCGGAGGAAGTGTGACATGCTTGGAAGTATTCAATGGCCTGAAGTGATTTTGATCTTGGTGGTCCTCATATTGATTTTTGGGGTTGGTCGCATCTCTAAGATCGGTGGTGAATTGGGATCTGGCATCAGGGCGTTTAAAGAAGGTCTGGATGGCAAGAAGAAGTCTGATGAAGAAAAAGAGTCAGACGAGCCCAAATCTTCCTAAAAAGGATGAAAATGGAATTTTTAAATCTTGGTTGGACTGAGATTCTATTTGTTTTCTTGCTGGCTTTCATTGTTCTCGGTCCAGATCGGATCAAGAAGTTTGGGGGAGATCTGGGGACGTTCCTGCGGAAGCTAAGCAAGGATGGTCTGTTTCGTGAAGTTGTTCAGACAACGGATGAATTACGCAACTATCCGCGAAAGATCCTGAACGAAGCCATGCTGGATCAACCCGTGATGTATGATCAGGCAGAAAAAAGCATGCTTCATCCGCCAAAAGAGGTCATCGATGTGCCGCCTGGTGATGACCAAGTTCAGGACTAATAGTTTTAAACTACCTGTTTATCGCATCATTTTCCGCATTTGACTCATCATCTTCTCAAAAGCTGAATAGGCATCATTTAACGGCTTGTTTTCACTTTTTGGAAAAATTCCTTCATAAATTGCCAGCAATTGTTGTTTCGTGAAATGGTTGGAGATTTCGAAGATAGCAGCGGGATTCGTTAGCAGCGATGGAATCTTTTGCATGAACAATCCTTTGGCAAGGGTCGAGAGTCGGAAATAATGCATCATCCTGGTCAGGCGCGAGATGGGGGTGGTCTCGAATGCTTCCAATTCCATGCCAGTGAGATGAACTGAAATTTCCTCGGTTGCTGGTACATTAGCGATACTGATCAGCAGGGATTTACGGAATTCATCATAGGTGCTTTCATAAGCCAAGTTCATATCTGAACTACTGACCTTGATCCCGGTTGGTTGACTAATGCCGATGATTTCGAAATCGTAATCACGAATCTTTGGAAAACCTAAAACCGCCTCAGGTTGTCCTGTTACAGCGAATTTATTAAGTTCGAGAGTTTCACCGCTGAGGCTCTGCGAGAAGCTGGTTATGGCAAAATCTCCATTCCGATAGCACTGAGTTTCTCCATCATCTTCATAGAGGTCATAGCTTCCGTCTGAGCCGGCAAAGAACTTTAGACGAAGCCGGGACGGCAGTTTGACTCCATTCGCCGGACCATCGGCATTCATCGGGATGATCGCGCCAGACTTGGCAAAGACTGGGATCTGGCTTTGGTCACCGTATACTGTTAGCCATGAGCCTCCTTCATGGGCTTCATTGGTGAAGAAGTCAAACCACTGTCCAGCAGGAAGCCAGACGGCGTGGCGCGCGAGTTTCGTGGTCGGATCCACAGGTTGGGTGATGGGAGCAACCAGTAGTTGGCGGCCAAAAGTGTATTGATTGGGCGCCTGGTAAGCAGCTTCCTCGTTCGGGCAGGAATAGTACATGGGGAGGATCAGGGGTTCTCCCTGCTGGGCGTTCAGCCAATTTGCGGTGTAAATCAACGGCAGCAAGGCATGCCGGAGCTGCATAGCGGTTCGCACATTTTCTAAGACATCTTTTCCAAACGCCCAGGGACGTCTGTCGATGAATTCATTATTGGTAGAATGCAGCCTGAAGATTGGGCTAAAAATGCCAAATTGGACCCACCGTAAATAGAGCTCAGGATCTTCTATCCCCTCACAGTGTCCGCCAATATCATGACTCCACCAGCCATAGGCAACGTTGGCAGCGGTTGCAGTCATCTCAGGTTGAAAAGCCAGACTCTCCCACGAGACGATCGTGTCACCCGAGAATCCGATCGGGTAGCGATGCCCGCCCAGACCTGGCCAGCGTGAGAAGATGAAGGGACGCTTCTGCGGAGTGCGGCCGAGGTCGTAGTAATGCAGGTGATTGAGCCAGAATAAGGGATCCAAACCATCTGTTCCAGACTGCGTGCCTTGCTGCCAGTCCATCCACCAGAAATCAATACCCTGGTCCTCCAATGGGTGATGGAGAACCTTGAAATACGCTTCTGTGAAGGCGCGATTGGCAATATCGAAAGCAATAGGTTTGCCTTCAGAAGGGTCTTGTCCGAGCGCTGCTGCCATCGCGGGAAATGCTTCTTCATGGGTATGAACACCTTCGGCTGGGTGGAGGTTTAGGGCAGTCTTCAGCCCGCGTTGGTGAAGCTCTCCAATGAACTTAGTTGGATTGGGGAATAGTTTTCTATTCCAGGTGTAACCAGTCCACCCAGAGCTGGAGTTGCCGGTGTTGGTGATGTGCCAATCCATGTCCACGATACAAACCGAGAGGGGGATTTGTTGCTGGGTGAACGCATCCATGAGATCCAACAATTCCTGGTCTGAATACGGCCAAAAGCGACTCCACCAGTTTCCCAAAGCCCAGCGGGGCAGCAGCCCAGGTTTTCCAGAAATGCGTTGGTAATCGGTAATCGCCGAAAGGTAATCTTGCGCGTAGCCAAAAAAGTAGAGATCCCGTTTTTCAGGAGATGTTTCGCGTGGCTTGAGCCACTCGTTTTCATCAAACACCAGGCTTTGGCTGTCGTCCACCACTGCCCAACCGCTGCGTGAAACCAGCCCGTCGGGCAGAGTCAGGCGACCGTTGGTACTGTCGAGCGTGCGGATCGTACCACCGAGATTGGTTTGGTCGGGAAAGCTGTATTGCCAGGTTTGCCCTGATTGTTTGAGGGTGATTTGCAAGTCGCGCCAGTGAAAACGTCCGTTTTCGGCAAAACGGAGATGAAGATAGTCAGTTTCAATGTGCAGCCATCCGTCTTGCTTCCAGGAGTGATAAGTCGGCACAGGCTGATCGCGATACAGGAACACCTGGCTGGCATGATCCTCGAACCTCTTCAACGGGTCAAATTCCATCCTGATCAGCCGGCTTGTCAGGATTGTGAACCTGGCATTTCCTTCGAGAATAATTGCCGCAGGATTAGCCTTTGGGGTGGGTGTGGGGTAAATCGCCTGGATCATTGTTCCTCCGAACCGTTTGATGCTTTAGTTTAACTCCAAAAACCGTTGTTATCAGGGGTTACGAGTAAAATTAGGGAATCAAATCTTAGGAGGCTGGAATGGATGAAATAGCAGATGGAAATGTGACAACACCTGTTGTCAAGCGCTCAAAGTGGAAGACTTTGTTCGCACTATCGCTCGGATATTTCGTTGATCAGGGCGAAGCGCAGGCAATGTCAATTTTCAGTCCGGTTTTAAGGCAAATCTGGGGGTTAAGCTTTAGGAATCTTTCCTGGATCACGTTTTTTCGCAGCCTGCTTCAATCTCTCAGTTCTCCTTTTTGGGGATACCTTTCCGATCGTCATTCCCGCAAGAAAGTCCTTTTCTGGGGGACAGGTTTTTGGGGTATTTGGACTATTTTGGTGGGCTTGACGCAGAACTTTAGTCAATTGCTTGTAGTGCGCGTGATCTCTGGCATAGGTTTAGGCTGCTTGATGCCAGCTACCTTCTCAATTATGGCTGACACCTTTGCGCCCAAGATCCGCGGCAGAATGCTCGGGCTTTTGGAATCGGTAGGGATACTTGGCATCATCGTCTTCACGGTCGGGCTTGGACGCTTAGCCACTCCTGAAACATGGCGTTATGGGTTTTTGATTTTAGGTGCCGCCAGCATTATTTCCGGCGTAATAATTCTTCTTTTTGTTGATGAACCGCTGCGGGGCGAGGCTGAACCTGAAATGCATGGTCAACTGACGCTTGAAGATTCGCAGAAATACACGGCGCAAATCAGTGACATCAAAAAAGTTCTTTCAATCCCCACTATACGTGTCGCCATTCTACAAGGGCTGGCTGGCTCGATGCCCTGGGTCATTATGGGCGCGTTTCTCATTCTGTGGCTGGTTGAAGAACGTGGACTATCGACTCAGGTTGCACCCATGGTATTTGGGGCAATGATCGTCGGCACGGCTATCAGCAATATTATTGGTGGCGTTCTGGGCGATTGGGCTGACAAGAAAAATCCCCAGTATGGCAGGACGATTGTTGGGCAGGTTTCGGTTGTATTGGGCATCCCCTTTACCTTGTTTCTGTTTTTGAAGACAGAAAACTGGGACATCCTTCCGCTCACGATTCTCAGTTTCGTCACCGCCTTGTTTATCAGTTGGCCGGGGAAGGGCTCCAAGGAGCCAATGATGTCTGCCGTGGTTCCACCCGAACTACGCTCAACAGCTTTCGCCATGACGACCTTCATTGAAAGCGGTTTTGCGGCAATCGTGGCTCTGATTTTCGGCATTATCGCCGACAGAATAGATTTGCACACAGCCATGCTCTGGACAATTCCTTTCCCATGGATCATTTGTGCCATCCTGTTCAGTGGTTTTTATTTTACATATCCAAAGGATCGCGCAAAGAACCAGAAGCTTTTAGAGGATCGCGCCAGGGAATTTGGTATTACTGAGTAAATAAAAAGAAACTGCCGTAAAGGCAGTTTCTTTTTCTGGCGGGAGCGACGGGATTTGAACCCGCGGTCTCGGCCTTGACAGGGCCGCATGTTCGACCACTACACCACGCCCCCAAAGCGAAGCATAGTTTATCATGCCAAATCTTGAAAGTCAAGAAGACAAATGAGAGGTGTTGTGAGGGGGTTGAAATAAAAGTATTGTGAGCAGTTGCTGACATAACAAAAAAGCAGCCAGATCTAATAATATTCTGGCTGCTTTTTGCATCAATCAGTGATAGCTCTCCTGAGCTTAATCCTGGGCTGCGCTGGCAACGTCTCCAGCGGCCTTGGTAGTCTCATCAGCCAGCTTTTCGGCTTTTATTTTGGTACTGTGACCCAATTCACTGGCTTTCTCTTTGGTTACCTTAGCAACCTCTTCCGCTGCCGTGGTGGCTTCCTCAGCCAATTTTTCGACCTTGGTTTTGGTGCTGTGACCCAACTCGGAAGCCTTTTCTTTCGCCACTTTAGCTAACTCATCAGCTTTGGCAAGGGCATCCTTGTAGGCTACTTCAGCCCTATGTTTGGTGTCTTCGTAAGTTTCAGTGCCTTTATCTTTCAGTTCAATCGTTTTTTCTTTGATGATCTGGCGAGTTTCCTCACCGGTTTGAGGTGCCATCAACAGGGAAACAATCGCCCCGGCTAAGGCACCCACAGTGAAACCCATCAAGAACGATCCAAAATTGCTTTTATCAGACATAGTAATCTCCTCTTTTTTATCGTTTTAAGCGAAATATATCAACAAGTTTGCGGATGCTCGCCAGTGATTCATTGAGCTTGATCACGGGTTCGCTAACATTATCACTTAAGAACCGAACAGTGCCTTTTAGCGTATTCACGGTGTCGGTTGTTGAGTGCAGGATTGGCTTGATCTCATGTTGGAGCAAATTGGTTAGATTGGCAAGCTGGATGATCAAAACCACTAATGCCACTCCTATGACTACCATCATCAAAGCCATGAGTATGATAAAAATGTCACGGACCTGGGAAACAACCTGACCATCAGCTCTCGCAAGGAAAAACAAACCGACGATCAAACCTATCAGCAGTAATACTGCAATTACGATCGCAAGTATCGGTTTCTTTTCATTGGTTACTTCTACCTGGGCATTGATTTGCTCAGATTTTTCGCTAACTGCAGGTTCAGTTGTTTTTGCGGGACTCTCAGACATTTTTACCTCGAAATGATTATAACACATTGAAAGCACTCACAAAGTGCTTGTAGAAATCATGTTGTAGAAATCAGGCTAGAGGTCTTCACCAATTGTCAGTTCTTCGTCGGTAGTGGCAAACAGTTTTTCACGGGGTCTTAGATTAATATCTCCGAACAATGTGAGTTGGTCTGTATCGATCATGTCCTGTTTGACCAGCTCAAGAATTGCGAGAAATACAACGATGATTTGAAGACGGTCCGCATCTTTCCCAACAAGTACAGAGAAGCTGGCATTTCCCATATCCTTTAGGATTCCGACGATTTCCTGGACTTTATTCCTCAAAGTCATCTTGGGAATTCTGATTGAAGAACCCTCTATGATTGGGCCATCCTGGCTGGCGAGGCGTTCAAGGGCAACAAGCAGATCTGTGAGATCAACACCGGTCAGGTCCAGCTGGACGTTGACAGGATACGATTTGGGAACATGCAAGTAGCACCGCAGGTTTCGGTCGAGACGTGAATTGAGCCATGCAGTTGTGTTCTTGATCTCTCGATAAATCCTTAGCTGTTTGGCAAGGGCTTCTCCCAGGTCTTCTTCTTCGGGTTCTCTGACAGGAGGCCTGGGGAGCATCGCTTCAGATTTGATCTGTACCAGTTTTGATGCAATTACCATGAACTCCGAGATGTAGTCTGGATCTGCATGTTCGTTCTCATGGATATAAACTAAAAACTGATCCGTTACCTGTGCCAGGGCGATTTTTGTGATATCCAATTCAGATTTCTGGATCAAATCCAAAAGGAGATCGAGCGGACCTGAGTATAGTTCAGTTTCGATTTCGTAGTCATCTGTTTCATGTATCCATGAGCCGGCCATATTGCAATTATAGTCTGAGTAAGTTGAAATTGTTGTACACTTAAGGATATTCGATGGACAGGCAGGAATTAATGACCGATTTCATCTGCAGAGACTGTTTACAACCTTATCCTGAGGCAGGTTTGCCTCATGAATGCCCGAACTGCGGCGGAATATTTACTCTGAGGGACTTGACTTTTACAGAACATACCTCAGTGTCAGGGAAATCCAGCGGCATATGGAGATTTACGGAGTCGATCGGATTACCTGCAAGTTATCCTGTAAGCTACCTCGGGGAAGGGGAAACACCGCTTGTTCCGGTGAAAATTCGCGGAAGAGTTTTTTTTGGCAAAATGGAAAACCTCAACCCGAGCGGATCGTTTAAGGATCGGGCAACAGCAGTCCTCGCCAGCGTGTTAAGAGGTCGGAATCAGTTGAATGTCGTAGAAGATTCTTCTGGAAATGCGGGAGGCTCGCTGGCTCTCTATGGGGCTGCATTCGGAATTCACTGCCGTATTTACATTCCCAACGGCACCAGCGGACCAAAACGCCGGCAAATTGAGGTTTGCGGCGCAGAAGTTATCCAGGTTGAAGGTCCGCGCGAGAATGCCCATAAAGCAGCTCTTGAGGCGGTTCAAAGGGAAGGGCTACCTTATGCCAGCCATGCTGCTCAACCATTTGGGATGGCAGGGATCGCGACGATCGCTTTTGAGATTTTCGAATCACTCGGGGAAATGCCAGGTATGGTTTTTTGTCCGATTGGGCATGGGTCTTTATTTACAGGAATTTTAATGGGGTTTGATGCACTGGTGCGTGCAGGAAAAGCTGCAAAAAGACCCAGGCTAATTGGAGTCCAGCCCGAAGTCTGTGCACCGGTTGTCTCAGCCTGGCAAAAGAAGCCCTTTTCACGCACTTTAGGCAGTAGTTTGGCTGAAGGCACCATGGTCGAAAATCCTGCCAGGTTAGTGGAAATACTTGGTTATCTTGACCACGAACGGGATCAGGTTATGGCCGTGACAGAATCAGAAATCGCAGATGCCCATCGATTGCTTATTCAAGCGGGTTTGTACGTGGAACCAACCTCAGCAATGGTTTTGGCTGCGAGTAATAAGGTAGAGGAGACCCATGGAAAGTCAGTCCTCATTTTAAGTGGATCTGGGTTAAAATCAAATACATAAGCGGAACTGGGGAACCGTTTGACCTCAATGGGGTTGATGTTAAACGAATCGGCAGTTCTGCGGGAGGTTGAATGTTAAACACTGCTGCCGGTAAAGAATTAAAAAAGAACTTACCAAAAAATTTTACTGAGGATTTCTATCTCATTCGAGCGCTAACTCACAGGTCTTACGTCAATGAGAGTCGCGACTTACTTGAGGATAATGAACGCTTGGAATTTTTAGGCGACTCAATCCTGGATTTCCTGGTAGCCGATTGGTTGTATCAGAGATTTCCTGAGAAAAAAGAAGGGTTTCTGACAAAATTAAGGTCTGCTTTGGTCCATACACATCAGCTATCTCAGTTTGCGCGGAAGATAGGAATCGGACCTGCATTATTTCTTGGCAAGGGCGAAGAACTTGCTGGCGGAAGAGATCGTGATGCCATCTTGTGTGATGCCTTTGAAGCCTTGATTGCTGCAATGTACTTGAGTACTGATATTGAAACAGTACGCAGCTTTGTTTATCCATTACTCGAACAAGAGTCCGGTAACATTATTCAGAACCATACTGAAGAGGATGTCAAAAGCCAGCTTCAGGAATGGGCACAGGCTAAAGGCTTCGCTTCTCCGACTTATGTATTGGTCAATGAAACTGGTCCCGACCATGCCAAGGTCTTTGAAGTCAGTGCATACATCAATGGTAAAGAGATCGCACGAGGCTCAGGTTCCAATAAACAAATGGCTGAAAAACAAGCTGCCTATCAAAGTTTGATTGTATTGGGAATTTCCAGAAGATGACAGAAACCAAGTTAGCCTCTCTCACGCTGCATGGGTACAAAACCTTTGCAAAAGAGACAAACCTCGTTTTTCCAGCACGAATTACTGCCATTGTAGGTCCAAATGGCTCGGGAAAGTCCAATGTGGCTGATTCAATTCGTTGGGTTTTGGGCGAGCAATCGTATACCATGTTGCGTGCCAAGAAAACGGAAGACATGATTTACTCCGGGTCAGAAAACAGATCCAGGGCTGGCATGGCTTCTGTATCGATCACTTTTGACAATCAAACCAACTGGCTGCCGATCGATTACTCCGAAGTAACACTCACCAGACGGGCCTATAGGGATGGCCAGAATGAGTACCTGCTAAATAACCAGAGAGTGCGTTTGAAGGATTTCCACGAGCTGCTGGCTAAAACAGGCCTTGCTGATCGAACATACACGATTATCGGTCAGGGGCTGGTTGATTTAGCCCTTTCGATCCGACCGGACGAGCGGAGAAGGCTTTTTGAAGAGGCTGCCGGCATTGGATTGTATCGCTCCAGGAAGGAAGAGGCTCTGCGCCGGTTGGAAACAACCCAACGGAATCTCGAACGCGTCTCTGATATCATCGATGAGATTCGTCCGAGATTGCGCAGCCTGGAGAAACAATCAGCACGGGTTCATGAGTATAAGTTGGTCCAGGAAAGCCTGAAAAACAACTTGCGTGAGTGGTACGGATACCAGTGGATGGTTGCCAAGAGTGAGCTTGAGAAGATACAGGAATCGCTCGCGGAAGCAGAAGCTGCCTCGGCAGATTCCAAAACGGCTCTCGATGTAGACCGCCAACGCATCGAAAGCCTGCGGCAGGATGTCGATTTGAAAAGGAACGCAATCGATCGCTTGATGAACGATTTGCGAACTCTACGAGATGAAATCCAGCAACAGAATCAGGCTATCGCCGTCCTGGATTCTCGAAAAAGGTCCGCGGAAGAATCTCGCAGTCAATTGGTGATGGATTCTGGAAACCTTGAAGAAACCATTTTGTCTGAGGAGAAGATCCTCGAAAGCCTTAAGGCTGAGCAGAGTCGCCAGGAACAGGAATTGGCCATACTCACCGAGCGTTTCGATACTGCAAACAAGGAATATGAAGCGATAAAAGCCCAAAAAGATGCTCTGGAAAAAGAGGAACGAGCGCTAAGCTCAAAGCAACTCGAATCTGAGAAATCTGTGGCAATTTACCGCGCCAGAAGGCAGGAACACGCTTATCGCATTGAAGAATTAAAGAAGACCAGTGAAACCAATCAGAAAAAACTGTTGGACCTACTGGACAAGAAGGCTTTACTGGAAAAACAACTGAATTCACTTGTCACCTCGATTTCAGAGCAGGAACAGGGGATTTCCCTGCTTGAGGTGGACATTGAAAAGCACGGAGCTGATAAGACTGCGCTGGCAAAATCGCTCGATGAGATCAATCGCAAGTTGAATACCTTGAACCTGGAAAAGAATCGGATTGTCAACCGCCTGGAGTTGATGCAACAGAGCCGCGAAAGCCTGGAAGGCTTTTCAGAAGGCGCTAAAGGTGTTCTGAAGGCGGCCAAAGGGAAAGTGCTTCAACGCGAAGTAACGGACCTGGTGACAAAGCTCGAAGTGCCGGAAGTTTACGAACGCGCGATTAATGCAGCCCTCGGGGAGGCTGTGGACGTGCTGGTGGTGAAAGGTGAGCTCGATCAAGCCGTAATGAGGGACCTTTCTGGAAAAACGCAGGAGCGTTTTGCAATAATTGGAGAATTGGCTCGCAAACACCAAAGGCAAAAGGTTATTTTGGACGATCCGCGTGTGCTCGGAAATGCCGCTGACCTTGTGAAAACGGAGGCAAGCCTACAGCAATCCATAGACCAGTTACTTGGCAGTTACCTGGTAGTAAGCGAGATGGATGATGCTCTCAACCTGTGGGGAGAATCCAAGGATGCAAATTTTGTAACATTGAATGGCGATGTGCTGCTTAATAACGGCATGGCGTTGTTGGGAAAAACGAATGGCGCTGGCAAAATCAGTTATTCCCGTGTTACGAAATCCTTGCAGCAGGAATTGGACGGAATCGAAGTGGCGCTGAAGCAAGCGCGTGAATTGGAACAACACGGCAAGATTGATATCAGCAATCTTGAAGCCAAGCTGCAAGGGGTCTTAAAGCAGCGGCAAAGCGAAAACGTGAAACTTCAGCAAAGCCGCAAAGAACTGAATGCCCTCCAGCTGGAGTTGGATAAGCTTAATGGTCAACAAAATTGGCTGCAACAGCAAATGAATACGGCTGCTACACAAGAGAAACACCTTGAGCAGCAGCTCGAAGAGATAAGTGGCAAGGAAAAGGCCAGCCAACAGGAAAGTGAACAACTAAAAGCTGAGATACATACCCTCAGGGCGAATAAAGAACGATTTAATACCATCGAATTGGAAAGCCAGGTGCATTATCTCCAGACGGAGAAACAAGTGCTGCAGCAGGCTCTCCAACACGGTAAAGTCAGCGTGATCTCTGCCACAGAGCGGCTTGAGAACGATAAGAAGCGATTATCGCTTTACCAGGATCGGATGAGAACCCTCGAAACCTCATTGGAAGCCTTCGAAAAAGAAATTTCTCAGGCCAGGGAGCTGGTCGCTCAGAAGACACTGAGTGCTGATACGCTTCAACGAGAGCAGCTTGATCCTTTACGGTCCGAGTTGCAAATCATCGAAGAGATGAATCGTCAAATATCACAGCAAGATAGTGAAAACCAAAAGGAATTTTCCAGTAAAGAGCGGTTGGTTTTGCACTATAAGCTTGAAATGGTGCATCACCAGGAACGCGTTGAAGCGCTCCGCAACCGCATCGAAGACGATTTTGGTTTGATCGAACTCGAGTACAAAAATGAGTACTCCAATTCCACCCCTTTACCCTTTCCGGACATGGTTATCGAGTCACTGCCAGTCATCAAGGCACTGCCCGAAGGGATTGAAGAGGCAATCAGGCAACAGAAGAATCAGATCCGCCGCATCGGCACAGTCAATCTTGAAGCTGAAACCGAGTTCCGCGAGGTAAAAGAGCGTTACGAGAGCCTTACCTCCCAGACAGCTGATTTGAAAGAAGCCATCCAGGATATTGAAAAACTGGTCAAAGAACTCGATGCAGTCATGCGGGAAGAATTCCTGAAAACCTTCAAAGCTGTGAGTGTTGAGTTTACCGCCATGTTTGCCCGGTTGTTCAACGGAGGTTCCGCCCGGCTACTGCTATCGGACGAGGAATCACCCATTGAAGGTGGCATCGAAATCGAGGCGAGATTGCCAGGTAAACGCGAACAGGGTTTGGTGTTGCTTTCGGGAGGTGAGCGCAGTTTGACCGCAGTTGCGCTTGTTTTTGCTCTTTTGCGCGTTTCGCCCACGCCATTCTGTGTATTGGATGAGGTGGACGCGATGCTGGACGAGTCCAATGTTGGGCGTTTTCTTGACCTGTTGCGCGACTTATCAAAAGACACGCAATTCGTCTTGATTACGCACAATCGAAACACTGTGTCTGCTGCAGATGTGATTTATGGTGTCACGATGGGTAAGGATTCCTCAAGTCAAATTATCTCCCTTCAACTTGAAGAAGTAGATGAGAACTACGTAAGATAAAAAATGAGACCGGTTTTTTTCTACCGGTCTCATTTATCACATCGTTCTACTAATTGAAGAAAAAGTTGCTTAGTTCAGCTGGAACAACTGGTTTGGTGGGGGTTAAAGTCTTCCAGATTTCATCAATCTGTATGTCAGTGCGTGAATTGCGCAGTTCGAGCAGCCAATTGTCGAAGAAGATTTGTTTGTTTTGTTTGAACTTCGTGTCATTAATATTGTTGGTGGCTTTTGAGACAAGCTGAATGATGTGCCAGCCATAGGTCGTTTCGACAGGCTCACTGATTTGACCAGGTTCATTCAACGCGAAAGCGGCATCTTTGAATTCCTGGATGTAGCTGTCGTTCTTTCCAATCCAACCCAGGTCTCCGCCGTTATCTTTATTAGAGGTGTCGGTAGAATATTCTGCTGCTAGAGCCGCCCAGTCGCCGCCGTTCTTTAGTTTTTCAATGACTTCCTTGGCTACATCCTCTGAATCGACAAGAATATGTCTCACCCAAACCTGTTCTTCCTGGGGAAGCATATCCTTGGTGACATCTTCCATCAACTTGGTTCGGAGTAAATTGGCGCGGAAGATATCCTCGATTTGCCGACGGCTGATTCCATAAGTTTTGAGGTCGTCGAGATAATTGCCAAGTTCCTTACCGTACAGTTTTGTCGTATAGACAGTTGGTGTTGGGGTAACAGTAGGAATTTCTGTGGCGGTTGGCTCTACTGTTGGGGTGGTTGCCTCAGGAGTGGCTTGAATTTCGCTGGTAGCTGTCGCTGCCTGGGTGGGTTCCCATCCTTCGGGTGTAGCAGTGGATGTAGGCGCAGGGGTGGCGGTATCCGTGGGTTTGATCAATTCAAATTGCTCACTCGACCAGGTTGGAGTGTTGACAATCGTGGGAGTGATGGTTGGGGTTTTGGTTCCCATCGGATAGAAACCGAAGGACGATTGTAACGCGTCCTGGATTTCTTCATCAGAGACAGTTATGCCACGTTTGGCAGCTTCCTCGCGAATGAGTTGATCATCGATCATCTGGTTGAGTACAATTTCCCCAAGGAGCTCGGGGTCATTTAATTGTGCAATTATTTCGATACCCGCGGACTTAAACTGACTGCCAGAATCCCCCAGGATTTGTGCATAATAGGCATAATTATTGGCAGTGGAGAGCATGTTTAGGCGGGTATAAATCACATTTGCCTCAAAATCATCCGCTTTAATTACAGCATCCCCCACACGAGCAACAACTTTATTGGGTTTGACGATGAAATTGTCGACCACGGCATAGACCAACAAAAGTAATGCAAGCCCGATGACTATGCCAGTCACCACTAAAGCGGATTTGATTTGTTTTTCTTCGCGTTCTTTACGAGCAACGTGCTTTCGGGTATCAAGCTTTGGGCGCTCTGTTTTCTTAGCCATACTTAATCACCCGACCTAATTGTTTTCAGTCCAAAAATCACCTTCAAAAGGAAGTAAGGCGATGTGGCGGGCATTCTTTATAGCTCTGGCAATCTCACGCTGGTGTTTGGCACAGGCGCCAGTTTGGCGGCGAGGGCGGATTTTTCCGGTCTCGTTGATGTAGCGAGACATTAACTCCACGTTTTTGTAATCGATGACAAGGTTCTTGTCAGAACAGAACTGACAAAACTTTGGGCGGGAAATATAGCGGCGAGGGTGTTCGCTACGTTCACCGTTTTGAGAGCGGTCACCGCGATCTGAGAATCTGCTTTCAGTCATGTTAACTCCTGTTATGCTTTGCGGACAACGATGTGTCGCAGAACCTGTTCGTTGTAGCCTAAAGTGCGTTTGAGGCCGGCAACTTCTTCGGGTTTGTAGTTGAAGTCTACCAATACATAGTAGCCTTCATTGGCTTTATTAATGGGGTAAGCTAGTCTGCGCTTGCCCCAGCGATCAATCTTGGCAATCTCACCACCGTTGTTTTTAATGAGGGTTTCCACATTATCCACTATGGTGTTCAGAGATGCTTCGTCCAGATCAGCCTGGAGAATAAAAATGAGTTCATAATTGTGCATACGTGTCGAGGCTCCTTTCCTCGGGTTTGCTCCTGCTTTTCGCCGTTGGCGGGCAGGAGTGGAAGGTTGGTTTCAGGCTTATTCCTGAATTTAACAGACGGTATTGTATCATATGTTTTAAATAAAGCAACTTAAAGACAAAAACTGAGGTTGTATAGAAATTACTAAAAACCAGAAAATTTCTTGTCAGAAGGCGATAACTTGAACCGAAATACTCTTGAGTAACACGAAAGGGAGCAAAAAGAGTCTACAAAACTAATCATTGATTCCTTTTTTTGTACACTATGGTCATTTCTCCCTTGTATCCGTATTGGGATCTCATTTATTCAATACAAAGAGATTAGTCAGGTAGGTGAGGGCGAATTCAGGTTCGTCCCTGTATAATTAGATCAACCTCTTCGTGAAATATTCCCAATCTACAATTTCTCGTAATTTCTTCAAAAAAATCAACCTGTCGAACCGCACCCGATCCTATAAAAAATCGCCAAAAACGCGTCTCTTCCTCTTTCTTTGAATTGGGATGGGGTTTCATTTTCAGTTCTTGTTTGAGATGCCTTTATTATTGAACTTCATGGGTTTGGTCAATTAATCCTCTTATTTTTCAACGTCCCCTTATTAGTATTAATCGAAAAAAGTGTGCCGCAGTCAATCAAAATGTTGCTTAGTGAAAATAAAAGCCGATACCCCGAATCTTTACAAATACATACTGTGAGCATAATCAAGAAATCAAGTATGAAGGACTCTCCTTCTCTTTAATTCGCGACAATTTTTTAACCTACAAAGGAATTTATAACTCAACCCCAAAGGCAGTTCTCACCAACAAACCAACACCAAAGGAACATATTGCCACACCCATGCTGATTAAGAACATCTCAAGAAAACGCCGTTTAAACGACAAGTCTTTTGCTACAGATATGTAAAAATTAAAGCCAAAGATAATCAACACCGCGATTAATAAAGTCGCACCAAGGCTGACGTAGATACCCGTATCATGCTGAGGTATCAAAAGATACGGCAGGATGAGTAAAATAACGGTGATTATGTAGGCAAGGCCAGTATAGAGCGCTGATCGGATAGCCTTAGGATTGTTTTCTGCTCGAGCCGAAAGATATTCTGAGGCCGCCATTGAGAAAGAAGCTGCAATACCGGTTACCAAGCCACTAATCGCAACCAGTTTGCCAGTTTGCAGTGCAAATGTTAACCCTGCCAATGTGCCAGTCAGTTCAACTAATGCATCGTTAAGACCTAATACTATGGAACCCATATACGATAGAAAATCTTCTTTGATCATCCCTGCTAGTGAATTTTCGTGTTCTTCTTCATCTTTTCCGAGTTGAGCAGCTCCTGGCACCACCGAATCAAAAACTGCATATTCGGCAGAGCCCGCGGCTTCGTTTTTTTCGAGTAGTTTAATCGTAAAAGTTATTCCCAAGACACGTGCCATTAATGCCGAAAAAAACGCTTTAAGGTAATTTGGTTTAACTTCTACATTACTGATCTTTTTCCAAAATTGATAATGGCGCATCTCAGTAGCTGACATTTCACGAAGGACCTCAGAATTGTGAGGATCTTTAATCAAACCAGCCAATTTACCATAAATCACATAGCCGGTCATTTCATCCTTTTGAAACTTGATAACCTTTTTTAAATAGTCTTCGTCCATTGAAATGCTCCTTGCGGATACCCATACTTCAGATCTGGAACTACCTTATTACACATATAATTATCAAAAACGTGGCTCTTCCTGTTTCTTTGAATCGGAGTGGTTTCATTTCCAGTTTTTCTTGTTTGAGATGCCTCTATTCATGAACTTCCTGAGTTTGGTCAATTAATCCTCAGGCAAATCTGCCATGCTGGGCAGTTTTTGTCTTTTCTATCAGAAAAGTCAAATTTCCTCTTTTTTCCTCTTCTCATCAGAGGAGAAAAGCATTGATATGACGCTTACGATGAGCGAGCCAAGCAAGGCTGACCAAAAATTGTCGACAACATACCCTACATGGAACCATGTCTGTGCCAGGTAAGCTGAGAGCATAAACATCGCTGCATTCAGCACGAGGCTAAACAACCCCAACGTGAGAATGATCAGTCCACACGAAAGCGCTCTCAGGATTGGCAGGAGGATCGCATTCAAGAATGCCAGGATTGCAGCGGTTATAGCGTACGCAACCCAAGCATCATTTTCGACATGGATGCCAGGGATTAACCAGGCAGCTACAAAAAGTGCCAACATAAAAACAAGCCATCTCTTTATCAGGTTCATTTCATTCCTTTCTGCTAATTCTGAAGTTATTATCTCCCGAACCCAAGCTTGCAAGGCTAGAAAATATAAGGTAATGTATCATTAAAAATGCCCCTGGCGCGACTCGAACGCGCAACCAACAGTTTAGAAGACTGGTGCTCTATCCATTGAGCTACAGGAGCAAACGGGCTTTGATTATACTGCTTTTCCGGCGGGATCAAACGGGACGAATACCTTTATAGACCCGGCTACCACCGATCGTACGTAATATAGTGTCGGCAGGTCTTCCAATACGTTCAGATAACTCGATCGCGTTAAGCGGTTGGTTATGGTTTACGATAAAAACCTTGAAAACGGAATCGACTAGTGGGGCATTGGCAGTGATGAATCCTTCCTGCTTGGCGCAGTGGTCTACCAGGGTTTGGATGAGACCATCGCCGCGTGTTACTTCACCCGTTTCGGGATTGACCAAGTCCATTTCCTGAGCATCAGTTGATTGAGCAAAAAGTGCTTGGTGTGTCGGGCACATGAAAGTTACTAAAGCATGGCGCCAGTTCTGGTCCTGCGATTTCCACCAGTCAAGATCGACCCGAAACTTCGTGTTCAGGTCAGGTTTTATGAGACTAGATTTATTCAGCATCCAGATTATTCCTTTCCTTGGTCTACCAGGTGATAGTAATGATCGCCAACATGAACAATCTCTGGATTGGACGAAAGAGTTTCGAATAACTCCATGGGCGGGGTGCGCCTGATGACATTAATTGCAGCATAGAGATCAATAAAATGAACGTGATGCTGACTGTTCAGTTTAGAAAGTTCATTCATCATACGGAAAACGTCTGATTTGATCGGGATGTTCCTGCTGAGGCGATCCTGCCAGATTTTGTCAAGCCCATCCTGGTCGGGAATAGCGATAGCCATTCGCTCATTGAAACCAGCATAGATAGGTTGCCGAAGAAGCGCAAACACCAGTCCGCCATCAGCGCCTATTAGGACGGTTTTGATCCACTCTTTGTTGGAGCGCTTTTTCTCTGCCGAGATAAGCATAGTGCCTGGGTGCTTGGTTGCGCTGATCTCAATATTGCTGCCAGGAATGAGGTTTTTTTCCTCAAACCATTCTCTCAATCCTACGACATAATTATGAGAGCGTACTACCCAAGCGGAGATTCGCTGCTGAGTTTGCTTGTCAATAAAAGTGATCTTGATGTTTTCAGACTCGAGGGCTGAAGGCAGCACGCGGTTGGAATTTGGCGTTACAGGAATGCTGCCACTGCGCCAATGGGGATATGTAAGAGTAATTGTGACAGAATCAACCCGATCAACTTCATCAATTTCATCGTTGGTAAAGGATAATTCATCATCGAGGTCATAGAGTAACTTATAGGATTCTTCACCGAGATAATCCGCAAGAGGAATGATGGAATTTGCGCGGATGTAGATGGGCGGCTCAAGGACCGATTCTGGCTCAAGCCGCTTAAGGAACCAGGAGATCTCTCCGGTCGTCCCGACTTCATCGAAACGGGGGTCTTCTTGTAGTGCGTAATTCAAAGAGAATTCGAGCAATTTTTGATTTTGAGGTTCTGCGTTGAGTTCCAGCTCCTTCATCAAAAGCTCAATGCCTAAAGGACCCCCTTCGTGAGAATCGAGGATGGCTTCAGCAAGATTGAGATATCCTTTGCCAACGTCGATCAGTAAAGACCGAGGGAACCAGGTGTCCGCGATGCGGACAAGCTCCGATTGATTTTCAAGTGCTTTGCGGAGCTTTGTTCTGAGAGCCGGGGCGTACTTGTTGTAGATCTCAACCGGATTCTCCACATCCTCGTCATTGCTTTTGTAAACCTTGGTATTTAATGCATGATTGGGCAGATTGGTGGCAAAAGAACTGCGGGTACCATCTTCAAACTCCACTTCGGTTACTGTAAAGTCACCGATAGCCACGTTCTCGCCAGGGCGGTTCGAAATGACATTGGCTTGTTTCCGATCGTATTCCGGAAAACTCACTTTTGTGCCAACTTCATAAGAATTACTGGGAAGATAAACTTCGCCAGCTGTCTCCAACTTCGACTTTCTCTCAGCTTCCCGTTCTGTTAAGCGCTGATTAATCAGCACTTGAACAAGACCATCGACACCTAAAGGTTCTTCTTTTTCGAACAAATAGTTTGCCAACTGTTGAAGATCGGAAGCTGTTACCTCGAGATTTGCCCAGTAAGTCTTCCAGGCATTATAATCACCTGAACCCATAAATATCCTCTTTTATTGCAATTATGAGTAGATTATACATGATTATTTCCAGGACTACGATAGGTTTATGAGGTTAAATGAAACAATTGGAATATCAAGGTTGGAAGAACTGTTACCAAATTGAATCGGGCGATTGCAGAATGATCGCAACCGCGGATATAGGTCCTCGGATTGTGCATCTAAGCCGTGGAAATGGTGAAAACCTTCTGAAGCTATTTGAAGAGCAAATAGGCAGGGTGGGAGGCGATGATTGGCGGCTTGTTGGCGGTCATCGTGTTTGGTATGCGCCGGAAGACCCTGTAACATCTTACATACCGGACAATGATCCTGTCGAGGTGGAAGTTATTTCTTCAGATGAGATCTGTTTTAAGGTTTCGTTAATTCCTGAGGTCGAAAAATCGCTAATAATGCGCGTAGCCACAAATACTAATGAATTTGAATTAATTAACCAGATAAGAAATGCAAGCGATCAAGTACTTCGGACAGCGTCCTGGGGCATCACAACCTTTGCACCGGGTGGGGTGGGATATATGCCAATTTCCAAGGCAATATCACCTTCTGATACACTTTCTGCAAGCGGACAAATAAACCTGTGGGACTATACCTTGTTTTCGGACCCGGCATTTACCTGGCGTTCTGAATGGATCGAATTCCACCAGGAACGTACCCTTTCCAAGCAGAAGGTTGGAACATATCTCCGTAATCCATGGCTCGCATATCGGTTAGGGGAATCTTTGGTGATCAAGACCTTTGATTTCAACAAAGAAGATCTAAGTGCATATGATTTCCCTGATCTGGGGAGCAATGTTGAAGTTTACTTTGATACGTATATGCTGGAGTTGGAGGGTTTGAGCCCCTGGACGGAATTGAAACCTGGAGAAACTGTTTCACATACCGAAAAGCTGCAGGTACTCGCAATTGAACCTGATTGGAGTCACGAAAAAGTGATCGAGCTGGTAAAAAGCGCAATCACTTCTGGATAATTAAGCGTGTTTACAAGATTAAGGAAATTAGAATTCCTATCATTAACCCCGTCGCAGAGATTGAAAAAAGCATCAATGCGTCCGATCCGATTTGCCAGAGTATCTCCCTGTTGTAATTCCGGATCTATGGACTTAGTTCTTACTGGCACGGTTGGTTGATAACTCAATTCCTGGGTGTATGATGCATTCAGCAGGATGGATTCAACGGGTTCCGGAGACTTTGCTCTCTGAATTCGTTGTGTGTCAAAGGATAACCGGATATCCTGATGACCATTTGTGGGGTTACTTGAACTCCGACTGGCTTTGCCGGACTTTTTAAAGAATAATGTGCGTGGGGATAAGACAGAGCGCTCCATATTACCCTCTTGAGACGGACATCTTACTGATATTACCTTCTTCGTCTGCCACGACTCGTACTTGTTGGTGGATAGTTTTTCCGCCTGGTAATTCATCTGCAAAAGCATAGATGAGCAGATAACGCCCGGGAGACTGTTCCGTCACTTTTGGGTGCTTCCCGCTCAATTTGGGGTACTTGGCGCTGACTTTGTCAGAAACCTTTTGTATGGAGCTTGCTTTCATACTTAACCTACTTGTTATTCTGCCTTCTACGAAGAAATGCTGGGACTGACAAATTGTCAGTCATGTTGGGCTGATTTCCATAGCTTGATAAACTAATCTCATTGAAATTTTCCGGGACAGGGCTTTCTTTTTCCTGATAGGTTGAATTACTACTGGTCTCTTCTTGTTCAAATCGTGCAGGGGATTTTTCAAAAGCATCTGCAAGTGTCTGTTCAGGTTTTTTGCCTATACCCGTGACAATCAAAATCAACTGAACGCGATCTTCCATGCGTGGATCTGTAATAATTCCAGGAATGATGTCGGCATGTGAGCCGGTAGCTTGCTGGAGCGTATGAAGGGCATCTGTGACCTCCTTGAAAGACATATTACTGCTGCCGGTAAAGTTGGCGATCATTCCAGTAGCGCTGTAAAGGTCAATATCGTCCAAAAGTGGATGATGCAGCGCTTTTTCGATTGCCTGCTGCACCTTATTCGGACCGCTGCCAGTGCCAATTGCCATCAGGGCACCGCCGCCGCGCGTCATAATGTTCTTAATGTGGGAGAAGTCAACATTGATCAGGCCGGTTTCTGTAATTAGCTCGGAAATACCCTGGACACCCTGGCGCAGGACATCGTCGGCAAGTGTAAACGCCAATTCCAATGGGAGATCACGGGGGGCAATTTCTATGAGCTTGTCATTGGGAATGACGATCAGAGTATCGACGTATTCCTTCAATTTGGCAAGACCTTCTTCAGCATTGCGCTGACGACGTCCGAGTTCGAACGAGAAAGGTTTGGTAACAATCGCGATCGTCACTGCGCCAGAGGCTTTGGCAACTTTGGCAGCGATCGGAATTGCACCGGTGCCAGTCCCGCCACCCATTCCAGCTGTCAGAAAGACCATATCTGCGCCATGTAGTAAGTTGGCTAACTCCTTTGTGCTTTCTTCGGCAGCGGTTTCACCGATTACCGGCAGTCCGCCAGCCCCTAATCCACGCGTGGATTTTGGACCAAGCTGAATCTTGTTGGGAGCCATATTGTTCGCCAATGCTTGTGCATCGGTGTTTGCAGCGATAAAGGTAACGCCTTGCATGCCACTCTCAATCATGCGATTGATCGCATTGGAACCGCCACCACCCAAACCGAGGACAACAATCTTGGGTAATGCTGTGTTGAGTGGGACCTGACTGGTATAAGTGGAATAATTGTTCATTTTGTTCTCCTCGTTCAGACGGTGATGCCGATGCTGTTGATAAGTTGTTCTTCAACCAGGCAACCAGCTTCACGTAATAGTTGGATATCATGTTCGGAAAATGCCCCATTCTCGTTCCAAACGGTAACTTTTCGGGCATTTGTGGCTTCGATGACGGAAAAACCAATCGTTGGGCGGGCATCCCGGATGATAGGTCGGATGCGGTCAAGCGTGTTTTCAGGAATACCCCAATCATAGGAAGGCAAGAGCAGATAGTGGTCAATTGGATAAATCCATTCCGCAAGTCGGTTAGAGACTGCATATTCCTGCTTTTGTTTGTTGCTTTCTTCTATCTTTTGCTTGAACGCAGGGATACCTGCTTCTTTTGGCTTTCCTGCTGTGTCAAAGTACGAGGTTTTACCGTGGGGATCATTCTCAGCTGCGCTCAATAACCAGAAGCAGCAGCCCAAAACGGTATCAGGCAGGGCATTAGCTTTGGCGGTTTCTTCAGACAGCGAGAGGGCAATATCAACCATCTGTTCGAAACTGTTATTGGTGTCCAGCTTATCCCCAATTACGCGCGACATGCCATAGTAAAAGAGGAAAAACTTGGGGTTGACATTGATAACCTCTTTGACCAGGTCAGCATACCACTGCCAGGTGTTAAAGCCAATATGATCTTCTTCACCCAGATCCACCTTGCTATATGGACGCGGGGTTTTCCAATGCGCCTGGCCACCCGCACCCCAATCGAGGGGATGGTCAAACGTCTGGGAACTGACTGCCATATGGAAATTTGAGCTGAAGTCAAATGAGCGCCGTTGTTGAACCAGTTGCAGGACCTTTTTGAGGAATGACAGATCCCAATAATCACCACCTGGTTCCAAAGGGGGAAAGACAGGAATAATATTTTGTTCAGCCAGGCTGACAAAAGGTAAATAACGATCAAGAAACCGCTCCACGAGGTCTCCCTGGGACCAACTCCCATCGGTCCAGGCAACCTTGGTGTTAGGGCGATCAAAGAAGATTACATATTTTATGCCCCAACGTGAGTAGGATGAAAGCAAAACGCGCAAATCCTCCGGGCGTATAGCACTATTCACCTGAAAGTCAAAGTGCAAGATCGGCTGGATGCCTGCCTGGATCAAGCCCGTTATGAATTCTTCGGGAATGGCAGCGGTTAGGGGAGCTTTAAGTACCAGCCAGGAAGCTTTTAAAGATGCAAGTTCTGGAATCCAAAGCTCAAGGTCCCGCATTTGATAATGGTCATAATCCTGAAAGTAATGAAAGCCCAGTCGTTTTTCCATGTCATCATCCGTCCATGTCACATTTTGCCTTACATTTATTGTGCAAGTAATATGCCAAATAAGTTTTTCTGCTATAATGCCGCCATGATTTTAGTAACTGGTGGGACTGGTTTCATTGGCAGTTATTTGGTCCGTCATCTCGCTGAACTGGGAATGCCATATCGTTTGCTCTTGCAGCCCGGTATAGATCAGGCTAACCTTCCCAGACAAACTGGCATAAACGTTGCATTGAGCTCCTTGGAGGATGAACGTGGAGTTAGTTCTGCTCTGAGAGGAGTGGAGGTGATCTATCACCTTGTTGGGGTGGAGCGGGCTGGTGTAAAGGCCAACCTGATGGAAACCGAGGTAAATGACCTTGATCGGTTGACAAGTCTCGCCAAGCGAGCCGGTGTCAGGCGATTCTTTTACCTCAGTCATTTAGGAGCAGATAGAGCCTCCGCTTATGGATTGATGAAAGCCAAAGGAATAGCGGAGAGCATTATCCGGAAATCTGGTTTAACTTACACAATAATCCGTAGTTCCATGGTTTATGGTGAGGGCGATAACTTCACGATCAACCTGGCAAGATTGATCAAGATGTCTCCCGGCTTGGTTTTGGTGCCTGGTGATGGCAGCACATTAGTCCAGCCTCTTTGGGTGGAGGACTTGGTTACCAGTCTGATCTGGGCATTGGACTTGCCTTCAACTGAAAACGCGATCATAGAGGTGGGTGGGCCAGAACACCTTCCTTTTCTGGATGTGATGAAGTTGATTGGCACGCAACTGAAGTTGAGGCGGCGATACGTGGACTTTAACCCTGTTCAGTTAAGCTTTTTGACCCAGTTACTCGAGAATCGGATCAAGGACTTTCCGACTACCGTTTTTTGGATGGATTACCTGGCTGAAAACCGAACTTGTGATCTGGACAGCATGCCGCGCAACTTCGGTATCAATCCAGCCCGCATGAAGCATAAAATTGACTATCTAAACACAACTCTGAGGAGATAAAGCGATGCCACTTTGCGTTCATGGACATTTCTACCAACCCCCGCGGGAAGATCCGATTTCCAACTATATTCCGGACGAGCGAGGTGCTGAACCATTCCATAACTGGAATGAAAAGATTCTGGCTGAATGCTATGAACCGAATGCCCGTATGGGTAACTTTGGCAAGATAAGTTTTAACATAGGGCCAACCTTGTTTGACTGGATGTGGGACTTTGCCCCGGACGTTGCCGAAAGCATCGTTGAACTGGAGCGAGCCAATTTCCTGAAGTTTGGTGTCGGTAACGGCCTGGCACAGGGCTACAATCACAGCATTCTGCCGTTGCTTCCACATCGCGACAAGGTCACCAATGTACGATGGGGTGTGGAGGATTTTGTTTATCGCTTCGGTCATCGACCGCAAGGGATTTGGTTACCTGAAACAGCAGTTGATATCGAAACCCTTTGCGTTCTGCAGGATTGTGGCCTGGAGTTTACCATACTGGCTCCCTGGCAAGTTCAGCCCTTAGAATCAAAACCCGGTCCTTATTTTGTCGAACTTCCAGATGGACGAAAACCGTTCATTGTTTTCCCTTACCATCGTGAACTGAGTACCGAGGTCAGTTTCATACCCAAAGCGACTGAGAATGGCGATGAGTTTTTGTCCTCAATTCGCTTCCACCAGGGGATGGATACTTCGCATTTTAACCTGATCGCCAGTGATGGAGAGCTTTACGGTCATCATCAAGTGTTCCGCGACCATTTTTTGCGGTATATTCTCGATGGAGGAGGTGCGAGGAATGGGATAGAGTGGTCGTGGCCTGGATTATGGCTGCTTGATCACAAGCCTGAGGCTTATGCAATCTTGATTGAGCCATCATCCTGGTCGTGTATGCATGGAGTCAATCGCTGGTCCACTGAATGCGCATGTACTCCTGGCGCCAGATGGAAGAAGCCCTTTTTCAACGCGATGAGGCATATTTCCTCCTGGGTGGACTCGGTATACGAAACACATGCGAGTCAACTGGTCTCTAATCCGTGGGAAGTTCGGAATCAAATGGTGCAACTGAAACACGGAAAGAAAAAACTGGAAGAAGTCTGCAACGAGTATGGTGCGCCAGACTTGGACGAACAAAATCTGAACAAACTCAGCACTCTGCTTAGAGCACAGTATGAATGCCAGCGCATGTTTACATCCTGCGGCTGGTTCTTTGATGAATTTCACCGCATAGAACCGCAGAACAATATTGCGTATGCGGCGAAGGCCATCTGGCTTACTCAGCAGGCTACCGGAGAACAAATTGACCCCTCGATAATCGAGGAAATGGCCCAGGTTCGAAGTGAAAAAACAGGTCTGAGAGCAGATACTATCCTTTCTCAGACCTTAATTCGAGCAGAAAATGAGCAAAACGGATTAAGCAAGATGCTCAATTAACCGGTCCAACTGGTAACTTGAATCTTCAACGGCCTTTTCAATTTCTTTGAACAACCGTTCCTGTAAGAGGATGGCTGCAAATGCCTCTGTGGATTCGAGATTTACGGATGCCAGTCGCACAAATCTGACAGCCCGTTGGTACCAGAGAAGATCGGTAAACTTTTCCTTGTTGAACCAACGAATGCCGTTATAGGTGTTGATTTCAAGATAGTCCGCTACGACCGAATCTGCTAGGAGCGATTCAAGGAATTTCTGGCTGGTAGTATCCTCATCGATGACCGAAACCTGGTTTAGCAGCCAGCGGACCGCCTGACTACCCCGATAGGCTTCGTAGTCGCTGAAACCAAATTCCTTTAATTTCGATGCAATTAATTCACTGACAGGTCGGCGATCGGCTATCTGTCGATTGATGGCGTCTACATCCTGCTCTTCGATTGAACCAGCAAGATTGCTGAAGAAATTCCACACAAGTAGAAGTAAAGATTTACGGGGATCCTTCTTGATCCCATCAAGCAGAGTCTGGCTTAGGTCGCTACCAGTTTTACTAGCTGCCAGACCGAGTTTTTCGGTTGATTCTTCCAGCGAGGTCAAGATTTTAAGTTGTTTGGTCCAGGATTGATGTGCTGCTTCCCGATCGTGAATGGGATAACCCATGATAGATCTGGCTGCAGAATCAGCCTGATCGAGCCAGGCAAGGTTTCGATCGATCAGTATCTGCTCATTTAGAGCATTTCCAGGGTCAGAACCCATTACTGTCAGTTCGTGAAGGTTGGTAAAGCTTAATGCCTGCTCCAATGGATTTAGTAAGTGCTCATGCACAATTTCGTCTATTGCTCTATCCAGATCCGTGACTCCGCGTCCGTTTAACCGTTGGAATAATTGCTCGTAGTGGAGACCGGAAACGATCTTGAAGTTCATGAAAACCTGGCAGGCATAGGATTGCAGTGTGACGAACAGACCTTGTTCGCGCAATTCCTGGAGTCTTCGGAGGTAATAGCGCTTGGAATATTGATCCTGGAATAAAACCAGGTCAGTATAATTGCCATTCAATCCCAAAGCTTCCGCCAGATTTTGGGTTTCAAGGTGACCTTCACTGCCTTGTTTCACGAGGTAAGGAACAGATGTGTGAATCCAACCTGAAGTTTCGGCAAACTTGTTGTGGTAGACAACCAGTGCCGATTGACCATCCTGGTGATTGGTATAAGCAAACACATCCTCGTTAACTGCACCACCGTCGGCATGGAAATCATACAGCCTGAAACGATTAACGTTGGCAAATAACTTGCGGTGGTGGAGCAGGGGGAAGATGACTGCCTGGTGACGATGGATCAGATCCTGGTCCGGAGTTTCATCCCAGTAAGGACGGTAGTATTCCATGCCATATTTCTCGGAATAACCTTCAATCTGACCGTGACCAAACATGGGCAAGCCAGGCATCGTTGAGAGCAGAGTACAAATGCCGAAGTATTTATCACCCTTGCCAAACTGCTCGACAGCGGTTTTTTCATCCGGGTTGTTCATGAAATTCACGTAGCGCTTGAGAATCTCAGGGTCATAAACCAGGGTGTTTTTGATCAACTGGCGGTACTTTTCATTCTCTTCGTTGCGGAGCATGTTCATGAAAGCGCTGTTATAAACCCGATGCATACCGAGGGTGCGCACAAAGTAGCCTTCCATCAGCCAGAATGCTTCTGCTAGCAGCAGGGTATCGGGTACTTCCGCAGCAACCCGCTGAACCACTTCCCGCCAGAATTCTTCTGGCATGGCAGCATCGAAGGCTTCTCGCGTCATGGCATACTCTGCCCTGGAAGGAATATCTCCACCGCTGCCTGGTTGGGGAAACCATAGACGCTGAAAATGCTTCTTGGTCAGGGTCATGGCTGCGTCAAAGCGAATGATCGGGAACTTCCGGGCAACTGAGAGAATGGTCTGAATGACCGCTTCGCGTACCTCAGGGATGAGATAGTTTAACTGCGCCGTGTCATTCCACGGCATGCTGGTGCCATCGTTGCCGTGATAGATAAAGCGCGTTCTGCTATTTCCGTGGTCATAGTGCTTAAAGACGACCGCAGCGTCACTGCGGGAGTAGTAATGATCTTCCAGGTTGATGCTGATGCCAGGTCTGGTGGAGAGATCCGGTCCATTGAAAGTATAGGCTGGGAAAGGGCTTTGATCGGATTGAATGAACCAATCCGGATGTTCGTAAACCCAATCTGAATCGATCCCCATGTGGTTGGGCACCATATCGCTCGCAAGCCGAATACCGCGAGCCGTACAGCGCTGGTTGAGGTTCTGGTAAGAAAGTTCTCCACCGAGCCGTTCAGCAATCTGATAACGGGCGAGGGAATACGCGGAAGAAACTGCATCCGGGTTGCCGCACATTTGCTTGATCCGGCGTGAAGCCTCACTCCGCTCCCAAAGACCAATCAGCCATAGACCGGTGAAGCCCCAACTTGCCAGTTGGTCGAGCGTTTCATCCGGGATTTGATCCAGGCGCTCGATCTGCCTGCCATACTGCTTTGAAAGCTGATTAAGCCAAACGAAAGTGTTTTTGGCTATCATGACCACTTTTGGCATCCAGTCACTATCCGGGCTGAAATTTTCCTCTTCACTGAGTTTCTCGCCCCATGCGTCGACTTTGCCATATTCCGGGACGATCGTAGGCCCGGGTCCGCCACCCGCGCCAATCAGGAGCGCTCGGGCTTCTTCTGAGAGCAGGTCGAGACCACCGAGCAAGCGGTAGAGCAGCGAACCCAGCAGTTCAGACCAATTGCTACGAATGTACTCGAGTTGACCCGTCAATGAAGTTGGCGCAACCAGGGAAGGCGTACGCAGCATGGTAACCAGGTCCTGCTTTTCAGGTCCAAAAACCGGTTGATTCTTGAAGAAGATCTGGATGCCGTCCACAATTTGTGGATAGGCGCTGTTCTTATAGAGAAGCGTGTCATCAAAGAGTTCACGATAGGAATTAGCTGCTGGGTTGACGTTAGTCAACCAGGTGAGAAGCATTTCTTCGACAGTATTTTCAGCGTTGGGCACGCCATCGGTGCTTTCGTTTAGATATGCGTCAACGGTTTGTTCACCTGTGTAGACAGCAACAGGAGGAAATTGTTGGTTGAAGGATTTCAAGGTCGCCAATAACCTGGGTTTGCCAAGCGATTGTTCCAAGTGTGTGTAAAGCGCATGGCGCAGGGTTGTGCCGTTTGTCTCATAGTATTGATTGATGACGAGATGAAAAACCTCGTCTATCAGGCCCAGGGCATTGATCTGTCCCGGCGCAACATAGATGCTGGGATCAGAAACATTCGTTCGCTGCTGATTCATCCGGTGGGCAAAGTTGCGAGATGCCTGGAAATTGGCAAAGATGACATTGCCATTGTAAGAAAATAGAAGTTCATCAAATTGGTACTTATCCCGGGCTGCACGCGTGATGTGAAATTCCATATTAGATGATCTCCTTGATCTCGATGAATTTGGAGTACCTAATGATTTTATCATTCACGCTGCAGGATGTGGGTAGTGATATTCGAACCCGAACCGCCAATGTTTTGTGCCATACCGTATTTGGTGCGTTTTACTTGAGTGGCACCAGCAGATCCGCGAAGCTGCTGCGTGACCTCGAGGAGTTGATAGACCCCGGTAGCTCCGACTGGATGCCCCCGGGCTTTAAGCCCACCCATGGTGGCAACAGGTATCTCAGAATCGAATTTGATCTTGCCCTCCAAAGCCAATTGAGGACCGCGACCAGGCTCGGCGAAACCGCAAGCTTCAAGCGATAAGGCTGCCATGATCGAAAATGCGTCATGGTATTCGAAAACACCAATATCATGCGGTCCAATGCCAGCCTGCGCATATGCGCGGTTCGCTGAGTTGGCAGCAGCAGTCAGGAATGTGGGTGTTTTCCGGTTTTGGACCGAGAGGGTGTCTGTGCAGGAGGCAGACCCCGCAACAAAGACTTGGGGGTGATTGTGAGAAAGTGGCTGACTGGTAAGCACAATAGCAGCTGCGCCATCTCCGATCGGGGAAGCATCCATCAGGTTGATTGGTTCAGCAACCATGGGCGCTTCCAAAAAAGACTTCCTGGAAATTGCTTTCTGGAAACGAGCGTATGGGTTGTGGACAGCGTTAGCATGGGCATTGAGTGAAAAATCCGCAAAATCTGCATGCCGCCAGCCATATTCGTACATGTAGCGCTGCATGATCAAGGCGTTGATAGCGACGAAGGACAGCCCAAAATCGCTTTCGAGCTCAGCATCAGCGGCTGTTGCCAAGCTGGCAGTAATTTCTGATCCAGGTGAATCTGTCATTTTTTCGACCCCGATGACCAGGGCAGACTCGATTTCACCTGACGCGATGGCGATTACGGCTGCCCGAAAAGCTGCCGCTCCTGATCCACAGGCAGCTTCGACAGCCAATCCGGGTTTATGGTGGAAGCCGAGCCAGTCGGACATCATCGTGCCAAGCTGGGCTTGCCTGTTTGCTGTGATAGCCATCATGTTGCCAACATAGAGGGCATCTGGATAGCCAATATCTGCATCCTGCATTGCAAGCAGAGCAGCATCACCAGCGAGTTCCCTTATTGATTTCTCCCAGTTTTCTGTGACAGGTACCTGGCCAAGGCCAGAAATGTATACTTTTCTCATTGCTACCTCAATTAATATCTATTTTATCGCTTCTGACTATCATTACCTATCAGAAAGGTATAATCCTGTCAGAAAGGCCCCAAGAATGCGAATATATGACATTACTCAGACAATACGAAACGGTATGCCGGTTTGGCCTGGTGACCCGGAAGTAAGGCTGAATTGGCTCTCACAGATTAGCCAGGGCGGGCTGGTCAACCTGACGGAAATTCACATGTGCGCTCACGCGGGGACTCATATTGATATGCCCAGTCATTTTTTGGATCAGGGGCAGAACTTGGATGATCTCGACCTGAATATTTTAATTGGCAGAGCAAGAGTTGTTTCTGTACCTCCTGAGGTTAAGGTTATTAGCGCTGCTTTTCTAGCGACGATGGCACTTGAGGGAGTGGAACGAGTCTTGTTCAAAACAGCAAACAGTGAACTTGTGAAGGCGGACCCCCATTCTTTTCACGAAAACTATGTTGCACTGGATGCCAGTGGTGCCGAGTTCCTGGCTGAAACAGGCTGTAAATTGGTGGGGATTGACTACATGTCTGTGGCGGTTTTTGATGATCCGGAGGGTGGTCATTTGCCGTTGTTGAGGGCTGGGATCGTGGTGCTGGAAGGGATTACTCTGGAAGGAGTTGAGCCTGGCGATTATCAATTAATTGCTTTGCCATTGAAATTGGGCGGGCGAGAAGGCGCCCCCTCACGGGCAATCCTTCTGGATGAGTGGAATTAACCTGATAATGCGTATAGATATATAATTTTAAAATAGATCATTTCCTGCAGCTTGCTGCAAGAACTTCCAACAAAACCTCTCCGAAAGAGTGAAATCCTTATCCCTGTAGCAAGCCACGTCGATAAGGATTTCAAAGATTTTATTTTACTCAACTAAGTTTTTACATTAATAATCTTTATCACGGAATTTCGGTTTTATTCTTTTGGATGGATGGTAGTATTATAAAACTGAGAATCAGTAGAAACCGACCTGTCGTGATAAAACTGTTTGCGATTAATAACATTCACAAGAAAGTAGGAGAATACCATGAAACTTCTACAAAAAGCTAAAAGACCGCTGATGCTCGCAGGTTTGTGTTTATTATTCGCTGGAGCTGTTGCTGTATTTGCTATGTCAAACAGATCGGTTTTGGTTACCGGGATTATCATATTGATCCTTATTTTTTTTCAAGCAATGAAACAATTTGGGCAAAGAATTTTTAAGTATTACAATCATGTTGAGTTTAGTCTCTTTGGTGGTGAGCCATTACTGTTTGCGGAAGATTTTATAGACCTCCTACAATTTACAGGACAACTTTCCAATGACTTTCATTTTACTTATGGAGCTTCACTTACTACTAATGGAACATTAATTACATACGATCTCTTGGACTCCCTAATTGAAGCCAAATGCAAACAGATTCAAGTTACGATTGATGGGTATAAAGGTTCACATGATTCAACAAGGAAATTTAGTGACGGTTTCGGATCGTACGATAGGCTTATAGAGATAATAAATAATGTTATGAAGAATAAAATAATTGATAATGCGTTTTCTTTTATTCTGCGGATTAATCTGTTAAATAACACAGTAGAGCAATTTGAGAGTTTGCTAAACGACATTTCACCCGAGCTGAAATCTTATGTCCAGTTATTGATTAGACCGATCTATTCAACCGAAACATTTGACTGTAAAAACGAAAACGATTTAGATCATCTTAAAGTTTTTTACGATACGGCAAAAAAATGGGTTTTTCTATGCTAAAATCAAACCACCATTATCGATCCTGTGAATGTTGTAACGACGTCAATACAATAATAATATGTCCAGATCTTTCGGTATGGAAATGTATCAACGATATGTCAATTGATTCTGCTAAGATCGGTCAGTTAAGCCATTCCGGTGAAATTGAATTAGATCCAATCAAGGTTATTAATTGGTATAAAGCAGCCGATTGTTTTAACGACCCAAATTGTAAAAATTGTGCATTGTTACCAGATTGCTTTGGTGGCTGTATTTTAACAAAAATCAAAACTGGTAAGCGGCGTTGTTCCACTTTTGAGTCATCTGGTTTGAGAAATCTGTACTGATGAATTTCGTTAAGAAAATAATATCAACAGGTGTGCTTAATAAGATTATTGCTTCTGCTATTCTTTCTATACTAAATGTATTGTTTTGGTGGTCTATAGGTCAAGCGATTAAAGCAATAGCGATGGGCTCATTACCCGCATTACAAACGATTAGCCGCCAATTGGTAGTAAATCGGCTGATGCTTTTTGTCATGACAGTAATCAATTCGTATGATGATATCGTGTTTGAGCGAGATTATAGATTCTCGGCTGATGCAACTGCGATAAAGACCGTTTCAGGTCTAAATCTCGAAGATATCGAGAATTCTGAAACCTCATTGAGGTTCACTACTGCTAAATTGCATTTTGAGAAATGGAAAGATGCAAGAGAATATTATGGCAATTTGAGTAGCCTGATTGTTTATATAGCTGCATTGATAATTAGTTCAATCCAATTGAAAGTTCCTCTGCTTTCATTACTCTTACTACCTTTGATAATTTCTTTTGTGGTTAGCATGAAAGCTGCAAAAGTAACGAAAGGTTTTTGGAAACAATACAATAAAAATTCAAAAAGGTTCAATTATTTTTCTGATGTCTTGGTAAAATCTGAATTCGCACACGAACGGAAGACATTTGACTATTTTGATTTTTTTAGCAGATACTTTCTCAATGAGTTTGACTCAGCTTCAAAGACTAACTCCACATTAGCCTACCGCCGGTTCAAATACCAATCAATATCCGAGATAATATTACTAATCTTCTCTATAATCAGCTTGTTAGCTTTGGTGAGGACAAACAGCACAACACCCTTTTGGCTTGGGAATTTTACTTATCTTAATGTGATTTTTAGTTCTATTGCAGTTTTGTCTTCGACTTTTTTTGATTTGTTCCCGAAACTTAGTGACTACAAAGAATCCTCAAAAACAATTTATGATTTTTCTGACAACACCAAAAAGAAGACTCTAACTTAATGACAACTCCGACTCTGATCTCCTTAAAAGATTGTTGGTATCGGTATCGAAACCAGGATAAATTTGTAATAAAAGAGCTTTATCTGGAGTTAGGTGAAGGCAGACATTACGGTTTAGTAGGCAAGAATGGATCAGGCAAAACCACTCTTGTCAAAATAATTGCTGGTCTCTATTCACCATCAAAGGGTAGCATAACGATCCATCCAGATTTACGAAATGTGGAGGGGAATATCCATGTTTTATTTCAAAACTTTGGGATTTACCCAATCACGATTAGAAACTTTCTTGAATTAGGTAATAAAAAAGGGCTTTCAGAGGAGTTGTTAATTGAATCCCTAAGGATTGTATTGATGGACGAACAAATTGGCTCCTTGCCAAACCAACTTGATACACCAATGAGCCCAACTTGGGATCAAGGAACTAAATTTTCACGAGGTGAACTTCAAAAACTTGCTATAGCAAGAGCCTGGCTCTCTGATGCTAAGCTCATCATTTTTGATGAACCAACCGCGAGCTTGGATGTGTTATCAGAAAAGCAAATCTACGAGGACACCCTCCCTCATTTTGCAGATCGCACATTACTAGTAACATCTCACCGTTTGGGTATTATTAAGAATCTTGATCAGATTCATGTACTGGATGACGGAAGAATTGTTGAATCTGGAATTCATGAGGATTTATTAAATCAACAAGGTGTTTATAAAAGTTTATACGAGAATCAGCGACAACTTTTCACCCTCGATGGTATAGGCTAAAGATGAAGCAACTGAAAAACTTAATTCGAGCAATCAAAACAGTTTTTTCTATCTCCCCTTTCCACACCATTTTAATGTTTCTAGCAGGGGAAGCTATTGCATTTACTCCTCTAGTTGGTGCGATTATTGCCAAAGACCTTTTTTCTATGATCAGCAGAGGGGACCCAATTCTTAATTCCAAGGGAATCATTTTACTCGTTGCCTATTTTGCCTACTTTCTATCCTTGAAGTTTTATCTCGTTTACTTCCAGAGAGTTTTCATTCAATTCCATACGATGCCTGTTGTTGAAAAAAGAATGAGGGACAATTTGCATCGGGTTATGCAAGAGATTCCAATTGATAATAATGAAGACCCTGATTTTTCAAGGCGAATCTGGGCTGCTAAAGTGTCAAGTATAAATGTTTTTCGACTTATGGAGAGTGGATTTCTGGCTATATCGATTGTCACAAGTTTATTGTTGCTCGGTCAGTTTGTCATAAAAATCAACCCCCTTTTTTTCCTGTTCCTTCTCTTAACAGCAATTTCAACATTTATGAAATCATATATTGAGGGTGTTGATAAATCGAAAATCCAGATACAACGGACCAAACTTGAACACAAACAAAAGGAATCCCAATCGGTTTTAGAGACAGTTGACAATTATAAAGAGATCAAAAATTTTCAAGCTTTTGACTTCTTCTATGATAATTGGGAACAAATTACTAACACATTAAGAGATCTAATCTTTAAAACCGATCTCCGCATTCTATTAAAGAAGTCCGTTTTTATCCTCATTGAATCAATGAGTTATGCATTTCTTTTTTTGATTGCTATTCGATCGTTGGCTGATAAGAATCTGGATTTCGGTAGCTTTATGGCGACCATTCAGATAACACAAAACTTGCAATTGCAACTTCAACGCTTACTCGACGCAATTGGAAATATCAGTAAGTTTTCTTTATGGACTGAACCTTACTATGAATTCCTTGAATTAAGGGAAAAAATGAAAGAGAGGGAAATTGATTTCCCCATCGAGTTTAAGAATGTAAGCTATGTGTATCCTACACGGTCTCAGCCTGCAATCGACGATATCTCTTTTAATCTACAAGCGGGGAAAAAGATAGCATTCGTAGGACTAAATGGAGCAGGCAAAAGCACTTTAGTAAAAATGTTAATTCGTCACCTACAGCCATCAAAAGGGTTAGTTACATCAAACGGTAAAAACTTAGACTCTCAGGATGTTTTTACTCCCACTTCATACACCGCCTTGTTCCAAGAATCTTGTCATTACGAAGTTAATTTGCTGGAAAACATCAGATTTGGTAATTCTCAACATGACGAAGAAATCGAATTGGGGTTGAAAAAGTTTTCTTTAGACAAGATAAAAAAAGACATTCCTCTCGGATTAGACTTTGGATCTTATACTTTATCGGGTGGTGAATGGCAAAAAATTGGGCTTCTAAGGTGCTTTCAAAAACATAGTCCGTTTGTTATTCTTGATGAACCATCAAGCGCAATTGATCCGATCCAGGAAAGCTCGATCAATGATTATATTGAAACTAATGCAGGAAGTAATACACTAATAATCGTAACGCATAGATTGAGTATTACAAAACTAGTGGACTTTGTCTATTTGCTCGATAATGGGAGAATTTTAGAAAGTGGAACCCATCTTCAATTATTAAACCAAAAAGGTTCGCTTTATAGAAAAATGTGGGATGCACAGATGAGTTGGTATGTCAACAAATAATATTTTCAATTTTGCTTTGGGTTTGTGCAGGGTAATTCAGAGCGAGAGTTAGATTTTTTATGCTAGAGCTCCATATTGAATCATTTATTCACACTGCCGGTGAACTAATCTATAGCAAGCCTGTTAGAGAGTGCTTTAACTTATCTCAGGAAGTGTCAGAATATGAAACGCGAGGGTCTCCAGATCCTTCGCTTTTCTACTATTACCAAGGTCTGCAAGGATCTCATCGATATGAAATTTGATCATTGGGTCATTTTCCAGGCGGGTGAGGATTTCATCCTTATCCTGTGCCAGTTCATTCAGACCCAACTTTTCATAGAGTTCACTGACCACACCATAGCTCCATTGGTCCGATATCTTCAGTTCATCCGCAAGGTCTCGCCTTCCAACGGAAAAGATGATCGCCAGACGTGCAATTTCTGATTGCCTGTCGGTCATACCAGGGTAAATGCGTGATCTGACTATCCTGACAGGCTTTTTTGAGCTGAATCCGAGCGCAAACGCTGCTTGATAAGCATCAGGGGTGAAAACAAGCAATCCTTCATATGCAAAACTTACAGCCCATGCCAACGATGAGGAAATCTCGGATTTGAGTAGATATCCTCCGATATTGGCTGTCGGTATTCGTTGAAAAAAAGGTGGTTCAATCTTGCTCCCTACGCCGATAACAATAAGTGAGGGATTTTCAGCCAAATATTGATTGAGGATGTGAAAGAGGTTTGTGTTTTGTACGAATGAATCAAGATCAGCCACAACTACATCCGCATATTGAATTGATTCGCCTGCTCCTTTCTCCGGAGGATAGATCAATCCTGCCTCGGTGAAAACCCGTGTGCGCCAGTCTCTCACAATCAACATGGACATCCAATTTAAAGAGAACAAATCATCACTCAATATGGAAACAAGAATATCTTTCGCCATAATTACCTTTCTATGAAATAATGCAGTGAATTATAATAGACCTTGAAATCATTCTGTTGTGAGGTGAATATGATTCAGAGGATTGCCGTTTTGACCAGCGGAGGGGATGCACCCGGTATGAACGCAGCCATTCGTTCGGTGGTTCGTTGTGCTGTCAGTAAAGGCTGGACTACTTTTGGTGTCAGAAATGGTTATCAGGGACTCATTGACGGTTTGTTTGAACCAATGGGCACTCGTGAGGTCGGCGGCATCCTACAACGTGGCGGAACAGTTCTGGGAAGCGCTCGCTGCGAGGAATTCAAAACCTTTGAAGGACGCGAGCAAGCGATCCGTAGCCTGAACCGGCGGGGAGTGGATGCATTAGTCGTTATTGGCGGCAATGGCTCGCAAGCCGGCAGTTTTGCGCTATCTGAGATGGGTTTCCCCGTTGTGGGGATTGCATCCACCATTGATAATGACCTGTATGGCTCAGATGTCACTCTCGGTGTCGATACAGCTCTGAATATTGCCTTGGAGGCTATCGACCGTCTGAAGGTAACGGCTTCTTCGCATCAACGCGCTTTCATCGTTGAGGTAATGGGTCGAAATTGCGGATACATCGCCCTGATGTCAGGATTGGCAGGCGGCGCTGAAGCGATCACCCTCCCTGAGATTGATACCGACATTGAGGTTTTGGCAGATACTCTCCGCCTGGCATATGAGCATGGGAAATCGCACGCCATTATCGTTGCCGCAGAGGGAGCTAAATATAACGCTGCCGAACTAACTGAGTATTTCAAAACCAATCGCGACCGGCATGGATTCAGTGTGCGATCGACCATTCTGGGGCATGTTCAAAGGGGTGGTGAACCGACTGCAGCAGATCGCGTCCTGGGCAGCAAGTTTGGTCTGGGTGCAATCGAGGCTATCGATCGCGGTGAATTTGGAGTGTTAGTCGGCATTCAAAACAATCACATTACCACGACACCATTTTCTGAAGTGATTGGAAAGAGCAAACCACTGGATGAAGACTTGTTGAGGTTGGCCAGGATACTGGATTAGGTCTGCTTCATCTTTAGATAGGCTTCGATGAAGCCATCAATGTGCCCATCAAGCACCGCTTGCGTGTTTGCGGTTTCGTAGTTGCTGCGGTGATCTTTTACCATTTGGTAGGGATGAAGTACATAAGATCGAATTTGACTTCCCCATTCGACCTTCTTGAATTCACCCTTCAACTCGGATACTTCTTCATTGCGTTCCTGCTGCTGAATTTCAAAAAGCCGGGAACGCAGTACTTTAAGAGCGCTTTCACGATTCTGTGTTTGTGATCTTTCGTTTTGGCAAGTGACCACCAAACCGGTCGCCAGGTGAATGATTCGAACTGCGGTCATGTTCTTTTGAACATTCTGACCACCAGCACCTGAGGATTTGTATACTTCAATTTCTATATCTTCTGGTCGGATGATAATTTCATCATTGTCCTCGATTTCAGGCAGAACCTCCACGAGGGCAAAAGAAGTGTGGCGCCGATGGGCTGCATCAAAGGGGGAAAGCCGCACAAGTCGATGCACACCTTTTTCACACCGTAGATATCCATAAGCGAGTTTACCCTGGACGGAAATGGTGACTGATTTCAATCCGGCTTCTTCACCCGCAGTCCGGTCCAGGATCTCTGTCTTGTAGCCCCTGAGTTCTGCCCATCGCAGGTACATGCGCTCGAGCATGGCTGCCCAATCCTGCGAATCTGTGCCGCCTGCCCCAGCATGGATCGCGAGCAAAGCGTTACCTTGATCATATTGACCGGATAACAGGATAGTGATTTCCTTTTCAGCCAGGATTGATTCCAGTTTTGTTACACTTGCTTCGAGCTCTTCAGTCAGGCTTCCATCATCCATTTCGAGCAATGACCGCAGACCGTCGATTTCGATCGCGATTTCGTCCCACTCGTTAATTTGGTCTTCGAGCTGGGAGATGCGTTTCATTACTTTTTGTGCCGAATCCGGCTTGTTCCAGAATTCCTGTTCTGCGCTTTCGAGCCTGAGTGAATTTAGTTCAATTTTTTTTGCAGAGAGGTCAAAGATGCTCCTGGAGCGAGTGGTAGGTTGCCTCAATGGCGTTTATGCGTTCGGTCAGGTCAATCATAATTGCTCCAGAAAATTAATCAAAAATACCGGAAATGAAAGAATCCCGGTTGAAAAGTTGTAGGTCTTCGATTTTTTCCCCTAATCCAGCGTAGATCACAGGCAGACCGAGTTGATCCTTGATGGCAAAAACCATACCGCCTTTAGCAGAGGAATCCAGTTTTGCCAGGATAGCACCGTTCAGGTTAACCGCCTTACCAAAGGCTTCAGCCTGTTGGAGGGCGTTCTGTCCAGTGGTGGTGTCCAGCACGATCCAGGAGTGGTGGGGTGCTCCGGGGAGCGCTTTTTCCGCAACCCGATAGACTTTCTTGATTTCCTCCATGAGATTGTAACGGGTGTGCAGCCTGCCAGCTGTGTCGATAAGGACGACATCAATCCCTCGTGAAACAGCTGATTTGATGCCATCATACGTCACCGCGCCAGGATCGCTGCCTTGCTGGGAGGTGATGATCGGCACGCCAACGCGGTCAGCCCAGATTTCAAGCTGGTCTATCGCAGCGGCACGGTATGTGTCAGCGGCCACAAGCAAGACGGACTTCCCCATGCGTTTGTAACGGGCAGCCAGCTTGCCGATCGAAGTAGTTTTGCCAGACCCATTCACTCCGGCTACCATGATCACAGTGGGTTTGTCGTCCAGTTCTGGTTCCTCAGGTTGGATCAGCAAGTTGGACATTTCTGACTTGATCAGGCTTTTTAGTTGTTCAGTTTTGGTCAGGCCAAGCTCATCCACTTTTTCCTGGCAGGTATCGATCAAGTAAAGTGTGGTGCGAACACCCACATCTGCCTGGATCAGCAGCTCTTCAAGTTGATCCCAGGTCTCATCTTCGATTTCCGTCGCGCCAAATAAAGTGGCAATTTTCCCGAAGGTTACATTGCGTGTTTTTGCGAGACTATCGCGCCATTTATCAAAGATATTTGCCATGTTGCGATTATATCATTTGCCTTTTTGTGAAGTTGCCAACTGCCCACAGCCAGCGTTTATCTCAATGCCCCGTTTTAGCCGGATGGTCGTCTGGATGCCCCGCTTCATCAAGCGGTCGCGGAAGGCTTCAACTTTTTCGCGCGGAGAACCCTTCAAACTGCCGTCCTGAGCAGGATTAAGCGCGATCAGGTTCACCAGGCAAAGCATGCCATGCAATAACGTGGCGAGCTCATCAGCAAGCGCGAGCGTATCGTTGACGCCGTCAATTAACGCATATTCGATCAGGACTCGGCGATGAGTGTAGTCAGTATATTTTTTGCTGGCTTCGATCAGTGATTTGAGCGGGTAAAATTCATTGGAGGGCACGAGCGTAGAACGCAGCTTATCGTTCGGGGCATGCAGGCTGAGCGCCAGATTCACCTGGGATTTGGCTTCGGTGAACTGACGGATACGAGGCAGGATGCCCACGGTACTGATCGTGATTCTTCGGGCGCCAAAGTTGAGGCCTTTTTGGTCTATCAACCGGGCAATTGAGCTCATGACCTCCTCGTAATTGAGGAAAGGTTCGCCCATCCCCATGTAGACAACGTTTGTCAGGTTCTTTCCATCTGCTTCGAGCCGGCGCATGCAAAAGATGATTTGCGAAAGGATCTCGCCTGCTGTGAGGTTACGGGTGTAGCCCATCTGACCTGTCGCGCAGAACACGCAGCCCATTGGGCAGCCGACCTGGGTTGAGATGCAGGCGGTGTGGCGTTCCTCGTAATGCATCAAAACTGTCTCAATGAGGTTATCATCCTGGAGTTTAAACAAGAACTTTTCGGTCTGTTTATCCCTTGAGATAATTTCATTTTTGTCTTCAATTGGAAACAGGGTAAAACGTTCCGCCAGCGCTTCGAGCAGCGACTTCGGCAGCGTGGTGAACTCGTCAAAATCAAGGTAACGATGCTGATACAACCCTTCTTCGAGTTGTTTCAGCCTGAACGCGGGCTGACCAAGCTCTTTCAGAACGGCCTGGAGGGTGTCGTTGTCTTGGTCGTAGAGGATCGGTTTAGTCATAAACAAGGCTTTTGAGATCCCTGGCAATAATGGTTGGCTGTGGCTGCCATGCTTGAGCCTGCTCAAGAGTGCTGACGCCGCCAAGTACCAACGCGGTCAAACAGCCGGCATTCTGACCACCCAAAATATCGGTTTCGAGCCTGTCGCCTACGCAGAGGGTCTCCTGGGGTTGCGTGCCCATAATTTCCATTGCCTGTTGGAAGAGGGTTGGCTGCGGTTTTCCAATCACAAGCGGCTCTTTTCCTGATGCGGCAGCTACGGCTGCCACCAACGTGCCAGCTCCAGGTAAAAGTCCCTTGGGGGTGGGGTAGGTTGCATCCGTGTTCGTAGCGATAAACTTTGCACCTGCCCGAATGAGCAAACCTGCCCTTGCGAGCTTCTGATAATTGATGTGTGTATCCAGCGCAACCAGAACAACGTCCGCACCGGTGGAATCCTGCTCATCCGTAACAAGGAAGCCATGCTTGCGGACTTCTTCGCGCAGGGATTCCGATCCAATTACAAAAATCTGAGTGGATGGTGCAAAATGCTCGGAAATATATCGTAAGGCAGCATCTGCAGCAGTAACGATTTGCTCCGGGTGTACTTTAACCCCAAAATCGGCAAGTTTGTGCAGGAATTCGCTGGCGCTCTTTGTGGCGTTATTAGTAGCAAAAGTAACCTTAAGCGCCATTCTGTCAATAGCGGAAAAAATTTCCGGTAAATCGCCAATGGGCTCGTCATCATGCCAGAGGACCCCATCCATATCCAGGATGAGGCCTCTGATCTGTGGGTAATGATTTGTCAGCATTTGGGAATTATGCAGACGAACCTAATTTGACTGGCGGCTGAAGGACTTTGTCGATCAATCCGTAGGCGACGGCCTGTTCAGCAGTCATGTAAAAATCGCGGTCAGTGTCACGCTTGATAACATCTAATGGTTGCCCGGTCACATTCGCGAAAAACTCATTGAGTTCAGCTTTAAGTCGCAGAACTTCGCGTGCCATGATTTCGATATCACTTGCCTGACCTTCAGCTCCGCCAAGCGGCTGATGGATATGGATGGTTGCGTGGGGCAAGGCATACCGTTGCCCTTTCGTGCCCCCTGCAAGCAAAACAGTGCCAAAACTTGCAGTAACACCGACGGCTACCGTGCTGATTGGATTTCGGATCATTTGCATGGTATCGAGAATTGCGAGACCGGCATAAATGGATCCACCAGGGGAGTTGATGTACATCTGGATGCTTTTATCAGGGTCTATCTGGCTTAGATAGAGCAGCTGAGCAACGACCACATTGGCAACCTGATCATTGATAGCAGTGCCCACAAAAACAATCCGTTCCTTCAGAAGCAAGGAATAAATGTCGTATGCGCGTTCTCCGACGGCGGTACGCTCCACCACCATGGGGATGACTGATTCAAATGGTTTTTTGTCCATAATTATCCTTTATTTGTTTTCGAACAGTTTAACGACTGAGTATAAGAGTTTTGTTACTCTTTCTCAGTCTGTTCTTCGGCGATCTCTTCAGCAGGGTTTTCGGTAATCTCAGGTGTTTTGATCTCTATGACTTCCTCAGGATCCGCCAGTTCGCGCAGTTTTCTGCGAATGGAATTCTCAATTGCCTGGTTGGCTGCCTGCATTGAGACTGATTCGGAGAATTTCTTGGAACCAAGCGATTTCTGCGCTTCAACAAATTCTCCACTTGTGATCAGGTCGTTCACAACCGCGGAAACTTCTTGTTCCAATTCCTCATTAGAGATCTTGATGTCATACTGCTTGGTGAGAGCGTCCATGATCAGGGAGCGTTCAATCCGGTTCTTTGCAGTCGGTTTGACTTCCTCTTCATTGAATTGATCCCGATCCAGTTTGCGAAGTTTCAGATAGAGATCCAGGTCAAGGTTGCGATGTTCAAGATCGTGCTCAATTCGGTGCAGCACTTCTTCCTCT
Source organism: Anaerolineaceae bacterium UBA1363 (assembly GCA_002306055.1). Taxonomy (GTDB): domain Bacteria; phylum Chloroflexota; class Anaerolineae; order Anaerolineales; family Anaerolineaceae; genus Mesolinea. The sequence continues at coordinate 65,886 of DBRR01000019.1, forward strand.
TCATTTTTGAGCATCTGTGGCGGGTACTTAATCACGGACGCCTGGCGCAGTTGATCAACGAGTCCGAGATAATAGGCATCGTCATACTCCTCCTTACGTTTACTTTCCAGATGCTCGCGCACACCGGCATAAAGGTCCTCGGCAGTAGCAAAACCACCAACATTCTTCAGGAACTCTTCGTCGAGCTCGGGTAATTCAAGCGCTTTAACAGATTGTAGGTTAATGTTGAATACGACTGTCTTGCCAGCAAAATCCTCGCTCTCGTGATCTTCAGGATATTGATGCTCAAGCGAGAAGGTATCGCCTTCTTTTTTGCCGATAAATTCACGCGCAAACCCTTCGTAAGGCCATTCTGAATCGCGGCTTTCTTCGATTGTCGGAATTAACGTTTGCTGCGGGCTCGACTTGACGATAACAGGGTCTTTCCCAGGTTCTGCGTTTTTGTCCACTGCCTCAACGGTCATGTAAACCAGATTACCTTCAACGGCGGGAGTGTTTATAGGGACGATGTTGGCGTAATTCCGCCGCATAGACATCACAAACTCATCGACCTCAGCATCGGTAACAGCTTGGAGTTCATACTTCTTGTTCAATTCATCGAGACCTTTTAATTCGACTTCAGGGTCGAGAGGAACCGTGAACTCAAGCACCAACGGATCTTCACTTTTAATATTGTCTAATGAGCCGGGTCCCCAGGGCTTGATTTCTTCCGCATCTAGGATTTTAGGATAAACATCCTCGACCAGCAGATCGATAGCCTCCTGGAAAATGCGAGCCTCACCAACATAGTTCTGTACCATGTTATAAGGTGCTTTTCCGGGTCTGAAACCTGGGATGCGTGTGCTGCGGGCAATCTGGCGGGCAGCCTTGCGTTTGAATTGCTCAACCAATTCACTCTCAATTTCGGTTGTGAGTTTTACCTGATGGTCGTCGGTATAAGTCTTTTCGGTTTTCAATGCATACCTCAATAAGTAAATTTGTTCGAAGTGGGGAAAGAGGGGCTCGAACCCTCACGCGTCACCGCACATGATCCTAAGTCATGCCTGTCTGCCAATTCCAGCACTTCCCCTCGAAAGTTTGATTATAGGCGATTGGCAAATCCTAGTCAAATAATCGCTCAACACTTCGCTCAACACTTCGATCAACTTTCCCTATTTCAATAATTTGTGGAATTGAATCTGCGAATTTTTTAGGGTATCGGCTGTCTACTCAAACAAAGCTTGATTAAGCTTGAGCTGGATCGAACGATTTTCGCTCCACTCACGGAATAGCGCTTCGGAAATTCCAAATGGCGCCAGGACTGCGCTGCCAGCCTTAGCCAGCAATTCTATGTACTTTGGTTTGTTTACTTCCTGCGGGTCGATGGGTTTGCCTAAATCCCAGGCAAATACATCCGGTTCACCCTTGCGATAAACAAAACGGATGCGCATACCGGGTTTGATGGGCATGCCGGCAGCTTCCATCTGCCTGGCAGCACGCACTGAAGCAGTGCTGGCTTTATAGGCTTCGAGCGCGTAGCTGACCTTTCCGTTGATTACCAGCTGTTCTAAAGGCACCTGGTTATCTTCCAGCTTTTGCAGTGCGGTGTAATAGAAACAAAATGCCTCATGAATACAATCGGAGAGCTCGGCTTTGGTGCGTGCCTGCCCCAGCAAAGCGATCATTTGCTTTTGCACAGCCGCAATCCAAACAGGTGTGTCGCGCCGGCGCGCCTCCAACCCGCGCACTTTGATCTCGCCGCTCTGGAAAACGCCGAAATAGCGGTTGGCAATCGGGATACGCGCGTCGGTCTTGGAGGGCAAAAATGCCACCCAACGGTAAATGCCATCCAGATTGATCGTCAGCCCGGTGTGCAGGTTGATTTTGCTGATCACCTCGGTGAAGTGTTCTGGCTTGCTGCAGCCCTTCTTTTTGATCCAGAGCGCGTCAACGTACATGTGGAGCACCTCAAAGCCTTCTGATTCTGCCACTTCCTTGGCACGCAGCAGCACTTCGCGCCCGCCTTTGGTAACAGCTTCGTGGGCTTCTATGCGCCCATAACGCGCGTTTTTGTAGCCCAGAAAGCCAAAACAAACCACCAGAAGCCACTTTAGCGCATTTGCGCGTTCTTTCAGCGTTGCAACCATCGGGTGATCCGGTGGGTATTGGCGGATTTTCTTCTTGATTGACACACGCTTTTCGTAGAGAGGTTTGAGTGTCAGCGGCACCACGCCAAGTTCTTCCATGGCAGGCTCAAGTATGTCCGGCAGGGGAACTTCCGGAGAAATGTTGCCTTTGATGATCACCGCCGGGTACATCGAGACAAAATCCACCTGCGCCACGTCCATGTGCAGCCCCACCTTGGGCTGGTAAACCATCCCGCCGCGGTCGGACTGGATCAACTGCATCCCGCTCTTGAACTCTTCCACCTGGCGTTTCTGATAGGGCACCAACACGTCCTTCTCCAGCGCGGTAATAACCTGCATGGCAGAGATCCCCTGCCCGGGTGAAACGCGCGCCGCTTTTTCGATGGGCAGCGTGGTAACGCGTGCCATTTCGAGCGTGCCGGCCAGGCTGTAGTCAGACCACATCATGGAAGACTTGCGGTCCACATGGCAGCGACCGAAGAGGTGGGCTTCTTCCGGGCGGTAGATGATGTGTCCATAGGAGAAGTAGGTTGTTTCTTTCTGCCAGCGGACTGGCCGCGTGCCATCGCGGTTGAGCTGCAGGGGGATGCCTTTTTCTGCTGATTGCGCGTTCAGAAAGGGGATCAACCAACTATCACCCCAATCGGTGACAAAAATATCCGGATCATAAGTCGCCAGGGCCTCATTGATCAGCCGCAGATATTCGCCGGCAGGGTCAAGCGGGATGTGCTGCGCGAAGCGATCTGTGCGCATAAGCAGCGAGTGCACCTTGCCGCGGTTTGGATCGCAGTCCGGCTTCAGTTCAAAGATACGCAGGGGCGGCAGGTCAGGTATCAGGTCCCAACGGGTATTGAGAGGGCGGATGGATTGGATGAGCTGGTTTTCATCTACCTCCAATTCGCACAGCGCCAGCGGGAAGACGCCATGACGAGCCATGTAGCGCGTACCAATAGTGACATCCGCGTCGTAGTAGGTCAGGTCGGGGAATTCAGCTTCAATGTCGCGAAATAGTCTGACCTGGCTGACGGGCGAGACCATATCAATCTGCATCACATCCACCGGATCTGCCACAAACACATCCTGCTTTTGCTTGCGGCTCAGTCCCAAAACGCCCATCCTCCCGCTTACGCGCTTCCAGAGCGCACGCAGCTGTTCATTGGGACCGGCAACATAGAAGGTGACCGGGAAAGCCTGCTTGAAACAGACGCGGCGATCATCTTCCCCAATGAACCACAGGGTTAACCCTTCTTCCTGGTTGAGGTAGAGGTCCAGCAGCCAGCCGCGGAAGGTCATCAGGGCGCCTCCTCAAAGTCGGCATAGTTCAAGGCGTTGGCAGGCTCGGGCTGCACTTCCGTCGGGATTTCCGCCAGGTCTGCTGCCGTTTCCCTCTGTGGGGTATCAAATAAAGTGGAGACGGTGGCATTTAGCAGTTGAATGAATTCGTCTTCCTTATCCGCCTCAATACGTTCGGCTTTAAAGGGATTCGCATTGGGCATCACTTTTTGCATGGATTTGAGTTGTTTGTAGAGCTCCAACAGGATGGCAATCAGGTACATATCCAGCGGATAAAGATTGGAAGCATAGGAGGCTTCGGCCAGGTGCAGACGCGACATGACCAGAAGTTCATCCAAAAGGATCTGGTCATCCTTGCGCAAGGCGCGTTTGAAGCGGTTAAGCGCGGCTTCTTCTTCCTGCCAGGTTTGGGTGATTGAAGCGATGGTGCGTCCCATAAGAACCTCATTCGAAAAGTAGCATTTGTGTGTGCGATGCGGTTTGCAGCGCGAGTGGCTCTTCCCAACAAACATCCACGTTGTTTTTAATCAGCTCAAGCAAAGGGGCACGCTGGTGGGCAATAAGAGGGATGGGTCGCACACTAATGACCACGGGCGCCAAGGCGCTCAGCTGCGTTAGGAAGCCAAGACTGTGATCCATCAGACGTTGCGCGTCTTTAAGCTCGACGTCTTCGTCGAGAAAGGTTGCCAGCAGATCGAGTACCACCAGTGGTTCCTGTGGCGGGTTGGCAGCCACGGCCTGCAGCATAGCCACCACCTGGTAGCAGGTGAAGGCGCGGGAAAGGCGGATGTTGCACATAACCCGCACGGGATCGGAGGTGTAGGGGCGGATCAGTTTGGCAACTGAATACATGTTGGAACGGTTGCCGCAATCCAATACGGTTACACGCTGCAGCAGGCTCAATTTTGCGATCAATTCCAGCATTTTGTTGGAAAGTGCATGGGCACCGATCGCCAGAAAACGCCTGGAGGGCAGGGGAGTGCTGAAGGGCATCAGTGAGTTTTCCATGTTCTAATTATATAGAACAATTGTTCTAATGTCAAGAATCCCACGTCTCCGGGGTGATGAAAAGCCATCAATACTATTGGCTCTGAATGGGTGTGTGATCGTCCATTGTCTGTCAAAAAAATAAAGAAATTGAAGGCGAAGGAGGCAGATTCTATGAGATAATACAGGCAAACAATCCGGTCTGGGAGGCAGATTACAACTCGCCTTAATTTAAATTATGCTTGTTTTCTGTCAAAACTCACCCCCAGATCCTAAAGAAAGGGAATCATTTATGAACAAGAAAATCGTCATTGCCGGGTCGTGTCGTACTGCGATAGGGAAGATGAGCGGCATGCTCTCAACCATTCCCGTAGCAAAGCTCGGTGAAGTCGTCATCCGGGAAGCCGTCCGTAGGGCAGGAATCCAGCCAGCTGATGTGGATATGGTTTATATGGGCTGTGTCCTCCAGGCGGCACAAGGGCAAAACGTTGCCCGTCAGGCAGCAGTGAACGCTGGCATTCCGGTCGAATCCCCAGCTGTGACCATCAATGTCGTCTGCGGTTCCGGTCTTGAGGCAGTCAACATGGCTGCCAGAATGGTTTTACTTGGTGAAGCAGATGTGGTGGTCGCAGGTGGCATGGAGAATATGTCGGCTTCTGCGTACGCACTTCCCCTGGCACGCGCAGGCTACCGTCTTGGTGATGGCAAGCTGGTTGACACGATGGTCAATGATGGTCTGACAGATGCCTTCAGTCAGTTGCATATGGGTATAACGGCTGAAAATGTGGCAGAGCAGTGGCATCTGACCCGCGAGGAATTGGATGAATTCTCAGCCCTCTCTCAACAGAAAGCCGCAAAAGCCCAGGCTGAAGGTAAATTTGTGGACGAAATCGTACCCGTTCAGGTGCGTGTCAAACGCGATGTTATCGATTTTGTTGAAGATGAAGGTATCCGCGGGGATACAACTGCGGAGGGATTGGCAAAGCTGAAACCCGCCTTCAAACCGGATGGGATAGTTACTGCTGGTAACTCCTCCACGATTAATGATGGTGCTGCAGCGGTAGTCGTCATGAGCGAAGAAAAAGCGCGTGAACTCGGCGTCACTCCTGAAGCGATCTGGCTTGGAAGCGCTCTGGAAGGCGTTGAGCCTTCCATCATGGGCATTGGTCCCGTGACAGCTACCAGGAAACTGTTGGAAAAATTGGGCAAGACTATCGCAGATTTCGATCTCATCGAAGGTAATGAGGCTTTCGCGGCTCAATCTGTTGCAGTTCTGCGCGACCTGGGCATTGATCCCGCCAAGGTGAATGTTAATGGCGGCGCGATCGCGTTAGGTCATCCTATCGGCGCGTCTGGATGTCGAATCCTTGTCTCGCTGATCCATGAAATGAAACGCCAGGAAAATGCGAAACTTGGACTGGCAACGCTCTGCATTGGTGGGGGCATGGGTTGCGCCACGGCGATTGCAAAACCTGAGGCATAAGCATGGCTCTTATTCAGTATGCAGTGATAGGACATGTTGGACTAATAACCATCAACCGACCGGAAGCTCTGAACGCGCTGAACCGAGCTGTTTTACAAGAGCTGAATGAAGTCCTGGATGCTGTAGATCTTGGGACAACCCGCTGCCTGGTGATCACAGGCGCTGGGGAGAAAGCCTTTGTTGCCGGCGCAGATGTGGCAGAAATGTGCTGCATGAATGAAAGCGAAGCCAGGATTTTTAGTGAAACCGGAAACGCTTTGTTCAGAAAAATCGAAACCTTTCCCATACCCATTATTGCTGCTGTCAATGGCTACGCTTTAGGAGGCGGAAATGAGCTTGCACTCAGTTGCGATATCCGCATCTGCAGTGAAAACGCCGTGTTTGGTCAGCCCGAAGCTGATCTGGGCATTACGCCCGGTTTCGGGGGCACCCAGCGGCTTGCGCGCGTCATTGGTTCAACTTCGAAAGCGAAAGAACTGCTGTTTACTTGTAGAAACATCAAGGCAGAGGAAGCGCTTCAAATTGGTTTGGTGAGTGCTGTTTATCCCCAAATAGATTTACTGACAGAAGCCATAAAAATGGCTGATCGCATCGCAGGTCATGCTCCCATAGCCATTCGAAACATCAAAAAAGCGGTCAATGAAGGCCTGGACATGCCGATTGAAGATGCAATCCAGCACGAAGTGAACCTGTTCGGCAATTGTTTCACAACCGAAGATCAAAAAGAAGGTATGCAGGCATTCTTACAGAAACGCAAAGAGAAAGTATTCAAGAATCGTTGATCTGTATAAAGAGCAGCCTGAAAAAAAACAGGCTGCTTTGCTAAAAGGAGAAACTATGAAAGTAGCAGTGATTGGAGCAGGCACCATGGGCAGCGGAATCGCCCAGGCTTTCGCTCAAACGGATGGTTATGAAGTCGTTCTCACTGATATTAACCTGGAATTAGCCCAAAAAGGTCAGCAGCGCATCGCTAAAGGACTGCAAAGCAGGGTGGATCGCGGCAAGATGGAGCAAGTCGCTGCTGATCAAGTTAACGCCCGTATCACAGCTGGTTTGCTTGAGGATTGTGCAGATTGCGACCTGATCGTGGAAGCCGTTTTGGAAGAGATGTCTGTGAAAAGAGAAACTTTCAAATCATTGGACTCAATTGTCAAATCTGAGTGCATTTTTGCCAGCAATACTTCCTCGCTCTCGATCACTGAAATCGCTCAGGGCTTGCATCATCCCCTGGTTGGGATGCATTTTTTCAATCCTGCACCAGTTATGAAACTTGTCGAAGTTATTCCTGGGCTGTCTACTCCAGCGGAGGTTGTGGAAAAAGTTTCTGAGATCGCGAGAGAATTGGGTAAAACTCCCGTGGAGGTTAAAGAATCGGCCGGCTTTGTGGTAAATCGCATTCTGATCCCGATGATCAACGAAGCTGTGGGCATTTATGCCGAAGGTGTTGCCAGTGTTGAGGGCATCGATACGGCAATGAAGCTGGGTGCCAACCACCCGATGGGTCCGTTGGAGTTGGGTGACCTCATTGGCCTGGATGTCTGCCTGGCGATCATGGAAGTACTCTACAAAGAGACTGGCGACAGCAAATATCGCCCTCATCCACTTTTACGCAAGATGGTTCGGGGTGGTAAGCTCGGACGCAAGACCGGAGAGGGTTTTTATGACTACAAAAACAAATAAAAAAGGTGCAGCTTATAAACGCAACATATATTTATTCGAACCCTCATTTACGCCATCGGCTTCAATATAGCGCTTATGATCAGTGGGGCACCGGTTGCGGCTTTAATTTCGTCCAGGGTGTAATCCGGGTTTTGTTCAATCAAGACAAAGCCCTCATGAGTGACCTCAATCACCCCCATTTCTGTGATAATCAGGTCAACCGCATTCACAGCCGTCAGCGGCAGGGTACATTTACGTAGCAGCTTGGGAGCACCTTTGGCAGTGTGCTCCATTGCGACGATGACTTTCTTGGCACCGCTGAGCAGATCCATCGCGCCACCCATGCCGGGCACCATCTTGCCGGGGATCATATAATTGGCAATATCGCCATTTTCAGCCACCTGCAAAGCTCCCAGAACTGTCACATCCACATGTCCGCCGCGGATAATTCCGAACGACGTAGCGCTATCGAAAAAACTCCCGCCAGGGAGGATTGTGACCGGCATCGCGCCTGCATTCGCAATACAGGGGTCAACCTGATCTTCAGTGGGGGCAGGACCGACCCCGATGAAACCATTTTCGGATTGAAAAGTGACGTCTCTGCCTTCCGGGACAAAATTTGCAACCAATGTCGGCAGACCGATACCGAGGTTAACTAAAGTGCCATCCTGGAGTTCCCGGGCCACTCGCCTGGCAATAAATTCTTGCATTTGCTGTTTGTCCATCATAGCGCACCTCCATCAACGACGTGATCAACAAAGACACCGGGGACTACCACTTCGTCCGGGCACAGTTCGCCCACTTTCACAACTTTTTGCGCTTCAACAATCGCAATATCTGCCGCGGCACCCATGCAGGTGTTAAAGTTACGCGTGGCGCCGTGAAAAGTCAGGTTGCCTTTTTCGTCTGCTTTTTCCGCAAAAAGTAGAGCGACATTGGCACGCAGTGGCTTTTCGAGCAAATACCTCTCACCATCAATTTCAATGACTGTTTTGCCCTTTTCTACTTCAGTACCCAATCCGGTTTTGGTAAGAACGCCACCAAGCCCAAAGCCTCCAGCCCGGATCTGCTCGATCAGGGTTCCCTGGGGAATAAGCACGACCTCGGTTTCACCTTCCAACATCTGCCGGCCTGTTTCGCGGTTGGTTCCGATGTGGGACGCCATGATCTTTTTGAACATTTTGGCCACAACCATCTTGCCCACACCGCGATCGATAAAACCAGTATCATTGCAGATAAGGGTCAGATCTTTCACTCCCTTGGCGATCAGCGCGTCGATCAGCCGTTCAGGTGTACCGACCGCCAGAAAACCACCAACCATGATCGTATCACCGTCCCGCACGAGGTTCACTGCATCTTCCAAACCAATCAACTTACTCATAATTCCTACCTTTCTCCCGGGTTGATTTCAATCTGATGAAGCCTGTCGTTTGCGTGCAGCCAATTCAGTGCAGATATAGCTGGCAACATCATCCGCATATTTGCCAGGACCAAAACCCGCATCACAACCCAGTTCTTTGGCGAGCTCATGGCTGATTCGGGGACCTCCGATGATAAGCAGAAAGCGTTTGCGCAAACGTTCTGCTTCGAGCAGTTCAACCAGCTCAGTCAGGTTTTGCACATGGACGTTTTTCTGGGTCACAGTCTGTGAAACCAATAAGACGTCCGCATTAAACTCCACTGCTTTACGAATGAAATCCTCGTTTGAAACCTGGCTGCCAAGATTAAGCGCTTCGATCATCTTGTAACGCTCCAGCCCATAATGGCCTGCATAGCCTTTCATGTTCATGATCGCATCAATTCCAACCGTGTGAGCATCGGTGCCAGTGCTTGCTCCAATCACCCTGATCTTTCGACCAAAATTCTGCTGGATGAACTGGTCCGTTTCTTCCATAGTCATGATGTTGATATCTACGAAATCTACATGGATTTGCGTATAGTCTATTGTATGGCTGAGACTTCCATACACCACAAAGAAACTAAATGATTTATCCAATGGGGCATGATAAGTCACCGTGGGCTCGACCAAGCCCATTTTCATCGACAATTGCCGGGCAGCTTCCACGGCAATTTCGCTGTCGGGCACGGGCAGGGTAAAAGAAAGCTGAACCTTGCCGTCATTCATTGTGTCCCCGTAAGGTTTCAAATGGGTGAGGTCTAGTGTCTTGTCGAAATCAGTTTTCTGCGTTGAATAACGACCACTACTCATTTTATCCCTCCTCAAACCCCGATTTGGTGTTGTGAAATCGCGCCGACCCAAGCCTTGATTCTTCCATCAGCAGAGGAATGAAAGGATTCATATATTGATCCTCTTTAGCCATCACGCCAGACAGTCCTTTGCCGCCTTCAAATGGACGCTTGATACCTGCAAAACGTCCGTCTTCAATCGTCCGAAAAAGACCGTCCCTGCGGATATTCTGGAGGAGATCAAGCGTAAGATCGAGCACATATGCAGCGCGTTGTTCCATGATTCCGTCGTGGCGGAATTCAATGTCCTCTCCAAAGTCTGCAAAACTGTTGGCAATGTAGCGAGCGTTTTCAATCGCAAGCGCGCGGTCTGCCAAAAATGGCGTATGGATGGCTTCGGTTAGCATTCCAAGCAAGTGAATACGCTGATCACTGATGACTGTCACGATATTAAAGAGTGCATCCTGAACGTACGCTTTGAAAATATTGCCAGTTTTGAACTTGGTAGGCGGCATATATTTAAGCGGGGCATTGGGGAAAATCTGCCTGGCAAGCTGCGCTTGGGCTAATTCGTATAAGAAGGAATTTTTTAGCTCGGGATTCATCTCAAAGGCATGACCAAGACCTATTTGCTCTTCGGGTAATCCAGCCTTCAGGGCAAATTGCTCATTAATAAGCTGGGAGGCCAACACGGTGTAGGCTTCTTCAAAGGCATCAGAAGTGGTCAGATAGTTATCCTCACCAGTGTTGATAATGATCCCTGCGGCAGCATTGATCAAGCGGGAAAACTCCTGGTCAATGAGCGTACGCTGCATATTGATATCACGAAACAGGATCCCATAAAGAGCATCATTTAGCATCACATCGAGGCGCTCTAAGGCGCCCATGACCGCGATTTCTGGCATGCACAGACCTGAACAGTAATTACACAGTCGAATATAACGCTTCAATTCTTCGCCGACTTCATCCAAGGCTTCCCGCATCAGGCGAAAGTTTTCCTGGGTTGCCATTGTGCCGCCAAAGCCCTCTGTCGTCGCGCCATAGGGAACGTAATCGAGCAGGCTTTGCCCGGTGGTACGGATGACAGCGATAATGTCCGCGCCTTGCCTGGCAGCTGCCTTGGCCTGGGTGATATCTTCATAAATGTTCCCGGTGGCAACAATGACGTAGATTAATGGTCCGGCATGATCGCCAAATTCGAGCAGTCTTTCTTCCCGGATAATGCGATTGTGGTGGATTTTAGCGACCGCTTCTTCGGCTCTTTTTTCAGCCCACAACTGGATCTCAAAACTATCCACTGGGTCTGTCCGGGTGAGATCTAATTCGCCGCGAGCGACAGCTTCAGCTATAGCCTGGGGTTCTTTCCCCAGAGAAATGGCTGCCTGTCCCAGCCAATAGGTTACACCAAGCCCAAGCATTTGACGGGATGCGAGATGGTCAACAACCACATTAGGCAAAGGCACACCCATCGCATCGACCCCGTCAATCCCCAATAACCGGCAAATGGAGCGCTCAATCGTGGTCGTGGTAAATTGTTGGGTGTAGCCATGGACATCTTCGACAATCTGCCTGGCAGCTTCGCGCGCCTGTTTTACTTTTTCCCAATCTATATTAAGAGTTGCCATCATTCCTCCTGCCGGGCTGCTTTCATTTCCCGCAGCAATGCTTCGTCCACTCCAAGCAGCTCAGCAATTTTTATCGCACCCGATGGGATTTGATGAATGCCATCAATCTCCTCAAGGCGATAATCCATCAGATTTTGAATTCTCCTGACCCGAGTCAGGTCTTCATGTAAAACATTTGCAAGCAAACTTAAAAAGCCTGCTGCAGAATCATCTTCGGATTCTCTGGTATTAACAGGAGCATCTCGAAAAGTCGGTAATTCTGCCAGTGCTTCCGGGCTGATGCCGCGCACTTGATAGAATCGAATTCCAGGTGCTGGTTTGACGTGATAATGGGTGGCAATGAAAAATGTGCTGCTGGATTTGGCGTATGCGTTGCAGAGAGCCTGCACAATTGCTGTCGCTTCCGAAGGATTTGTTCCCCGGCACGGTTCATCCATCAAAATCAGACCCTTTTGGCTTTGACTTTTTCGGTAATGATTGCGGATTTGAACAGCCTCAAGCCCAAAAGAGGAAAGACCCCGATGCAGGTCACCTTCAAAGCTGGATTCAAAAGCAAAAAAATCAAATAAAGGCGTTTGCAGGCTCTCACAAAATGGGAAATATCCCAGTTGGGTCATAAGCAGTGCTAAGAAGATGGTCTTGAGGGCAACGCTCTTGCCGCCCATGTTGGCTCCCATTAAAACAGTTGTGCCTTGCCGTAATTCGATCGATATCGGAGTGAAAGATAACCCTTGTTTTTCCAACATTGCAGCCACCAGCGGATGAGTTGCGTTTTGTAGTATCGCTGGCTGTTGCTGTTCCACCAATTTTGGGAGGCAACCATTCCAACGGGCAGCCAGGATAGCTTTCGCAAGCCTAAAATCGAGTATTCCGCAATTATCAACATTCTTACGTATTTGAGGTAACCATTCGGCCAGTTTTGCACCCAATTGCCTGCGAATGTTTTCTTCTTCCTGGTCTTCCTGGGCGGTTAGCAGGGCACGATGAGTCAATAAAGTCTTCCGCTGAGATCCAGTTGCCTGCCTGATGGCTCTTTCAAGCTCAATTTTTCTTGCCCGGATTTGGGTAAGCTCTGTCGAATAATTGCTATAGATATGAAAGGCGGGGTTCCCTGTGCCGGCTGGATCGAGTAAGGCTGCTGCAGCTTTGGTGTCTTCAAAATCGACTCCCGCAGCAATTAGGAGTTCCTGCATTTTGCGAATGCGATTGAAAATTGCCAGTGCACTTTTGAGTTCAAAGAATTCGGTATCATCCAGCAGACTGCCTTTTTCGAGCCTTCCAAGAGTGCCCCTGAGTTCGCGCAGACGTGATAGCTGTATTTGCACTTCTGTTAATTGAGGGTGGTCCGCTCTGACTAACGAAAGCAACCGATCAATGGCACTCAATTCTTCCTGCAACGAGTCCCGGGTAATGGGCGTGTACAGATGAAAAGCATTCTTAAGGACGTTCCCTTGAGGGCTGCGGCATTGGCAGGCATCCAGGACTTTGAGCAGTCCTAAATCGTCTAACAATTCTGGGGAAATGATGACCGAGGATATCATATAATCTCACATTGTCTTTGGACCCAGATCAACTACGGGAATCGGTATCCTTTTACGCAATTCTGTTAGTGTCTGCTGGGAATCGAGGCATTGCCCATTGGAACGCGTGGGGTTTAGGCAAACTAAGCGCACATCCAAAGGATTGAGCACTGCAAGGGTGACTTTACGGTCGTGAATTTTATGAAAACTGCTCGGTTTGATGAATAAACGTGTACCATCTTCAACTACAAGCGTCAAATTGTTGAAATTGGTCTCGCCAAGCAATTCTTGCAGCACCTGGTCGGTCATCGCACCTTTTAGAAACAGATAACTTGTGTCTGGTCTTAGGGCGTTTGCAATCACTTTGCCGTAACCAACCAGCGAGGGAGTATCGAGGCTTGAGCTGCTCAAATCTGGACCTTCACCGTGCAACAGGATAGCACGCTGATTGGGATGCTCTTTTATTGCGTCAGCAAACAGGATAGCCGTCTCCTGTGTAATGGCTGGCGTCTGGAGCAAGGTCAGGGCGAAGCTGGATTTCTCAGCCAGGATTTCAGGATTTGCAGATGTTTCCGCGCTGACGCAAAGAATGACTGCCTCACTCACATCTGAACCCCCTTGTGACCGGCGCGACAATGCTCCGTCGATGATAAAAAGGCTTTCTGGTTCGTGTCGGCGCATCAGATTTTCAATGGTGCCAATTTCCTCAGCCACACTGGGTCCTGCCAATTCCACGTAGCCATCGCTAAGCGCCCGGCAAACAATCACCTCGCCTAAGGCCGTTCGGATGTTGCTGAGTTCCAGGATTTCTAGCAAGGCATCACTACGCTGCAGTGCTCCTTCGGCACTGGCAATCAGAGTGCCCGTTGATACATAAATGCGCGGCTTGGCACTACCATTCAAGATGTCTTCTGTTTCGCCATCTCTACCGATCGAGGTCAGCGCCAAAGGTCGTGATTGTGCAGAATCTTGCCAGGCTGCGACGATGTGGTTGAGGCAAGTAGTCTTACCAGCGTTTTTTGACAGGCCAATAATAGCCAGCGATTGCAGGTTTTGCAGACCTGTCAGCTGGAGCAGTTTATTGCTTGGTTCTGCCGCAAGCGCTGTCATACTAATTGCCTTCTATTCCTTATGCTTCCTTTGATTTCGAAGGAGCCCAATTGGTTCGAGAGTTCGTTGTTGCCCGGCAAGCAAACCGGCAACCCCAATCAATTCAACGTCCTCTTCGCCTCTGCAAACAGGGCAATTGCACTCGTTTTTATATTCTTCCGGTTCTTTATAGGTGGTAATCACGCCTTCAAAGTTCCTTAGAACCACATGATCCGGGTTCTGTGAAATCAGGTAGGCAGGCAAGACCGGGATCTTACCGCCGCCGCCGGGTGCATCCACAACGTAGGTGGGCACGCACAAGCCGGATGTGTGACCCCGCAGACTTTCAATGATCTCCACCCCCTTGGCAACTGGTGTGCGGAAATGCGAAAGACCCAGGGAAAGATCGCACTGATAAAGGTAATAGGGGCGAACCCGAATGTATGCCAGTCCGTTAACCAGTTTTCGCATGACGTGTACACAATCGTTTACTCCTCGCAAGAGGACTGATTGATTGCCTAATTGCACGCCGGCATCCGCCAGGAGTGCAGTAGCACGTTTGGAATCAGGAGTTATTTCGTTCGTGTGATTGAAGTGCGTGTTTACCCAGACTGGATGATATTTCTTTATCATTGTGCACAATTCAGGTGTGATCCTTTGCGGAAGAACCACAGGTGTGCGCGTACCGATGCGAATAATTTCCACGTGATCGATAGCTCGCAATTTGGAAAGGATGTACTCCACGCGGTCGTCGCTCATTAGCAGGGCATCACCTCCAGAAAGCAGCACATCCCGCACGGCAGGTGTATTGCGGATATAGTCGATGCAGGCATCGATTTGCGCGCGTGTCCGAGCGCCGTCTTTCTGACCAGCCAGGCGACGACGGGTGCAATGCCGGCAATACATGGCACACTGATCGGTAATAAGGAAGAGAACGCGGTCGGGGTAGCGATGAGTCAGTCCGAGAACGGGGGAGTCACCCTCTTCTTCAAGAGGATCTTCCATATCTTCAGGACTGCGATAAGCTTCATCGCCAGTTGGCACAGCTTGTCTCCTTACCGGGTCATGAGGGTCGTTCGGATCGATCAGAGTTAAGTAATAAGGAGTAATTGCCATCCTGAAGAGTTCAAGCGCTTTTCGTGCGCCTTGTTCTTCTTCAGGGGTAAGCGGTAGATATTTTTTTAGGGTGTCAACATCTGAAATGCGATGGGAAACCTGCCAGTGCCAATCATTCCACTGCTCATCTGACACTTCCGGGAAGAGTTTTCTTCGCCGGGCTTCACCACTTGTGTTGATGTACTTTTCTTCAGCTTTCATCACCTAACTCCTTAGTTTTTGAAGCAGACTGCTGCGCAAGCAGCGGTCCTATCTTCCAGTATCAGATGTAACTCTTTTCGAAGATCTCACGCAGGGCTTTGGATTCGCGTAAAACCTGTAGGGTGAATTCCGCATGGTTGCGCGTGTAGCCGTTGCCAATGATCATCGTAACGTCTTTTCCAACGCCTTCAGCGCCCAAGGCGGCACGAGTAAAGCTTGTCGCCATGCTGAAGAAGTAAACCAGTCCGCCATCGCGTACCGGGAGAATCGTGGACATTTCAGTTCCATGGATGTTGACAACGTTGATTGCAATATCATATTCTCTGCCGCCATTGCACTCCAGGGCTCTTTCGAGCACTTCCACTGGTTTGGCTGCGTCTGCAACGAAGAACTTATGCACAAAATGATTGTCCAGCAAGGTTTTTTCAGGACGGTTATTCCGACTCATGCCCACAACATTACCGCAGGGACCAACGCGTTTCATGGCTTCGTAACCGCAGAGCATGCCGCTCTTGCCGCCGGCACCGAGGATGAGCACTGAATCGCCAGGCTTGACAATATTTGCCGTCTGCGCTGGGGCACCTGCAACATCCAGGGCTGCCAGTGCGAGAGCTTCGGGCATGTCGTCTGGAAGTTTGGCATAAATACCACTTTCAAAAAGAATAGCTTGCCCTTTGATATCTACACGATCTGTGTCAGGATGAACCGCGAGGATCTCATCAATGTGGAGTGGTGTCAGGGAAAGGGAAACCAAGGATGCAATTCGATCACCTACCTTGAGATCGTTACGATCCTGCAAGGCGGAGCCGATCTTGGCGACACTTCCCATCAACATCCCGCCAGAGCCAGTAACTGGGTTCTGCATCTTGCCGCGTTCACTAACAATACTTAAAATCATCTCTTTGAGACGTTCTTCATTTTGTTCTGAATCGGTCCAAAGATGCCTGAAACTGGCAGAGTCGATGTTCAACGCGGATACATCTATCAGAATTTCGTTATCATAGATCTCCATCGTATTGTCGATCTTTTGCGCAGCTTGTGGAAGCAGCCCTTTGGGCTCGATCACGCGGTGTGCACCATATTTATTACCCATTGCCATAAAACTATTCCTCCGTAGATTATTTACTATGATTTACACGTTCCGGCATGCCCAAAATCTGGCGGGCTTCTGCCGGCGTGGCGATTTCCAGATTCAGATCTTTTGCGATGCGGACGATCCGCTCTACAAATTCCGCATTCGAGACGCCATTGCGCTCACGGTTGTATTTCAGGTTGTCCTCAAAGCCCACCCGAACGTGACCGCCCAAAAGCATGCCCATCACATTCATTTCCAACTGGCAGCGGCCAATTCCTGTGGCTGTGAAGGTCGCGCCTTCGGGGAGCGATTCTTTCAGAAACAGCAAGTCGCGCGGGGTGCCAGCGGCGCCGCCATTTACTCCCAGCACAAAGTTGAAGTGCAGAGGCGGTTGAATGTGACCCTTACGAACCAAACGTAATGCCATATCCACATGACTTTTGTCGAAGCATTCCAGCTCGGGTTTGATCCCACGTTCGTTCATACGGGCTGCGAAGGCGATGATCATATTTTCAGTATTGACGAAAATTTCGTCTCCGCCAAAGTTCATGGTTCCGCAGTCCAGGCTTGCCATTTCGGGGTTCAGTTCGGTAGGTTGCAGGCGCTCTTCAGCAGTCATGCCGGTAGCGCCGCCCGTGGAGGGTTGAATAATGACGTCTGGGCAAGCCGCCTGGATCGCATCGATGATCGCCCTGAAGCGTTCGCGGTCCTGGGTGGGGGTGCCATCATCGTACCTGGCGTGCAGGTGGATGATGGCAGCGCCAGCTTCGCGGGCGAGTTTTGCCTCACGCACATACTGATCGATCGTGTAGGGGACAGCGGGGTTCATTTCCTGGGTAACTTCAGCACCGCTGATTGCCGCGGTGATGATGACCTTTTGCGCGCTCATGTCTCTCTCCTTGGGTAGATTTTTGACTAGGATCAACCCAGACGTTGCTTATTCTTCGGGGTGACGCAAGTACCGCTGGCGCGGCAGACCAGAACTGGTTTAGCCAAAACTTCAGCAGCAGAATCGGATAAATCAGGCCGTGGCGCGATGACCTTCCAGGCTTCAAAAGCCATCTTGCGCGAGGTGTTACCTTCGCTGGTGATCCAACCCTTGGCTTCGATGAAATCGCCAGCATAAACAGGCGCAAGAAATTCGATGTTATCGTAAGCTCTGAAAAGCCCCTCGTCACCATCGCGCCGAATCAACAATTCAGTAGCCACGTCGCCAAATAATTTGGTAAGGTAAGCTCCGTCCACAAGCCCACCGCCATAGTGAGCGTTTTCCGCTCCGATTCTCAGTCTGATTACTACTTCATTCATCGCATTCTCCTAATAATTAAAAACGCTATGTGTTGAAAAAGACACATAGCGCTCCATGCAATTGCATGACAGTGGCCTAACTTCGTTAGGCTCACCAAGGCGGAGGAGAGGACTCTCCTTTTGCCCTTCGGCGACGGATAATTCGTTTCTTCTCCCAGTCCCGGGATTAATGCGAAGTTGCTACACAATCCGCCGCGCCTCTAATGATAAATATTCAATTGATATCAGACATTCCTGATGCTTAGATTATAGCGTCATATTGGGTTTTTCGGAAGAGGAAAAACAAGAGGAAAAACAAGAGGAAAAACACCAATTTCCCATAAAAACCCGCGTATAAATGATATCCACATTATACATAGTATGTACATTCGTTTAATGATTGTGATCAGTGTGGGGTGGGGGAGTTGAGTATAATTGCGTCTGATTTATACTTAAAGGTGACTTATGGCAATAAAAACAACTGAAAGCGGTACAACGCTTCGCAATCGATTAGCGCGTTCAATCGTTCTGGCTATCCGAACGCTGATGCAGCAGGGCAACCCGGATGAGAAAAGCCTGGATATGGCAGCATACATCGTCCTGGCGTTGGAAAAAATCAATGAGACCATCGACACGGCCGCGGCAGCCTGGGAAAAGCGTGATTATTGGGTGAAAGCTGATCAGTTCCGTCAGGAATGGGCCTGGATTGAAGGCAGTCATAGGCGTCTGAAAGCCGCGGTCCTGGCGCAGAACTGGGCAGAGATTGCAACAGAAGTTATTTCAGTGGGTCAGCATTTCAGTCATATAAAGATTTCTGAGAAAAATCGAATTGGCGAACCTTGGATCGGTGCATGGAATGCACTGAAACGTTCCAGCAATTGAAAACCTGACAGTAAGAAATTTCTGGGAACAAAATCGGTAGGTGGGCGGTTGATTATTAAAAATTTCTTTATGGTTATGATAAGTATCATTATCACAAGCATTACTAACGAACAAGGTTAGTTCTTCCAGTCCATAACGTGTGCAGATAAATCAAGAGTCAGATTCATAAGTCACAATGTGTTTTGGGTGCAAAGGAAGATTCAATGATTCGGTCACAAAAAATGTTGGATATACCTGCATCTCCTGATTGTTCAATTGTGAGATCTCCAGCCAATCCAGGCGTTCCGGTAAACCTCCCAGGGTTTTACTGTTGGAAGTAATCACGCAATTGGGATCCCACATCATCAGGTAGTAAAACGCCAAGTCGTGGCAACTTAGCCCCTTGATGGTTCCAGCTTTTCCGCGAAAAAAGATTTCATGAATGAACGCCAGGCGCTCTACCTCAAACTTCCACCTTGTTTCTTCCAACCATCAGCACCTTGCCATCATCTATTAGAATCCCGCAAGCCCTCAGCCGAAACCAATCCGTGCCACTCGTAAACGTGCACTCCGTCTTGCCCAACATGACTCCTTGAATATGATAATTTTATTCAAAAATTGTTAGACAGAACGATAATTTCTTTTTCCGCACCCCGTTTTGTTTTCAGCCTTAGCGAAAAATTAATACTATGCGCAACAATAGGTAAGTATAAGGGGTAATATTCTTAGGCAAAGTATCCAAATAAGAGACCTCCCCCACCCTCGCCAAATCAGGCATCATCCTCATCTTCGGTAACCTCCCAATCAACATTGTCCTCATCCTCCTCGTCGAAGCCAGATGTGTCAGGGCTTGGTTGGTTAACGTGGAAGAAGAACATAAGGATCGGCAGGAAATCGTCCCCGAAAGGGAGAAGACAGCCTGAGTTGTTGTTTTGGTCCGAGCCCATTTTGTATGCCCTTTTGTCCATTACTGGATGTTGAAAGTCTTGCGCAAGGTGTTCCTGACCTTGAAAGACTTCACAAAGTTTTGCAGTGAACGATTACAGGATTCACCCTCTTCGACCAATTCCTGTAAAACTTTCTCTTGCTCCTCCACTTTTTTATTCAGCAGCGCATGTACGAGTTCGTTCCTGATGGCGCACCAACCCTCGATCCTCGTCAAGGTATCGATCATCTGATCCCTGCCTGCAGTTCGGTTGATTTGCTTGTAAAGGATATCCAGGTAGTTGAGTGCGGGTTCATTGACCGTGTAGTCCGTTGACCACTCCAACAGCTCCTTGATTAATTTGATTTTGGCACTCACATTGCGGATACTAGGTTGCTTGGCGTTCAACACCTTGAGGGTGCTATCCAAGAGAGGTCGAACCTTGCTATTTCTGGTGATCTTCTCCCTCGTAGCGTTGGCAATCCCAGCATGGAACAAGAACGCGGAAAGGCGGTCTTCGATCAATGCGTAGAGGATGAAAATCGCTTCAAGGTGGAAACCCCCTGCCTTGGCGCGCTTGAACCGCTCCATCTGAATTTGATAGGCAGTCTTCTTTTCCATGTTTGATGTGACTGGAGCAATCTTGGGTGGCATATTTCAGCTCTCATTCGATTCTTTTTGAACTAAATCAGGTACATTTCCAAATGATCTGTGTTGCATCTCATACCTCTACCAGACTGACTTCGCCCTGGTCATCCAGGAAGCACAACTGCCCGCTCATGCTTATGCCCAACTTGGATTCCACAAAGGCCTTGTACTTACCAACCTGGGGAGAGTACTCCTGGATTAAGTGCTCTTTTTGCGCAAGTGAATGGATAGGATCGGTCTTGAAGTCAACGATATGCCAGCCGTAATTATCCCGATAAAGCAGGTCAATGACCCTGTTCTCCACCTTATCATTGACAATGTCGGAGTAAGGCAATTCCGAGTGACGCTCAAGAGCAGCATTTACTTCGTTCCACAACGAATGTAAACGTAAACGGGCTAACAACTCGGTGGCACGCGCTATGACCTCCTGGCGCGTCGCTTCCGTTGCCAGGCCTGCCCGCCAGGCTTCTGACTCCAATAACGCATCCAAAGCCAGATCCCCCGGGAAAAGCCAGCGCTGCAGGGCTTTGTGGACGATAGAACCAAGTACTTTCCCTGAAACCTGACTGTCTGCCCGGGTGGCACGCCAGGATTGGAGCTGAAGATCTCTCTCAGGATCCTCCGGCAGTTCCGCCAGTCCAAAGGACTCAACCGGCTGGTAGAGCGGCGCAAGGTCTTTGAGTACAGCTGGATCTTGCAGCAACACTTCTTCTTGGACCGCTGAAAGCGAAACCTCCCCCATCAAACACCAGACTCTGACTGGGTAATTTGACTGGGTTTGAACCACGAAAGGTTGCCCGCGTTTTTCTGAAAAATCCACGGATGGCAGACCAAGTGCATCATCCACATCTTTAGCCCACCCGGTCAGCTTTATTGCGCCTTCCTCCAATTTTGCGTGACCACTGATGATGAGCTTGGACTGCGCGCGCGTCAGGGCGACGTAGAAAATGCGCAAAGCTTCACATTTATCCTGGTCTTCATCCTGGAATTTTGCAAGGTTGTAGAGCATGGATGCAGGCTCGGTCTTAAACGTGACCCCCAGATCATCCGAGAGGAAAAAGCTGTTCCTGCCAGCCCTCTCCTGTCGACCGGCGTCTGCCAGGACCACGACCGGAAATTCCAGCCCTTTGGACCTATGGATGGTCATCAGACGCACGGAGCCTTCAGCTTCCGCCGAGGCTTCGCCTTCACGCGCGCCAGCATCATTTAGCGTTTCGAGCATGTCCAGGAATTCTCTGACCGTGGCTGCTTTGCTCAGTTGCGTATCAGCGATTAGTTTGTCGAGGTTGCGCCAGAGGCGACCGGCAGCTTTGATGGACTGCCCCTGCTTCAGCCTGACTTCAGCAGTCGCGAGAATCGCGCGGTAGTCCAGCTCATCCACAACCCGCTTCAAGAGTTCAGCCACGGGCACCCTGTCGACCAGGGGTATCAGTTTATTAAGGATAACCCAAGCACGCCTGGCACTGGCCTGGTCTTGCTCACTTAACGAGCTTAGGTCTCCTTGCAAAGCTTCAAAATACGAAAGGTTGGATTGACGCAGCAAGAAGAGAGCCGCATCGCTCAAGCCAAAAGCCGGAGAACGCAGCAGCCCTGCAAAAGCCAGATCATCAAATGGGTCAGAAATGGCTCGCAGGATGTTCAACAGATCGCGGATTTCCGGCCGATCATAAAAGCCCTTGCCTGCAACCGTAACAAAAGGTATGCCTGCTTCTTCCAAAGCCTGTTCATAAAATGGGTACGCAGTTGTAGCCCGGAATAGCAGCACAACTTCATCCCAATTCTTTATTTGCCCCTCATCCTTTAGCTGTTGCAGACGGGCTGCCAACGCGCGGGCGGCTTGCAGTCGTCCAGTGGCGGTGTCTTCCCCTGCCCCTAAAACAAACTCGACGTGGGGAGAACGAACTGGATGTTTGGGTTCCTTGAGATCTGCCACAAGCGGTGTGTAAGGAACGTAATACTTTTTCAGCGGATCTTCTTCCGTGCCTATGATATGAGCAAGAAGATCTCCAGTGGCATTCAAAAGCGCTTCGTGCGCCCGGT
Organism: Anaerolineaceae bacterium UBA1363; assembly: GCA_002306055.1. Classification (GTDB taxonomy): domain Bacteria; phylum Chloroflexota; class Anaerolineae; order Anaerolineales; family Anaerolineaceae; genus Mesolinea. The sequence goes on from DBRR01000019.1 coordinate 88,008, forward strand.
ATGTGCGATCCAGGTCGATTACCAGGCCATGTTCATCACCGATACGCTTCTGCTCTTCTCTGAACACAGTGACATCCGCGCGGCGGAAGCGATAAATGGACTGGCGCATGTCTCCAACCATGAAGAGGCACCCGCGATCCCCAGCCAGGGCATTAACGATGTCGCGCTGGCGCGGATTGGTATCCTGGTACTCGTCCACCATCACCACATTCAGCTCTTCCCGCCATCGCTGACGGACTTCGGGGACGGCTAACAATTGCTGAGCATGAAATTCCAGGTCGTCGAAGTCCAAAGCCTGTCTGAGCGTTAATTGGTCGACATATGCTTGCTGAACGCGATCAAATGCTACGCGCAATAAGGGAAGAATTTCAGCAAACTTTTCTTCTGCCTCCCTGGTAGGTGGCACATCTGTAGAGTTTTCACCTCCGGTCAGGGGGTCAATAATTTCTGCAAAGAAATGCCTGAGTTCCGCAATGATTGGCTTAACATGGCTTGTCTTTTTCCCCAGATTCATTGCCATGTAATTGCGCCTGGCGTTATACAGGTGCATGGCGCAAGTTATGGGATCATTCTCTGCGAACGCTTTTTCAGCTGACGACCAACAGCCCAACAAATTTTGTACCATTTCCGCTAAGCCTGCACCTGCGTCTTCCAAAAGATCCCGCGAGTCAATGCCCCTCAACTCACTGATCGGATTAGTGATGAGAGGCGAATTCATGCGTCCTCTCAATTCGTCCAGTAAGCGGGAATTATTGTCAATCTCTAAATCAAATGTTTCCTGGGTTTCAAGCCGGCGATCCAACATTTGCGTGAGCAGTTTGGAAAGGTTGCTGACTGGGATGTTATATAACAAAGGCAGGAATCGTTCTTCTTTCACCAGCCTAGCCATTTCCTCTTCCACGACCTTGGCTTTGATCGCTTTGGAAAGCCCTTCATCTATCACATCAAAACGTGGATCCACGCCTGCTTCAGCAGGGTGATTGCGAATGATTTCAGCACACAGGCTGTGAATAGTGCCAATGCGGGCTGAATCGATCTGCGAAGAGAGTTTTGACCAATAGAGTCGCTCTGACTCGTCGACCGCCTTTTCTTCCAATTCCATCAACTTTGATCGCACACGCGAGCGCATTTCCTGGGCAGCCTTGATGGAAAAGGTAATCGCGGCGATGCTGCGGGGCTTGGTTCCGTCTGCCAAAAGGCAGGCATAACGCGCCACCAGCGTGGAGGTCTTACCACTGCCAGCTCCCGCCGTGACCACCACGTCCCTGCCCCGTTCAGTCGCAGCAATCTGCTGCTTTTCGTTCAGTGTGAATAGTTTCAAAACCTGTTCAGTTATGTGGTTAGTCATGGTTAAAACCCCGCTTTGTAACGCCAACACCAGGAAATTGCCGGGCAGTAGTCCGGGCAGCCGCCATCGGGAGTTTTTGGCACAAAATTGCCCGATCTGGCACCCTCCAGCACGTCCTTGATGTGCTCGCGTGCGACCTGGTAGGCTGCAGAGGGGCCTTTATCCCACTCGGTTTTAAATTTCGAAAGTTTGAAAGAACTCGCTTTGGCATCACCAATCTTCCAGTAAAAGCCCTCTTCAACCTCACCGAGCATTAACGCGTCCTGCGCGGCAAGGGCATAAATGGGCAGCTGCAGACGCGTGCCATTCAGCAGGTCACTTTTTTCCAGGTGCATACTGCCTGACTTGTAGTCGATGACTCGAAGTGCACCTCCGTAATTCCGGTCAAGGCGGTCGATCACCCCGTGGATCTGAACTATGTCACCGTCGATGTCAAGCCTGAGAGCAGGCGTGTCGTTGATGCCGAACTTCTGTTCAAAACCGAATGCATTCCACTCGCCACGTGTTTCTTCCAGTGCGACCAGAGTTTTACGCAGCTTCTCGAGCAGCTCGGCTTTTTCCACTTCCCAGAGTGCCGAAGGACGAAAGTCGAAATTATATGGTGCGGTGGCAAAGACCTCCGCTGCCACCTCATCGAGGATATCAAGAGGGGAAATCTCATCCTGACCTGCGCGGATGTAGACCAGTTCCAACACCCGGTGGTATACGCTGCCGCGCTGCGTTACATCCAGACCCAATTTTGGAAGGTCCTTGGGTTCAAGCTTCAGTGTGGCATCCACAAAGAACCTGAATGGGCAGGCTTTGAAGGTTTCCAGGCGAGAAGCGCTCCAAACATGATCTGAAGAATATTTTGAAGTGAGTTGATCGCAAACCGCCGAGAGGTTGCCTTCATGATCCCCTTGTGCAAGTTTGGCACGGCGTTGGTCGAGGACCTGGTGGGCTTTTTGAAGTCCTTGCCAGCGATTAGTTAGTTCCGCGTCCTGGGAATATTGCAGGGCTTGCTGCTGGACTGCCCAGAAAAGCAGTTCCTGGCTCGAAGCCGCTTCAGATTGGGGTCGCGGTTTGGAGGGGTTTACCTTCGTAACAGCATTTTTAGTGAACAGTTTTATGGTTGACTCCCAGTAAATGGAAGGTTGCCAATTCTCCCCTTCCTCGGTGAGGTATGGGCGCGTAAGCAGCAAGTGCGTGTTAGCACGGCTAAAAGCCTGGTAAAAGGTGCTGGCTTGGTTGCGGCCTATGCGAGGTTCAAGCCTCAAATCCTCACGCAGGTTTTCGTCCAGGAAGGGGTCGGGATTTTCAACAATCGGGAATAGCCCTTCCGCGAAACCTAAAAGCGCCACAGCCTCGTAGCGAGCGCCGCGCGCTTCAACCATCTTGCCAACGAACACTGCATTCCGGCGGGCCTCCCAGGGCTCTTGCACTGGGGTGCCCACCAGGGTTCCCTGCAGGTCAGCCAGAAATTGGGCATAATCGACTATCTTCGTGCCAACCACGCTTTCGCTCAGCAGCAGCGCCCTCAGCGCTTCCCCCAGCGAATCGCAGGCTTCGCAGTCGCGTTCATTGGTAATTCTCTCGTAGAAGCCCAATCCGTTGAGTGTATCTTCAAGCCATGCCACCCACTCGGTTTGCGAGCGGTTGGTCCCAATTTGAGAGAACAGCAACCAAAAATTTTCCAATCGTGACTGTAAAGCGGGCAGGTCAATTCCAGCTATGCGGTTTTTGCGACGGCGTTCTTCATCCGGGTGTTCGTCTGCGTTCTTCTGTGATCTCTGCAGCATCGGCCAGGCTTCATCCCATTGCTCCTTGCCGCTTACAATAATTGCCTGTTGGCTGGCGTTCTCAAGGTTTTCCAGGTCTTTGGGCTCCAACCCAAAATCAAAATAAGGCGAACGCAGCGTGTTGAGTAGGGAGCGTGTGGGATAGTCCTCCAGTGGCAGCCGCAAAAGCGAAACCAGCGCGAGCACCACCGGCGATTCGCTCAGCGGATCAGTCTGCGAGAAGTGCACCTTGATACCAAATTCCTCCGCGGCGGAGCGAAGCAGCGGTTGATACATCTCCAAGTTGGCGGTGTAGATCGCGCAAGCGCCTAGTGGAACGTGCTCGCGGACGTGCAGCTGTTTGATCCAGCGCAGGGCTTCGCGCGCCTCATCAGCTTGCGAGCGGGTTTCAAGCAGGAATGGCTTTGGCGAGTCAAGCTTCTGGACTTCGCCGGGCTCCAGGACGTGCTGTTGCATGCGGAGGATCTTTTCGGGTAAGTTTGGTGAAGCTTTGAGTTCGTGGATCTCTGGAGATAGGTCCCTTTGTAGATCTTTGAGCACATCGATCGAACGTCCATCCACCTGGCGGTTAGAGCCCACTTCCCCTGTGAGGGTGATGAAGAGTTCGCCTGCCTGCTGGCCAAGCAGCTTAAGAAATAACCTTTGGGCTGTTGTGAAGGAGGTGAATCCATCCGCGATCACGAGGCTAAGGGGCGAGGACGAGGTTGGATTGTTTTCGAGTGCATTGATTGCCAACCAGGCTTGCCCTTCCCCATCAACCCAACCGATTGTCTCCAAGCGGGCAAGGAAGTGGTCGTAAAGAATTGCCAGTTCGCGCCGGGCAGGAGAGGCTTCGCGCGCGTACTCCAGGAAGTCTGAAGGCCTCACCATCGCGCTGCGCAGCTCGGCGAAGGCATCCCGCAGGACCGAGAGGAAGCCAGGCTTATCTTTGATTGCCGCGTAATGGATCAGCTCGCCGGTTGAATAGGCTTCGCGTACGGTTTCCTGGATCAGGCGGTGCGATAGCGCGGGTGAGATAACAGGCACAAAGGAGCCATTCTTCTCCAGGATCTCCTGGTAGAAGTTACGGAAACTCCCCACCCTTACGCCCATTCCTCCGCCCGCCTCAGCTAAACGATATTTGAAATACGCCGCCTTTTGTGGGTTCGGCACCACCACCCACACCTGGGCAAGCGGACGCTCTTTATGGACTGCCAGGATGCGATTGATACAGGCAGCGGTCTTACCTGCTGCTGGTGGTGCGATGATGAGGTTAGTTGTCATGGTCTTTCCATGTTTTCATTAGATGAAATGTGAGGAGCAAAAAATAAAATCCATGATCATCAACAGCTTGATTGCAAAAATTCTTGGACTTGGAACTTCAAAGTTAATATGCTCAGAAAAAATGTAAGAATACCCAACAGCAATATAAATATATTCGTTCTACTTTGCATATAGCTCTTTGCTGTTACAAAAATTCAGCAAGAATTGTTTCTACATTAAACGGGGTAAGATCATCAGATTCATTGATCCTAAATCTCATTTCTGCTTTTTCACATGTATCAACTAGTTCCCCACGAGCTTTGACATTCAATAAAAGGAGGTCGTATAAAGTCGGTTTATTTAGTTCTACCATCGCTTTTGAGATGAGAACGACATTATTAACGTTAGCCTCGATATTATTTACCCAGTTTGGATTAGATCGTAAGGCAACATCCATCCAAATTACTTTCATTTCTTCAAGGTCAAACAAAACAGGTAGGCATATTGTTGTTGGTGAGGCTAAATCCACTTTATTGACTACAGCTTTAGGTTCGAAGAGCTCTCCAGATCCAGGCTTTTCTCGATTCATCCATCCAAAAAAGCATTCTGGGATTTCATTAAAACCTTGTTCTGTGTAAGAATATACATTAAAGACTGCATATCTAACTTTATTTTCTTGTAATACTTTTACATCCAGATCGATAAATTCACTAGCACCTTCTGGTGCATCAACTATATCTCCACTATGGTAAAGGCCAAAAATATTGTCAGATCGAAGGTTAGTATAAGAAATGTGTTCGATATAATTCCACTCAGCATCATACAACCCAAGGGATAAATCAATATCAGTTCTTATTTGCCTTGATAAATTCTGAGAACCGGACGGATTGCTTAAATTGAGAACATCTCTCCAATCTCGGATAGCATTATTATTCTCAGTTTCCCCTGTATCCTCCATTTCGAATAATAGTGCTTCATCAGAATCAAAATCGAAATCTTCTTCTGCCTCTTGATTACGATATTCACTAAAAGTATTTTCATCTACTAGTACGTTTTTCCAATGGATGAAGGCACGAATTGTTTTGAGATTATTTCCTAGTTCAAACCTCGATCCGCGAGCATAGGTTTTTAAAGATCGGCCTGAGGAACGCTGGGCTAAGGGTACAAAAATTGTTTTAAGAACTGGATCGAGGTATACCTTGCCTAGAGGTGGTTTCATTTTGAATTGTCTAATCAATTCAATTTCACAAATAGATACAACTTGACTGCAAAAATCCTCAGATAAGGGTAATAAGGACTTTTCTACAACTTGAACTTTAGCAATATTCCCCTTGGGGAAAAACGCACGGGTATTTATTTCTTGGTTCCGGTTTTTAAAATGTGCTATTAGTTGTAGCAAAACTTGTGAAGATATCTGGTTCGCAATATTAGAAAAGGATTCGATGAGAGTATTATGTTTTTGAGGGTATGTGCGTCCAAGATGATCCAACCTTCTTGCCATTTCCCCTGGGCGCTTTTCTAAAAGCTCTAAAACTCTCTCAAAGTTGTCTTCTTTCAAGGCTTTTTCTACTTCCCCAGCAAATGAATAAAGGACATCTCCTTTACGAACTTTCTTGAACGCTTCGTATGCAACAGGATACTGAGTGGAATAATCGCCAGGATGCAGTCTTTCCCCTATGCGAATCCATTTGCCTGGAAATCTCCCCATATCCTCTTCTATGTTTTTGCATCCATCCAGTAGAGACAAAATCAATCTACGCTCAGGGCGGGTGAAACTTCTAAAACGAGTGTTACTGGCTAATGATATGTCTCCATCTGACAATGAGGTAACTAATCTTAAAACGTCAGTTGCAGTTTTGATGTATTTTTTTACCAGATCACGTTTATCAGCATGAAATTCCAAAATATTGCTAATAATCAAGCTCAAAGTTTCTTTTGTTGGGATTGTTTCTGGTAATCGCTCAATAAGATTGTCTGAATCGGCTTTTTGTATGTACCACCCTAGCAAATTCTGATCATGAATAGAAAGACTACCTCTTCCGGCTGCCATATCAATGAATATTTGGTCAAAATCACTAATTGAGCCAATATTTATTTCGCGAATTTGAAGATTGCCTTCATTCATTGGAATTCTTGATTGAGTAATATAGTCTGGCATCCATTGGCCATTAGTCCAGTAATGGACAAGTGCATTCATATATAAATCAAGTTCGGATAACGATGCTAGTTGCTCAGGGAAATTCTTATAGAATGGTTTGTGCTCAACATGAGAACCCACCATCTTGTTTAGAACAAAAACTAGTTGTTTGTATGATTCTACAAGGTAGTCTTTTGATTGATTTCGTAGAACATCGAAAAGTTCTCTGGAAAAAACAAATCCCAAATCCTCAATATTTTTGCACATTGATAAAACAATCTGAGAATTATCAACGGTGGAAGACGAGCTTCTCTCAACAAAGTACAATGTTTTCTTTTCTAACAAGACTTCGTTTATTTCGACGGGTGAAAAATTTGAGTTCAGCATTTTGCTCCTATTAAGATAAGATGACAGTTCAACTTTCAATTGTTAGTTGAATTTCTGCCATCTCATAAGGTATCAGGAGATCTAAAAACCTAAATACGGGATCATTCGATCAATGTGTGAGAAGGAAGGTTTCTAATAGCCTGATGTAAAAATTATACACTATGACTCACTCTTGTCAATTCTTTTTTACTTAGTCTGTAAGAGCAAAATGATAATGTC
>DBRR01000043.1 GCA_002306055.1 Anaerolineaceae bacterium UBA1363
AACCAAACTGTATGGTGGCTAGATTTTTTCTACAATAAATTCTACCAAACATATATTTAGTCAGCACTAAGATTATTCTACCTTAACCTTGGACAGAATCCTAAAAGGGAATCAGGAAAACTGTCGGTAATCACTAAAAAGCCTATTTCATCCAGCAAGGCAATGCCTTCCCAGTTCCTAGCAATGTTGTCCTCGAGCAGTTGGAGGTAGATTGGAGATTGATCGACGCGCGAGATTGCACCGTCTTCAATCTGAAGCTCCACCAGCCTTTCAACAGGCTCATTTTTTGCGTGCGTTTCCCCTTCACCATATTCCAAAACCAGGGGGTCCTCATCAACTGCAAGAAACGTGTCCCCTGGGAAAAAGTAGTTCATAATCCAAAACTTACCGCTCGAGTCACTACTGGTCGCATCAGTAACGCGAAAATTGATGACCGGAAACGTAATCTCCCGCTCAAACTCCAGATCCTGGTTGAATTTATAAGCAACTGGCTGTGTTTCGTTTTGCATGGAGTTGTGTTCATAAATGACATAAAGATTCCCATTCCAGAATGTCATCGCCTCAAAGGTTGTGTTTCGCGCACTGGAAAGAGGTACCAATTCTACGAGCGATTCAGGATCAAGCGTTATGCTCTCAAGCTCTCCCTGGACTTCGCCCATAATGAGATACCCCATCATCGGATTTCCTGCCCTGCTTTCGATGGTCAGGTAAACCGTCTGATCCACAAACAAGATCGATTCAAATCCCTCAAAACCTTTGATTTCATCCCGCAGATCGGAATTGAAAATCGGAACATTCCTCACCGGCAACTCAACCGTCGGATCCTCTACAGCCAGCAGGAGGTCCTTTTTTGCAATGGCAAACAAGGCTGCTTCCCGGGTAAAATCTTTCCCTTCCGGAAATTGCGGCAGCAAAACCAGGTAGTCTCCAAACCACCCTAATCCAGAATACTCAAAACTTGCAGCCTGGATCCTTTCCGGAATTTTTAGGGGCACCACCTCAACCTCTTCAATCACAGGTTGGCTTATGGACGCTTCCGGTATGCCAATCCCCGTAACTGTTTGAGATGCGTCGACTTCCGTTGGCAATACCGCCGTTTCTAACGTCGGTGTAGATCTTACTCGGCCCAAAGACGGATTAATACTACACGCAGTAAGGCTTAATATTAAAATGCTAACTATTATTAATAGTATTGATTTCACGGGTTTCATTCCAGCGCGCTTAGATCAAAAACTGCAATCACCGGGTCGTGGTCACTGGAAGCATTTTCCGGCAAACTCAAACTGTTGATATGAACCACTTCATAACTCACCGACCTGGGTGCCAGAGCTTTGCTTGCCAATATCTGATCCAGAGTCTGTCCATTCCCCTCATGCATATAGGTAAACCGTTGATTTTCAGGCAAGCTAAAAACCAAATTATCCAGCAGCTCACTTTGCAAGGTCTTCATACTGGCACTCCAGGGGAAGTCATTCATGTCCCCAACTACAACGATCAATGCCTTTGGATTGATGTCCAGAATGTCCCTCACAAAACCATTCACAGCTTTGGCCTGCGCAATCCTTTGCCGTTCGCTTGACCTCTGCGGGGGCTGCTGGTCACCGTAAAGTGGTCCGTCTTCACTTTTTGAGTTGAAGTGGGTGCCGATAACGTATAAATCCTGCCCATTAAATATGAACTGAGCGATGATGGGCTTTCGGCTATTAACAAAAGCGGAATTTCCCGGCCAGATCCTTCCAGGGTTCAGGCTCAGCATCGCGCGCCCGTTCTCAGCCCGCAGGATTACCTCTTCGTCTGCCTTCCCAGCGGGAGCACCAGCAAGTTTCAATCCCCGTTTGGTTTGATACAAGATGACCGTCCTGATGTTCCCGCCGGCGATTCCCCCATCTGTGTTGCGAACAGGGTCGATATTCAACGCCTTGTAAACAATCTCACCTTTACTGGCATCCACAATGTCGTCGATGAGGCTGGCAATGTTTCGTTCAGCAGAAACTTGCTCAGAATCCATGCTGCCGTCATCATCCATGATTTCCTCAAGCACCAGGATGTCTGGTGCCTTCAACATTTCCACGATTTCCCGGGCAACCTGTTTTGAAGTCTCCACGTTCTGAAGGCTGTTAAAGTTTTCCAGGTTATAAGTTCCAACCGCCAATTCCCAATCTTTTTGTACGCCTTGAGCTTCGGCAGCCTTGAAAGGTTGGTTTTGGCTTGGAACCGGCTTGCTCAGCAACTGCACACGATAATTACCATAATCGTAGCTGACGACGCCCACAATCGGCTCACTGAAGACCGCTCCCACATGTATCTCCGGCATGAGGATAAATGCATCATCCAGTAATATCCTTTCGGGATTGGGATCCGATTCTCGCAGCACCAGCACGCCCTCTTTTGAAAAAATGCCTGCGTTTTGCCCATTGTCCGCCACGACGGACACTTCGTTGTAAGCATTCCGAGTCGAAACTGCTCTCGCGTTATTGATTTGCACCAGCATACCTTCCAAGCTTTCAAAAAAATCCATGCCATCTTCCTGCGGATCAAGCAGCTGCTGGCTCTGCCCGACGTAACCGTTCACGTCGTTCTCGATCACCTGGTTGGGGAGCATTCTTCCGCCCTGGCCCATAACCACAGGCGTAGGCAGAGGTTGATTCTGTCCCAGGATAGTCACCTTGCTCGCTACAAGCGTCGTGATGGTCAAGGAGTTTTCACCCAGACCAGCCGGATTCCATTCCCGCACTTTGCCATCTTCAACTTGCACCAAGTCTCCCCGCTTGACATTCAGATAGGTTTGCATGTCAATGTAAATCGCTTCAGAAGTACGCTCATCTGCATCAGGCACCAAACTCTGCAGATAAAACCCTTCACCATCCACGGCTGTCACCACTCCGCTCACTGTCGGTATCATTTGCCCGTCCAAGGGTGAGCGATGGGTCATTCCCTGGATAACGCTAATGGCAGTTTCCCCATCGCTTGTTGGTGGAGAAACAACAGGTTGGGTTTCGGTTGGCAAAACAGCAGGGGTCTGAACGACACAACCTGCACAAAGGAGTAATAAAGAAAGGATGATCAGGGGTTGTTTCACAATAATCTCCACATCGTCTGGTGAGATATTTTACATGAATTAAAGGTTACCTGTGTTCACGCGATTGGAATGCGATAAAATGATGGCATGGAACTTCAGGCAGCTATCTCAAAAGTGGATCAATTCTCCTCATCAGAACAGGGTGACAAAGTTGAGATCATTGAGCGTCCCCGTGGCGGGATCTCTATCATCATGGCTGAGGGGAAGCTTGGCGGTCGCCACTCAAGAACCATAGCCATGAAAGCCGTCCATTCCATCATGAGCCTGATTGCCAGTGGCTTGCACGACGGTGCCGCCTCCCGGATTGTGCTTTCCAATATCATCGAGGAACACAAAGGGAAGGCTCAGGTCAATTTAAACATAATTTCCTGTGATCTGGAATCCCAATCCATCGTCATTACAAAAAACAATACCACCCCGGTAGTAACCGTTTTCGAAGGAATCGCAGAATACCTGCGCTTTGATGGAATAATCGATGCAGACCATAGCTCTTCTCCTTCTGTGTTTCAGTTTGAAATTGAAGAAGGGCGCGATTTCATCCTCGTTTCTGACGGGATCCTGCAGGCCGGTGCCCAGTATGAGCAGCCTCTGGATTTGCGGGTCCTGGTTGAGTCACTTTTTGAAGATGATGAACCCACCGTTCAGGCTATGGCTGATGCCATCCTGACCCAAGCGATCAGCCAGGATCTTGGTCGCCCGCGGGATGATATGACTGTCACTGTTTTGCGTATCTCACCCTCCCCCACCAACAACATTCGCCGGGAGTACGTCCACTTTCCAATTAATGAACCGTAATAAAGGAGACGATTTATGCACGAGGAAGTTATTCTGATCACTGGAGCAAATGGAGAAATTGGTCACGGCCTCATTCATCACCTTGCAGACCAAAAAAAGGCTATCGTCGCACTCGACCTGAATCCCCTGGACGATGTGCTTCAGCCACTCGTCCGCCATTGGCAGGTTGGGGATATTCTCAATTTTGCGCTGCTCGAAAAGCTTTTTGAGGAGTACCACTTCAGTGTCGTGTTCCATCTGGCATCAATCCTTTCCACGAAAGCTGAGCAAAATCCCGAACTCGCCCATAAGGTCAATGTGGAAGGTACTCTCAACCTGCTACGCCTGGCAGAAGTCCAATCAAGGCGGGATTGCCTCCCAGTCAAATTTATCTATCCGAGTTCTATTGCTGTCTATTGTTTGCCCAACCTTGAGACCAAACAAGCGGCTGGTAAAGTCCGCGAAGACCAATTCACCACTCCTGCCACCATGTATGGCATCAATAAACTCTATTGTGAGCACCTTGGGCGCTACTACAGCAAACACTACAAACAACTTGCGAACAACGCAAATCCCGATGAACTGCTTGATTTTCGAGCCTTGCGTTTCCCTGGTTTAATCAGCTCCGAAACAGTCCCCACGGGCGGCACCAGCGATTATGGTCCTGAGATGCTCCATGCCGCTGCCAAGGGTGTTTCTTATGACTGCTTCGTTCGCCCCGATACGCGTCTGCCTTTCATGGTCATGCCCGACGCTGTTAAATCGCTTATCACACTCAAGGAAGCTCCTCGCCAAGCTCTGACTCAGACTGTTTATAACGTCACCAGTTTTAATCCGAGCGCTCAGGAGCTCTATGAGCTGACCGTCGCGGCTTTTCCCAAGGCCGATATTCGCTTTGTTCCGGACTGCCATAGGCAGTGCATTGTCGATTCCTGGCCTGCTGACATTGATGACTCTGCAGCCCAACGGGATTGGGGTTGGCAGCCTGACTATAATTTCGATCGGGCTTTTTCGGAATACCTGGTACCTGTTATTCGCGCCCGATATCAATAACGAAGGAAAATTATGCCTCTTTATGAATATGTTTGCCAATCTTGTAAACAAACTTTTGAAACACTCCGCTCTTTCAGCCAGGCAGATCAACCAATCACCTGCCCGAGCTGCGGAAAAACAGATGCCCGCCGGCAAATTTCGTTGGTGAATGCTGTCAGTTCCGGGAGGAGCCTCACAAATAGCCGTTCTTCTTGTGATTCTTGCCATTCAGGCACGTGCAATACTTGTGGGGGTGCATGAAAAACAGCAAATTTTTTGAAGGAAAACTCGCCTTAATAACCGGCGGTTCCAGCGGCATCGGGCTTGAACTGGCTAAACAACTGATCCAGGCAGGTGCATCGGTGGTCACCTTGGCCAGAAGTCCAGAGAAACTGGCAGCTGCCGAAGAGACTCTTACCCCACTTCTGAGGCATCCAGAACAGGTCATCCATACGATTTCAGCTGACGTGACCGATGTTGAAGCCCTGCGGTCTGCAATTGAAGCGCTTGTCAGCACCTATGGAGTGCCCGATTTCCTTTTCAATTGTGCCGGCGTTGCCCTTCCCGGTTATGTTGAGGAGCTTGAGCTTGAAGTCTTCAAATGGACCATGGATATTGACTTTCACGGTACGGTCAACACCACTAAGCTGCTTTTACCTTACTTTCTCAAGCGCGGCAGCGGTCATATCATCAACTTCTCATCTCTGGCAGGCGTTCTCGGTGTCTATGGCTACAGTGCCTACTCTGGAGCCAAATTCGCTGTGAGGGGTTTTACGGATGTCATTCGGGCAGAACTAAAGCCAAAGAATATCAAAGTCTCCATTGTCTACCCTCCTGATACTGACACACCACAATTGGCTTTTGAGAGCAAATACAAGCCTTTCGAAACGCGAGAGCTCGCAAATTCCGACAAACCCATCCAACCGGCACTCGTTGCCAAAGAGACACTCCGAGCTGTCGAACGGGGCCGTTATGCCGTCGTTCCCGGTTTCAATGCAAAATTCACCTACTTCCTCGGCACCCGATTTGGCAACTGGGTTTATCCAATGATGGACATTCTGATTGCGAATATTCAAAAAAAGAAAGCGCGCCTTGATAAATGACTTGCAGCAGCACCCAAGTGGTGCTGGCATTCGCTCTCTGATTGATCGCTGGCAGCAGGACCAGGAAGTTCGTGAAAACATTGCCTACTGGCAGATCACTCCTGCGCGTGAGGCTCTCAACGCTGCGATACCCGCCTCGTTGGATCCCCAGCTCCTCGAAGCGCTGAAGGCGCTCGGGATTACGCAGCTATATTCGCATCAAGCTGAGGCGGTGGAGCGGGCACACAATGGAGAAAACCTCGTAATCGCCACTGGCACTGCCAGCGGCAAGACCCTGTGCTACAACTTGCCTGCCGTTCAGCAAGCACTTTCTAATCCCAATGCACGCATCCTCTACCTATTTCCCACCAAAGCGCTTGCCCAGGATCAACTAACGAGCTTGAACCAGTTACTAAAGGCTCTCCCCTCCAAAAAACCGCTGCCTGCCAACATCTTCGATGGGGATACTCCGCAGCACATGCGTTCCGCTATGCGCAAAGAGTCGGTTTTCCTGCTGACAAACCCGGATATGCTCCATCAAGGCATCCTTCCCCACCACGCGATCTGGCAACCGTTCTTCCAAGGGCTCAGCCTTGTAGTCATCGATGAAATGCACACCTACCGCGGCATTTTTGGCTCGCATTTTGCCAATCTCTTGCGCCGCCTAAAGCGCGTTGCGGCTTTCTACGGCGCTTTTCCCAAGTTCATCCTCACATCTGCCACGATCGCCAACCCGGTTGAGTTAGCAGAAATACTGATTGACGACCAGGTGAGCCTTATCGACCAGAGTGGAGCTCCCCAGGGTGAAAAGCACTTTTTGTTGTACAACCCACCCCTGGTCGATCCAAAATTGGGTCTGCGCAAATCCAGTGTCCAAACGAGTGTCAATCTCGGGCTTTCGCTGCTCGAAGCTAACCGCCAGTCGCTGTTGTTTGCCCGCACACGCCGCACAGTTGAGATGCTCCTCACCTACCTGCTTGAACAACTACCTCCCTACCAACGCCCAAAAGTACGCGGATACCGCAGTGGCTACCTGAAGGCTGACCGCCGTGAGATAGAGCAAGGTTTCAAAAACGGTAATATCCGACTCGTAGTCGCCACATCCGCCCTGGAACTGGGGATTGACATCGGTGAGCTCGAATCAGTCATCCTCGTTGGTTATCCAGGTTCCATTGCCACCACCCTGCAGCGTGCTGGGCGTGCCGGCAGAAAGCAGCAGGATTCCCTCGCCTTGCTGGTTGCGACGAACGACGCTATGGATCAATACCTTGCGAATCATCCTGAATATCTCAGCAACTCACCTGAAAAAGCGCTTGTAGACCCCAACAACCTGCTTGTCCTCTACCAACATCTGCGCTGCGCCACCTTTGAGCTGCCATTTTCACCGGATGAAGGCTTTGGACCGGTTGACTCCCAGAGACTTCAGGAAATTTTCCAGGCAATGAGTGCTGCAGGCGAAGTCCTCAACCGCAACAAAACGCACTTTTGGGTTGCGAGCGCCTACCCCTCGGCTGAAATCTCCTTGCGTTCCTCCACGCCTAATGTAGTCTCGCTGCTGGTTGATGGATCCGACAAACCCACCCTGATCGGGCAACTGGACGCCCACAGTGCGGAATGGTTGGTCCATCCCCAGGCTGTTTACCTGCATGAAGCAGAGTCGTACCTGGTTGAAGATCTCGACCTGGCTCAAGGCGTCTGCAAGCTCAAACCGGCCCAACCGGACTACTACACCCTGCCAACGATCAAAACTACGATTGAGAGCTTCCAGGAGCGCTCCAATCAACCGGTTGGATCTTCAAAAATTAGCAGCGGACCGCTTTCGCTTTCCATCCGGGTCGAAGGTTTCAGGAAGATCCGTTGGCAGACCAATGAGACGCTTGAACGTCTGCCGCTGGATCTGCCCGCGCGTGGGCTGGAGACTGAAGGCGCCTGGTTTTCCATCAGTGAGAATCTCGTTAACCACCTCAAGCAGCTTGCCTTATGGAACTCCGATCCAAACGACTATGGTCCGGGCTGGTCTGCTCTCAGGCAAAAAATTCTTGCCCGCGATCAATATAAATGTGCTGCCTGCCATCAATCCATCGCCCCTTCCGAGTTGCATGTGCACCACATCCAGCCTTTCAAAACCTTCGCCGATCCACTCCAAGCTAACGCAGCGTCCAACCTCGTCACTTTGTGCCATCGCTGCCACGCAGTGGTTGAAACCCGCGTGCGGGTTATCTCTGGTATGGCAGGTGCAAGCCACGCCCTGCGAAATATTGCCCCCTTGCTCATCATGTGTGATGATGCCGATATCGCCATGCTTTCTGAACCGAAATCCATCCTCAATAACGGTCAACCAGCGATTTTGGTCTACGACACCATTCCCGGCGGAGTGGGTCTCTCCCATCAATTATTCAAGGATCATCTATTCTGGCTCGCCCGAGCTGCCGAAATGATCAGTGATTGCCCCTGCGAGGAGGGCTGCCCTGCTTGTGTGGGTCCTTTTGGTGAAGAAGGCTATGGCAGCAAGCGCGAATCTCTGGCCTTGTTGAAGGGGATGCTCCATGGGTGATTGGAATGACTTTTCCGAGAGATTGAAACGTCTTGGCGTCCAACTGGGCATCTCGCAACCCCTGCAAGCAAATACTGTCAAGATTGAATCACTCGAAGATCTTGTGCCTGGGCGCAATCTCAAGACCATTTATGGTGAAGTCTTTTCCCTCAATCACGCTTACCCTGAGCATCGCCAGCACGGTCATCTGCCCCTCAAACCTCTCACCGATTATCACTGGTTGGCACAATGGGCAAAAGCGCCCTCCACTCCTGCTTTGCACTCACTGGTTTTTCTTGACACCGAGACGACCGGTCTTTCGGGAGGCACGGGTACCATGCCCTTTATGATCGGCGCAGGTCGTTTCAGAGAAAACCAATTCGTAGTTGAACAATTCTTTGTCCGCAATCCTGCCGAAGAAACGGCGCAGCTGGCTGCTCTATCGGAGTTTGTTGAGGGGGTTGAGGGCATCGTCACTTACAACGGAAAAGCATTTGACCTGCCTATCATCAATACACGCTACATCATACAGCGTCTCTCAAACCCTTTCATTGCTGCCACACACTTTGACCTGCTTCCTTTCACCCGGCGTATCTGGAAGTCCCGCCTGGGTCAGTGTAATCTTGGGAACATCGAAAGGCATGTTCTCGGATTTGAGCGGGAACAGGCAGACATCCCCGGTTATCTGGTACCGGACTTTTACCGCGAGTTTCTCTTTACTGGCGATGCCTCCCACATGCCTGGCATCTTTTATCACAACGAAATTGATGTTCTCAGCCTTTCAGCTCTCTTTAGCTGGCTGGCAGCTATCCTTGAGGATCCATCAGACGAGCGTTTCACCGACCCTGGCGATTTGCTTTCGGTTGGACGGGTTTTAGAAGTCCTTGAGCGCGAACACCTCGCGGAACAGGTATACGCTTCCGATCGCCTTCAGCACCTTTCCGAGACAGACCGTCAAAAAAGCCTTATCTTACGCGCAAAACTTCAAAAGCGGCAGGGAAAGGTTGAGGAAGCAAGCGTTTTATGGCAGGAAGCTGCGTTGGCAGGCTCGCTGGAGGCCATGGTTGAGTTGGCTAAGTACTTTGAACACCAGATGCGGGATTATGAAGCTGCTCTGCGTTGTACTGAGCAGGCTTTAAGTATGTGTTCTGACAACGCGCTGACTGCATCGCTTTTACACCGAAAATCCCGGCTTAATGCGAAACTCCTGAAAAACAATTCTGGAAAAAGATAAGATTTTTAAAAATGGCAGTAAATTTTACCCTCTTAGGCGTAAACCTACACGCTAATAGTCATTAATTTTAAATGCGTACATCCAAATGGTTATCTAATTTCATCGCAATTCCACACCTGTTTTTTGAAAATTCTTTAACGGAAACGGACCAACCTGAGGGCTTCCCCGGTAAGGAAAAGGCCGTGGACTGCTTGCGTCCCTTTTGGGAAGCCTCCCCCTGCGGGATGCCTTTTCCTGATTGCATCGTCCATCACTCACAACGGTTGATGCAGGCATCAACCCTACAACACCTCCCCACACCTCCACCAAGCAATCCGTAGGGAAATGGCCGTGCGACTGCTTGCGTCCCTTTTAGGAAGCCTCCCCCTGCAGGATGCCTTTTCCTGATCGATTTGCCCATCACTCATGATGGTTGACGCAGGCATCAACCCTACAAATTGTCCATCACTCATAACGGTTGACGCGGGCGTCAACCCTACAAATTGTCCATCACTCCCAATCGTTGATGCAGGCATCAACCCTACAAGGCTCTCGTTAATTTGAACGCCTTTTCCTGATTGCGTCGTCCATTACCAACACCTCCACCAAGCAACTCGTAGGGAAAAGGCCTGCCTTTTCCTTATCAATTCACCCCCCACTCATAACGGTTGACGCAGGCGTCAACCCTACAAGGCTCTCGTTAA
>DBRR01000008.1 GCA_002306055.1 Anaerolineaceae bacterium UBA1363
GTTGCTGAGGATACTAATGAGTAGAAGAGTTACCAGTCAGGACGTGGCAGACCTGGCAGAAGTATCAAGAACTACTGTCTCTTTTGTCTTGAATAATGTCAATCGATTTTCAATCCGTCCTGAAACGGCAGAAAAAGTCCGCTTGGCTGCCCAACAACTCGGTTACTACCCAAATGCGTCTGCCAAAGCACTCGCTTCCAATCAAACTAAAAATATTGGTCTTATCTTTACCCGCAGCCCTGAGTACATTGCCTCGGATTCATTTCTCCCGCAAATTTTGAGCGGCATGCTGGATGTGGTTAAACAACACTCACTGAGTTTACTGGTGGAGTGGGTAGAGCCGGGGCAGCAGCTGGAAACCTATCTTGAATTAACCCGGGCACATCATATCGATGGAATGATATTGATGACCCCTCGAACCGATGATACGGGCATCAAGGCGTTAGAAGAAGCGGATATTCCCGTGGTGGTAATGGGCTATATCCCGGATTCCACACTGCACTCAGTGGATGTGAATAACCTGGAGGCGGCACAAGAGGCCGTGGAGCACCTGATTAGCCTGGGACACCGGCAAATAGCCTGTATTACAAACGCAGCCTTGCCTTTCACCTCTGCCGTACAGAGGTTGGATGGGTATCGCCGGGCACTTGAATCGGCTGGCATCCCTTTTGATCCGGATTTAGTGCGCGAAGGTGATTTTGACATCCAAAGCGGATATCGAGAGATGAAATCACTTCTTGCAGCAGGGCAGGAATTCACTGCTGTTTTTGTAGCCAGTGATAATGTTGCACTAGGCGCGTATTCTGGCCTGAGTGAAGCCGGGCTATTGATCCCTGACGATGTTTCGGTCGTCGGTTTTGACGATATCCCCCTGGCATCTTTTATCAGCCCCACGCTAACGTCGGTGGCTGTGCCGGGGCAAGAGATTGCCATTGAGTCATATAATTTACTTACTCGTTTGATGCGTGGAGAAATACCCGAGTCACGCTCGGTTACTTTGCCCACACGCGTAATCCCTCGCCAATCTTCACGGGAGATAGGAAGGAGAGCAAAGAGAGGAACTGAGAAGAAGTCTGCCAAGTTTGTAAATTGTTTCAACAACTAATAATTATTCAAAGGAGAAACTATGTTTAAGAAAAATGTTCTTTGGTCAACAATAGCCATACTGCTAATTGGGACCATGCTGCTTGGTGCCTGCCAGGCTGCTCCCGCTGAAGAACCTGTTAAGGAAGGGGAAACAGGCGAAACCGTTGCCGCCCTTCCCCAAGGACAGGAATTGGCCAACGCTTATGCCGGTCATTACAAAGGTACCGTAGTAACCATGGCTGGTCCCTTCACCGACCAGGATGAAGTCGTCTTCAACGACAGCATCAAAGGCTTTGAAGAAAAAACCGGCATCGATATTCAATATACCGGCTCCAAGGAATTTGAAGCCAACATCAACATCCGCCTGGATGGTGGCGATCGTCCTGACATCGTTGATTATCCGCAACCAGGTTTGTTAAGATATGCCGTGGAAAAAGGCTATGCCATCGACATGAACACCTTAATCAATCCTGACTGGATCAAGACCAACTACAGCCAAGCCTGGCAAGATCTTGGCACCATGACCGGCCCCAACGGCGACATCGTTGCTGGTATCTGGGCACGTGCCAATGGTAAGTCCTTTGTCTTCTATCCCAAGAAGGCATTTGATGAGGCTGGCTACACAGTGCCAACCACCTGGGAAGAACTGATGGCTCTGACGGAACAAATTGCTTCTGATGGTGACACCCCTTGGTGCATCGGTATTGAGTCTGGTGCTGCTACTGGCTGGACCATGACTGACTGGATTGAGGATGTTATGCTGCGTGTCAATGGACCTGAGGCCTATGACAATTGGGTAGCTGGCAAACTGAAGTTTGACTCACCTGAGATGAACAAAGTCCTCGACTATATTGAAGCCATTTGGTTCAATGATGCCTATGTGTATGGCGGTCGCGCTGCCATCACCACCATCAACTTTGGCGACGCCCCCAAGCCCATGTTTGAAAATCCGCCCAAGTGCTGGTTACACCGCCAGGGTAACTTTGTGACCACCTTCTTCCCCGAAGAAGCCGTCGCGGGTGTGGATTACAGTTTCTTCTATCTGCCTCCCATTGATGAAAAATGGGGCAAGCCCGTTCTCGGTGCTGGCGACATCTATGCCGTCTTCAACGATCGTCCCGAAGTGCGCGCTGTCATTCAATACTTCTCGACCGGCGAATCCCTTAAAGTTTGGGTTGAGCAAGGTGGTGCTATCCTGACTCACAATGATGCTTCCCTCGACTGGTACGTGGATCCCGTGACCCGCGGTGTTGCTGAAACCATCCGCAACGCTACCACCTTCCGCTTCGATGGCTCGGATATGATGCCGGGTGCTGTTGGCGCAGGCACCTTCTGGAAGTACATGACTGATTACGTCTCCGGCTCAATCACGCGACAGGAAGCCCTGCAGCAGATTGATGCCTCCTGGCCAAAGTAATTACTTTACCAGAACAAGTTAGCTTGAAAAAGGGAGAGCAGGCAGCAGAACCAAACCTGCTCTCCAAAGCATAGACTTCAAACAGCTGAGGAGGTGACTGGATGAGTGTAGTAAATGCTAAAACACCAACACCAAATGGCGATAATGCGATAAACAAAACCCTTGCGTGGTTTGGCACCACTCTGGGTCAAATTCTGGTATCCATTTTCGTTCCTGCAATGACCTTTTTGGTTTTGTGGCAGGGATATTTATTCCTTCAAAGAGCCAACGCCCCCCAAATTGTACAAGTGGTTGTGGCAATTGTTTGGGGCGTCGGTGGAGTGGCACTGCTTTACCTTGTGACCAACTGGCTGGTGATGAAATTACCAAAAAGGGCGTCGAAAGTGTTGCAACCGTTCGTGTTTGTTGGCCCGGCAGTAGCCATCATGGCTTGGTTCCTCGCCATCCCAGTCTTTCGCTCCTTGGTTGCCAGTTTCAAAAATTATCTGGGTACAGAGTGGGTAGGTCTTGATAACTACAAGTTCGCCTTCACCGACCCGCGCATGTTGGAAACTTTCCGCAACAATTTGTTGTGGTTAATTTTTGGCACGGCTTTCAGTGTGGGGCTGGGATTGCTAATCGCAACTCTGGCAGACCGCACCAGAGCCGAGGTGATCTACAAGTCAATTATTTTCACGCCTATGGCAATCTCTTTTGTTGGAGCGGGTGTTATCTGGAAGTTCATCTATACCTATAAAGGCACAGGTGTGGGCATCCAAGAAATTGGCTTGCTCAACGCGCTGGTGATCGCGCTTGGAGGTACACCCCAACCCTGGCTAACCCTGCCGCCATGGAATAATTTTTTCCTTATCATCATTATGATCTGGCTTCAAACTGGCTACGCCATGGTGATTCTCTCCAGCGCTATCAAGGGCGTGCCTGCTGAGTTGTTGGAAGCGGCACGAATGGATGGCGCGACGGAGCTTAAGGCCTTCTTCTCGGTGGTGGTCCCCTTTATCAAGGGTACGTTGTTGACGGTTACGACTACCATCGTGATTTTCAGCCTGAAGACCTTCGATATCGTACGTGTCATGACAGGCGGCAATTACGGTACCAACGTGATTGCTAATGAGTTTTACCTGCAAAGCTTTACCTATACAGACGCGGGCAAAGCTTCGGCTATCGCTATTGTGCTCTTGCTGCTGGTAACCCCGGTAATTATCAATAATGTTCGCCAATATAATCAATCCACAAGGGGGTTCTAATGGCTAAGAAAACATTAAAAACCGCCAAGCAAATAGCAGCTTTTTGGAACAATTTCGTGTTGATCATCATTTGTGTAATCTGGTTGATTCCAATCTTAGGCATCCTTATCACCTCCTTCCGCCCCAGTGAAGAAATTTTTCGTAGTGGCTGGTGGAATGTGTTCCCCCACAAAGAGAATGTAGAGGTTGAGCGTATCGTTATCCCAGAATCTGTAGACCTTGATGGTCCTATTGAAATATTGGGCACAACCGCTACCTTTGATGAGTTTCGTAATGGTGTCACACTCGAAGATGGCCGTATCATCAGTTGGTATGGTAACAAGCGCACTCGCACAGCGATTGTGTCTGAAAATCGTTGGGTAGGATTTGACACTAAACTGACGTTGAAAAATTATAAGGACGTGATTGGTGGTAAGACTATCAGTTATAAGGATGCCCAGGGTCAAACAATCACTCGCACGGGGAACAACCTTGGCGGTGCTTTTCTCAACTCGTTGGCAGTCGCCATTCCAGGCACCATCATCCCCATCCTGATTGCCGCATTCGCCGCATTCGGCTTCGCCTGGTTGGAATTCCCTGGGCGAAACCTGCTCTTCACCATCATTGTAGCTTTGCTGGTGGTTCCATTACAGATCGCCTTGGTACCTATCCTAAAAGACTACGTGAACATGGGACTGAATGGTACTTTCCTCGGCATCTGGCTGGCTCACACAGGTTTTGGTTTGCCGTTGGCCACTTACCTGCTATTTAATTACATCAGCACCATCCCGCGAGAGCTGTTGGAATCTGCTTATATTGATGGCGCTTCCAACTTCACCATTTTCACCAAAATGATCTTGCCGCTCTCCGTACCTGCTCTGGCATCCTTTGCGATCTTCCAGTTCCTCTGGCTCTGGAATGACTACTTGGTCGCCCTGGTCTTCCTCGGAGAAAAGAACCAGACCGTCACTATCGCGGTGGCTCGTTTGGTTGGCGAGAAAGGTCAGGACTGGCACCTGATGACCTCCGCGGCCTTCGTCAGTATGATTCTGCCTCTGATTGTATTCCTCAGCCTGCAGCGCTTCTTTGTACGTGGTATGATGGCTGGTTCGGTTAAAGGATAGCTCTTAATCAACACGCTGGCTCTTTTTAAGCCAGCGTGTTTGGTTTATTTATACCCATGCCGATGGTTTGAGACGGGAGGTTGATTCAGAGCGCTGGCGGAAAGTCCCCTCCAAGTGCAGAGTGTATTGATACCCCTCCTGGTAACTAAAAAAATAATGAGTGATTCAAGAGGTACGTAATGCTCCAAAAAAATGCTTCCTGGTACAAAGATGCCATTTTCATGGAACTCAGCACCCGCGCCTACAAGGATTCAAACGCTGATGGCTGGGGCGACCTGCCTGGCTTGACGTCCAAACTGGACTACATCAAGCACCTGGGGGTAGACGCGGTCTGGCTCCTACCGATCATGCCTTCCCCACTGCGCGATGATGGTTATGATGTGAGTGATTATTGTGGCATATTTCCAGCTTACGGCAACCTGGATGACTTCAAAAAGCTGGTTGAACAAGCCCATGAACGGGGTCTGAAGATTATTGTGGAGATCATTCCAAACCACACCTCCGATCAACATTATTGGTTCCAGGCATCCCACGATCCGAAGCACCCGGAGCACGCGAAGTATCGTGATTGGTACGTGTGGTCTGATACTGATCAGAAGTATAAAGACGCAAGGATTATCTTTACTGATTCTGAAACCTCCAACTGGACCTTTGACCTTTTGCGCGGGCAGTATTTCTGGCACAGATTTTATTCGACTCAGCCTGACCTGAATTATGACAACGAGGAAGTCCAGCAGGCGATGTTGGATGTGGTCAAGTTCTGGATTGATTTGGGTGCGGATGGGCTGCGCGTGGATGCGCCGCCGTACCTGTTTGAGCGGGAAGGGACAAACTGCGAAAATTTACCTGAAACGCATGCTTATCTGAAGCGGATGCGCAAATTTGTCGACGAGTACAGCCCCGACACACTTTTGCTGAGCGAAGCCAACCAGTGGCCAGAGGATGTAATCGAATATTTTGGTGTCGGCGATGAAATGCACATGAACTTCCATTTTCCGCTCATGCCGCGGCTTTTCATGGCGTTGGCAAAGGCAGACCGCACGCCGATTGAAGAGATCCTGGCGCGTACGCCAGCTCTGCCGGAAGGCTGCCAATGGGGAAGCTTCTTGCGCTGCCATGACGAACTGACGCTCGAGATGGTGACGCCGGAGGAACGCCAGTGGATGTGGGAGTTTTACGCGCCTGATCCCAAGCAGCGGATCAACCTGGGAATTCGCCGAAGGTTGGCGCCTTTACTGGACAATGACCAGCGGAAAATCTTATTGATGCACTCGATGCTACTGACAATGGTTGGTTCGCCCTTCCTTTATTATGGAGATGAGATTGGCATGGGTGACAATGTCGATCTCTTTGATCGCAACGGTTTGCGCACCCCGATGCAGTGGGATGGCTCGCTGAACGCCGGATTTTCAGACGCAGATCCCGCGAAGCTCTATGCACCGGTGATCAAGGACGAGGTTTACGGGTTTCAGCGGGTAAACGTGGCGGCGCAAGAAGCCGATCCGGATTCTTTGCTCAACCGCTTGCGGCACATGATCAGGGTTCGAAAGGAATACGTGCTTTTTGGCAGAGGGGATTTTACCTGGAAAGCCTTCAGTTTTGATTCCAAGGCTGTTGTCGCGTACCAGCGATCCTGGCAAGGGGAACGGGTGGTGGTGCTGAATAACCTGAGTGGGGAGGAAATAAAAGGCTGGATCCCCGAGACCGCGCTGAGTTTCGAAGACCTCCTGACCGGTAAAACCATCCTGCCTGGCGATTACACTCTTGCGCCTTATACTTTTATCTGGCTGAAACCAGTGGGTCCGGACCTGCCCAATATTCCGACTGGTCCCAACGCCCCACTACCCGGCTATTTGGGATCAGATAAGCAGTAGAGACTTTCAACATGGAGTAATCTGCATGGGATATACCTCGAAGAAGATTCTGCGCCAAAGCAACCATTTTCTGACTGTAACGCATATTCCTACCTGCAAGCCCGGTTGGGGAGGCAAAGCGGGCTTGTATGGCGCATTTGCATTGGCGCAACAGACCTGGGAGAAGCACCAATGAAAGCTGGATTCTTAGACCTCCATCGTGAAGCCAGCCGCGTACTGACACATCTCTTACCCAGGTTGGAACAAGACCTGGATTTCTCTATTCAAAATGATCCACAAGCCTGGCAAGCATTTATCCAGCATCTCGAAACCCATTTTGACCACCTATTTCAACTTTATTATCTCCTTTACGGCAAACACTATGACATGCTCTATCACCTTGAAAATCTATTGAAGAGCATGGCAAAAGCATCTTTTGAACGACCTGCAGATTTGCGCGAACTTGATCGGCAACGAGAGCAGAACCCACTTTGGTTCCAATCCAACCAGATGTTGGGCGGTGTGTGTTATGTGGATCTTTTCGCGGGCAACCTGGAAGGGATCCGCGCTAAAATCCCATATTTCAAAGAGCTTGGGCTGACATATTTGCATCTCATGCCACTCTTTAAAATGCCTGAACGCGAAAACGATGGCGGCTATGCAGTCAGCTCTTTCCGGGAAGTCCACCCACCCCTGGGTACCATGACCGAATTGGCACAGCTTTCACGTGATTTGCGCGCCGAAGGCATCAGCCTGGTCTTGGACCTGGTGATCAACCACACCTCCGATGAACATGAATGGGCACTCAAAGCTAAAGCAGGCGACCCGGATTACCGCGACATGTATTTTATTTTCCCGGACCGGACTGTGCCCGATCTTTACGAAAAAAACCTGAGAGAAATATTCCCGGACGAACATCCGGGAGCGTTTACCTGGTTCGAAGATATAAAATCCTGGGTTTGGACTACTTTTCATTCCTATCAATGGGATCTGGATTACAGCAACCCGGTTGTCTTTAACCGTATGAGCGAAGAAATGCTCTTCCTCGCGAACCAGGGGGTAGAGATCTTCCGGCTGGATGCGGTAGCGTTTATCTGGAAAAAATTGGGCACTTCCTGCGAGAACCTCCCGGAGGCGCACGCCATCCTGCAGGGGTTCAATGCCATTACGCGTGTGGTTGCTCCTTCCATCCTGTTTAAATCTGAAGCTATTGTGCACCCGGATGAAGTCATCAAATACATTTCACCTGTGGAATGCCAGCTTTCCTATAACCCCCTGTTGATGGCGCTGCTATGGAACAGCCTGGCAACGCGCGAGGTCAATTTACTTTCGCAGGCACTGGAAGAAAGATTTGAACTTCCCCAAGGTACAGCATGGGTTAATTACGTACGCTGCCACGATGACATTGGCTGGACTTTTTCAGACGAGGATGCCGCCAGACTGGGCATCAATGGTTACGACCACCGCCGCTTTTTGAACGAGTTCTACCGGGGTCGATTCACGGGCAGTTTCGCGCGCGGAGTTCCCTTCCAGGAAAACCCAAAGACAGGCGATTGCCGCATCTCAGGGACTTGCGCATCACTAGCAGGGCTTGAAAAAGCCTTGACAGAAGAAGGACCGGAAGAAGTCGAGTTAGCCATCAAACGCATTCTCCTGCTGCATTTTGTGGTCATGACTGCCGGCGGGATCCCCCTGATCTACCTGGGAGACGAAATTGCCACTTTGAATGACTACGGCTACCTGGAGGATCCCAAACACAAAAATGACAGCCGCTGGGTGCACCGCCTTGGCGCTGACCCTGAGCGCTACTCGCAGCGGACGGATGCCAATACATTGCCCGGGCGTGTCTTTCAGCACATGCGTGAATTAATCGAGTTACGTAAATCTTTATCTGGTTTGGCTGGAGGCAAACTAGAAGTGATCGACACACGCAATGGATCTGTGCTGGGCTTTGTCCGGCTCAATCAGGGCGAGCGACTGCTGATCCTGGCGAACTTTAGCGAACGGGAACACGCAATCCCCGAACGGGTAGTCCAAGAAAACATGCTTGATCAAAAGAGCGTTCTATTCGGCAAACCAGAATTTTCTGAAAACGGCACTCTCTGGCTCCCGCCTTACGCCTGCGTTGTGTTTGGGTAAACTGAATCTGAGATTTTACTTCTTCCGGCTACTTGCACGCACTCTCTTTTTGCGTGTTGTTGATTACGGGATTTTCGTGGTGTAATACCATCCTGCCTGACAAACCTTTACACTCCGTTTTGTATTAGCAGCAGGTCTCGAAATCTCTTGACCAAAGAGCTGGTAAATGCTAAGCTTGAGTTATGACTACCCTCTCCCTCACAACTGATTTTGGCAATTTGAACGGCTTTGTCGGCACGATGAAAGGGGTGATCTGGGGGATAGCCCCGGATGTCAACATCGCTGATATCAGCCATGAAATTCCCGCCCAGGATATTCGGACGGGGTCGATCGCCCTTTGGCGCGCATCGGCATACTTTCCCGCGGGTTCGGTCCATGTGGCTGTGATCGATCCCGGCGTAGGAACAAAACGTCGGGCTATCGCAGCGAAACTGGGCGGCCAGTTTTTCGTGATGCCGGATAATGGTTTGATCACTCCGATGCTTGAGGATGCTGAGGAGGCTGGTCTGGAGGTTCGCCTAGTGCACTTAGACAAGCCCGAATACTGGTTGCCGCGGGTGTATACCACCTTCCACGGACGTGATATTTTTGCGCCTGTCGGCGCGCATCTGGCTGCAGGGGTCCCACTCGAGATGCTTGGAAGTGTAATCAACGACCCGGTGCGAATGCCCTTGCCCAAACCCATTAGAACGGATGATGGGGTTGAAGGAAGTATCGTCGTCATCGATGTGTTTGGCAATTGTTCAACCAATATCCGTGTGTCAGAGATTGCTGACCTCGAAAGTGCCACGCTTACTATTGCTGGGCAGGTGATCCAAGGAGTGCTGCCTTCCTACGGGTACGCCAAAATCGGCGAACTTGTAGCCGTGACGGACAGTGAGGGTTTCATCGAGATTGCCGTGGTGAATGGCAATGCCGCAAAGACTTATGGGATCAAGCTGGACGATGCTGTAAGGGTTCGGTTCAATGACTGAGCACCAACCTCTTCCCCTGGTTGTTCGAGATCTTGGTTTCCGCTATAACTCACGGCGAACACCAGCGATTGAGGACATCAACCTTCAGTTGGAACCAGGACAGTTGGTTTTGCTGGCTGGTTCTTCGGGCTGCGGTAAGACGACCTTGATGCGCTGCGTGAACGGACTTATCCCACACACCTATCGTGGATTTATGCAGGGTGAGATAGAACTGTACGGAAAATCAGTAAAAGGGATGGGACTTGCGGATATCTCGAGGCATGTGGGGACCTTGCTGCAGGACCCCGAACGGCAGATTTTGGGTACCTACGTGATCAATGAGGTCTGTTTTGGGCTTGAATCGCTGGGGATGCCCCGCGAAGAGATGATCCCAAGGGCTGAGATGGCATTGGAGCGGATGCATATTTTACACCTGAGGGACAAAGAGACCCATTACACATCCGGTGGTGAGAAACAAAAAATTGCCCTGGCGGGTGTGCTGGTAATGGAACCAAGCATTCTGCTGCTGGATGAACCGCTGGCATCACTGGACCCAGCATCGGCGAGAGAGGCTTTGCTGGCATTCAGAGAATTAGCAGATGAAGGGTTGTCTATTCTGCTAGTGGAGCATCGGGTTGAGGATGTGCTGCGGATCCATCCGGAGAAAGTCATCTACATGGATAACGGGCGCATCACATACGAGGGGGATGTGGATGGGTTGCTAGAAACGGCTGATTACACCCGTATAAAATTACCTGCTCAAACAGTTCTGAGGCGGGCAAAAGGCTCCCCATATAAGGAATTCCACCCGGCAGTGCCTGCCCTGGACCCAACCAGTCAACCGTTGGTTTCTTTCCAGGATGTCAGTTTTCGTTATAAAGCGGATACTCCCGAAGTTCTGCATGGGATTAACCTGGATGTGCGGGCTGGTGAGGTAATAGCGATTCTGGGGCATAACGGCTCCGGAAAGACCACAACCGTGAAACAAGCATTGGGACTGCTCAAGCCCACCAGTGGACGTGTGCTGCTTGAGGGAGTGGAGACAAAGAAGATCACTGTCGCGAATGCCGCGAGGACAGTTGGTTACGTTTTTCAAAGCCCGACACAAATGCTATTCGCCCCAACGGTGCGGGAAGAGCTGGCTTTTGGTCCTGAAAACCTGGGGCTGAGCAAAGAAAAAGTTACAGAGAATGTGGACTGGGCAATTGAGACCGTCCATCTTGAGCAGGAACTGCCCACACCACCTCTGGCGCTTTCATTTGGGCAGCAGAAGCGTGTCTCTATTGCTGCTGTGCTTTCGATGAAATCGCGTATTTTAATGATGGACGAACCCACAGCGGGACAGGATTATTGGAATTATCAGTCCTTCATGGACACCATTCTACAAACCCCCGGATTTGACGCAATCTTGTTCATTACTCACGATCTGGACCTGGCATTAACCTATGCCAACCGGGTGGTAGTACTGTATGGGGGGCAGGTGGTGGCAGACGGCAGCCCGCATGATGTTTTTGCGGATGATGAACAGTTAATGCAATGGCGCTTGGTTCCAACTTCACTGCTTGATTTGAACCGCGAGATGTACCCACGCACAGGTAAGTTCCTGCGAGCTGAAACTTTGAGTCAGCTGGCAGGTTAATAGTTTATCAATCATTAATCCAAGGAGGCAGTCATGTATTCAAATGAAGTAACAAAGCAGGAAAAGAAGCCTTTGTGGCGTTTTGGCACGAAGGAAGTTGTGTATGCTGCTATTGGTGCAGCGCTTTATGCGGTGGTCACCTGGGCATTTAATGTGTGGCAGATCCCAGGAGCTGGTAATGTGGGTATTCGCCCGGCAGTGGTTATTCCAATGTTCTTCGGTATTGCCTTTGGCCCGATCGTTGGATTTATCACGGGTTTTGTTGGCAATATCCTTGCTGATCTGATCAGCGGCTACGGTTTCTGGATCTGGTGGGATCTCGGGAACGGCATCATGGGCTTACTCCCTGGCTTGTTCTCAGTGTTGATCATTGATTTCAAAGCCGGACGCTCGATCCTGTTCGCAGAAATCTCGGTGGTGTTGGGGGTGTTATTGGGGATGGGGCTGGCCGCCATCTCGGAAATGTGGGTTTCAGGAGCGGATATGAACACCGTCATCTTTGCAAACTTCCTGCCCGCCTTCCTCACCAACATTGCTTGGGGTCTCGTGTTGTTGCCGTTGTTGATGGTCGCATATTCGGCGATTGTCACACAAAGCGGACGGTAATCAGGTTTATGGAGTCCAGGCAGTCAGTTTGGCCGCCTGGACCGTAATGTATCATGCTTGTCGCCTGGAATTACCGTTACCGAAACAGTCTCATCGAC
Organism: Anaerolineaceae bacterium UBA1363; assembly: GCA_002306055.1. Lineage (GTDB taxonomy): Bacteria > Chloroflexota > Anaerolineae > Anaerolineales > Anaerolineaceae > Mesolinea. The sequence goes on from DBRR01000008.1 coordinate 12,139, forward strand.
CGCATTGACCCGCGGGCTCGATTCATCTTCTCGTTCGCGGTTCTACTGGCTGCGACAAGTACTTGGAATCCACTATTACTTGCGATCATCTTTATAATTTCCATCCTTTGGTATGCCTCGGCGAAGCTTTCCTGGCAGGAGACCAAACGCGGATGGCTGATGATTTCCATCTTGCTGTTTACAATGATTGTGGTGAATACGATTATCACGGGCGGCGGAGCAGGCGGAGTCGTGCCAGAAGGCGGACAGCTTGTCTGGCCAGCAGGTTTTAACCTGTTTGGGCGGCACGTGACCTTTGGGCTGACCGTGGAACGTCTGTGGTTTGCGGTGGCGCAGTTGATGCGCATTCTGTCGATCTCCCTGGTGTTCATCATGATCCCATACACCATGGATTCACGCGCATACGGAGTGACCTTTCGAAAATTAGGGTTACCAGACCGGCTTGCCTACACGATGGAACTCTCTTTTCGCTTCATCCCAACGCTGGCACGTAATTTCCAGGTGACTTTGGACGCCCAGCGGGCGCGTGGATTTGAATTGGACTCTGTAAAAGGTGGTGTATTCAACAAGATCAAGCGCATCGCACCGCTAATCATCCCTGTGACGATGAACGCGATTGTGTCCAGCGAGGATATTGCCAACGCGATGGACTTGCGGGGGTTTGGTCAGCGTAAGCGCACATGGCTCTACGAGCTCAAGTTCCACTGGTGGGATTACGTGGTGATCGGCTTTGCTGTGGTGCTGCTGGCAGTGGTGCTGTACCTTGCTTATGGGCGAGGCATGCGGCTTTTCGAAGTGCCGCAGTGGTGGTACGGATTGTTCAAGTAAGCTAAATAAACAATAGCAAATATCCCCCACCAACATGGGGGATTGGTTGATTGTTCCTAAATGGAGGACTCCAGTGTGCCAGTCACGACTGTCTTGAATTCAACAATATTCCACGGCACCCAGGTGATAACATCGAGCGAGTCATCTTCGATAAGCGGCGTGAGGTCGAGAGCGTATGCCAGGAGGTCAGCGGCTTTTTGTTCTCCGATAGGCAACAGCGCCGTTTCGTGGTCAGGGACGTGGGCATCCTTACCTACACGGGGTGTCCGTGACCGACAATGACAACGTAACCGCTAAAGTAGGCATCAGGACTATTGAGCCCCTGGAGAATCTCATCGATCGCCATGATCTCGATATTGTCCTGCGGGCTGCAATGGCGAGGTGAATGGTGCTGCTGCTGAGAACCTCTTCGGGATTGGTGCCATCGGGCAGATAAACTTCGTGGTTTGCTTTGGTGAACATATCCAGTAAATACTTCAGAAAGGAGGATTTCCATACATATGTAATAATTACCTCACCTGCCGCCTTGAAGATACAACAGAACCAAAAAAGAGGAATTTTCTCCCAATTTGACGCTTTGTTGTACAATAAAGTATCGCCGTTTTAAGGAGTAGTGAGGAAAACAATGCTAATAAAACTCCCGATAGACACCAAATTCACCCAAACAGGAGAAAAGATGAATAAAAAGTTGTTTTTGTTGGTCACTATTGTCTTAGTTCTTAGTATGTTCCTGGCGGCTTGCCAAACACAGGAACCCGAAGCCCCGGTTGCAACTGTGGATTGCAAAGCAGAATCAGCTCTTGAAGCTGAAGGTGCCTACCAGGTACCTGCTCCAATCGAAGGCTGCTTTAATGTTGCTTTCGTCTATGTTGGTCCCCACGATGATGGCGGCTGGTCGCAATCACACGATGTCGGTCGCCTCTACGTCCAGGATAACGTTCCTGGCGTCCATACTGCTTATGTTGAAAACGTCGCAGAAGGCGTCGATTCCGAGCAGGTTACCCGCTCTCTGGCGCGAAAAGGTTTTGACATGGTCATCACAACCTCCTTCGGCTTCATGGATGCCACCGAAACCGTCGCCGGCGAATTCCCGGACAAGGATTTTATCCATGTTTCCGGCTACAAGTTCAATGGTACTAACTTCGGCAACATCATGGGTGCTATGGAAGATATCAAATACCTCGCTGGTATGCTGGCTGGGTCCCGCGCCAAACTTGATGGTAACCCCAAGGTTGGCTACATGGCTACCTTCCCCATCCCGGAAGAACTCCGTCTTGGCAACGCTTTTGCGCTTGGCATGGCAAAAACCTGCCCCGAATGCACATTGGATGTCCGCTTTATTTACACCTGGCACGACCCAACCATCGAACAGGAGGCAGCCAAGTCTCTCTTTGATTCTGGCGCTCAGGTCGTGATGACTGGTGCAGATACCCCAGCCCCCGCGATTGCCGCCCCTGCCGGCAAGTGGGGCATCACCTATGACTATATTAATAACTGCACGCTCGAAACCTGCCTTACCACCATGTATTGGAACTGGGGTCCTCTCTATGCCATTGAGGTCAAAAAATCCATGGACGGAACCTTTGCTGGTGAGCCTGTATACTTTGATGCTGACTCAGGCGGTCTCGGTCTCTATGGCTTTATGGAAGGTCAGGAGCTCATGCCTGGTGCCAAAGACCTGCCCGCCGAAGATCTGCAGCTCGTCCGTGACGAACTTGCCAAGTTCCTCTCAGGCGAAAAGACCCGTTTTGACGTCTTCACTGGTCCAATTACCGATAACCAAGGGAATGTAGTCCTCGCCGAAGGCGAGAGCCTGCGCCAGGTGGATTTGGACTGCTTCGCCAATGCTGAAGGTGCTCCCTGTGCTGACGGCGTGGGTATGTATTGGTGGAACCAGAACGTTATTGCCGAGCTTCCTTAGAATTAGCTAAACTTTGCAGAGAGATGGCTCCCAGGAGCCATCTCTCCTATAAATAAAAAAGAAAACTACATGGCCTTTCCTGAAGAAACAAACACAGTTCCCGCTGTTGAAATGCAGGATATTGTCCTGCGTTTTCCTGGCGTTTTAGCCAACGACCATGTCAATTTCACCCTATACCCTGGTGAGATCCACGCCCTTTTAGGCGAAAATGGAGCGGGCAAGAGCACCCTCATGAATGTGCTCGCCGGGCTCTATAAACCTCAGTCTGGTGAAATTCGCATCTATGGAAAAAAAGTTAGTTTCAATTCTCCAAGGGATGCGATTGCCAATGGGATTGGCATGGTCCATCAGCACTTTATGCTGGTCGAAAATCAAACCGTGACCGAAAATGTCATCATCGGTCTTGATACACCCCGCTTTGCTCTTAATCTCAAAAAGTATGACCAGGAGATCAGTAATCTGGCAGAACAATTCGGCATCCACATTGATCCTACTGCCAAAATTTGGCAACTCTCCGTTGGCGAGCAGCAGCGTGTCGAGATCCTGAAAATTCTTTATCGGGGCGCAAATATTCTCATTATGGATGAGCCAACCGCCGTCCTGGCCCCCCAGGAAGCCGATGAATTGATCGAAACGCTCAAAGGAATGGCCGCGCAAGGTAAATCGATTGCCTTCATCAGCCATAAACTCACTGAGGTTAAAAAAGTTGCCGATAAATTGACCGTCTTGCGACGCGGGCGTGTCACTGCAGAGCGCGTGGACTTGAAGGATTTTACCCGCGAGAGCCTTGCTTCGCTGATGGTGGGTCGTGAAGTGATTTTCAATCTACATAAATGCGAACAAACAGCCGGGCCGGAAGTCTTGCGCCTGGAAGATGTTTGTGCATTAAACAACAAGAACCTGCCTGCTCTGCGCAATGTGGACCTGACTTTGCACGAAGGCGAGATCCTCGGAATCGCAGGTGTCGCAGGCAACGGTCAGAGCGAATTAGTCGAAGTCATCACTGGTTTGCGTCCGTGCACGGGGCGGATTTGGCTGGAAGGCAAGGACATTGCCAACAAACCGCCATCCTTCTCCATCAACCAGGGTCTCGCCCATATCCCGGAAGATCGCATCGGCGTCGGCACTGCCCCTAACCTTTCGCTCACCAGCAACATCATCATGAAGCGATACGATCAGCAACCGATCAGCCAAAAATGGCAGTTGAATTACATGGCTGCGGATAACCTCGCCAATGGGCTAAAGCTTGAATATGACATCCAGGCTCCCGATGTGCACACTCAAGCTCGCAAGCTCTCTGGCGGCAACCTGCAAAAGTTGATCCTTGCCCGTGAGCTCTCCAACACTCCGCGCCTGGTGGTTGCAATGCAGCCCACCCGCGGGTTGGATGTTGGCGCTATAGAAAGCGTTCAACAGCTGCTGCTCGAACAGCGCGCCCAGGGGTGTGCGATCTTGCTCGTCTCAGAAGATCTCGATGAACTTCTCTCCCTCTCAGACCGCATCGCTGTTATGTACGAAGGGCGCGTGGTTGGAGTTGTTTGCAGCCAGGACTTTGACATCACCCAAATCGGGCTGATGATGACTGGCACTCACCCTCAGGACTTGCCCGGAAAAGGGCAGTCGGAGGAATTCCCTGCGCAGAGCGCTGATTCAAGCTTTGATGAAGTTCTCGAGGGACTTCGCCATTATGAAGAGGCTGCCCAAACCGAGCCGCCCAAAGAAACCGAGATATCCTCTGAAAGCGAGGGTCCACTCGAAGAACCTCCTCAGCTGGAGCCTCCCACCCAACCTGACGAACCGCTCCTCAACCTCAGCGAAAAGGAACGCGTGTTGCGCAAAGTTCTGGGTGAAAAGTACAAGCAGGGAGATGAAGAATGAAAATTCCCTATCCTGTTCTCATTAAACGCACGGAAGATACCCCTAAGTGGCTCCCGGTTGTAACCTCTGTTGGCGCGGTTTTGCTCGCTTTCATTATTTCTGGCATTGTCCTTGCCGCTACTGGTGCGGACCCGTTTAAAATTTATTCCTACTTGTACAAAGCCTCGTTTGGTTCGTGGGGCGCTTTTTCTGATGTGATCGTCAAAGCCACTCCACTTCTGCTGATTGGTCTGGGCTGTTCGCTGGCATTCCGGATGCGCCTCTGGAACATAGGCGCGGAAGGTCAATTCTTTGTAGGGGCGTTCATGGCCAGCGCGGTTGTGATGGTTCCTCTGGTGAATCTCGAAACTACGCCTACCTGGGCAATTATCTCGCTTATGGCGGTCCTCGGTATGGTGGGGGGAGCGCTATATGCCTTCATTCCCGGCATCCTCAAGGCAAAACTCAACATCAACGAAATCATCACCACCCTGATGCTCAACTACATTGCCGTGCTCTGGAACAATTATTGGATCTTCGGCAATTGGAGTGAAGCCGGCTTTCAGATGACGAAGACCTTCCCCAAGGTAGCCTGGCTGCCTCGCCTGGCGGACTATGCCAAGCAGGTACCTGCCTTCTCGGGTATGACTCTGCACGTCGGCATTCTCTTCGGGCTGATCGCCGCGGTCATCGTCTATCTGATCATCTACCGCAGCAAATGGGGCTACAAGATCACCCTCATTGGTGATAACCCCCGTGCTGCCCGCTATGCTGGTATCAACATCGCAGCCAACACCATCCTCGTTTTCATGGTTTCCGGTGCTTTGGCAGGTTTGGCCGGCATGACAGAGGTTTCTGGCGTTGTCCACCGTCTGCAGGAGCGTATCTCCACCTCCTATGGTTTCTCCGGGGTGATTGTTGCCTGGCTCGCCAAGCTCCACCCTTTCGCTGTGATCGTTGTCTCAATCTTGTTTGGCGCGTTGCTGGTAGCCAGCCGCGAAATTCAACCTTCGGGTATCTCTTTCCTCATCCAGGGCATCACCCTCTTCCTTGTCATTAGCAGTGATGTCCTCCTCAAATATGAAATCAAATGGGTTCGCCCTGCACAGGAGACCGCCCAATGAACTGGATTGAAATCTTCCGCTCCGGAATTTCCACCGGCACAGTTTTGCTCATCGCTGCCATTGGCGAAATCCTGACCGAACGCGCGGGCATCCAAAACCTGGGTGTCGAAGGCATGATGCTGGTGGGCGCCATGGCAGGCTTCAGGGTTGCCTTCACCACCGGCAATGTCTGGCTTGGTCTGCTGGCTGCCATCGCCGCGGGGGGACTGCTGAGCCTTGCCCACGCCGTTGTCACCATCCATTTTCAAGCCGATCAAACCGTCAGCGGGCTCTCGCTCACCTTCCTGGGCACAGGACTGGCGTTGGTCCTGGGAGATGGACTCACCGGTCAGACTGCGCCCGTCATTCCCCACGCCAGCATTCCTCTGCTCTCGCAGATCCCATATCTCGGTCCGATTGCCTTTACCGATCACAACCTGTTGGTCTATTTTGGCTACTTGCTGGTGCCGGTTGTCACGTATTTCATTAACAAAACCCGTCCGGGTCTCCATCTCCGCGCTGTGGGCGAGAACCCTGCTGCTGCTGACACGTTGGGCGTCAATATCTACCGCACCCGCTACCTTTATACCTTCATCGGGGGATGTTTTGCAGGATTGGCTGGGGCTGCCATCAGCGTTGCCATTGCCCCGGGATGGTACTCGAATTTGACCGTCAATGGACAAGGCTGGATTGCGGTGGCATTGGTGATTTTTGCCCATTGGAACCCCTGGCGGGCGGCTTTGGGCGGCTACTTGTTTGGTATTTTGCGCCGCTTCACGCTCGATCTGCAGGGCCCAAGAATTTTGTTTGGGATGGCGAACCCGTTCTTCTTTAATACGAACCTGGTTTTCTTCCTGCAGATGACGCCTTATATCCTGACGATCATCGCCCTGATTTGGGGCAGCTCCGCGGCACGCAAGAAGCGCATCGGCGCTCCCGCCGCCCTGGGCACCCCCTACCTGCGAGGGGAAAGAGGGTTGTAGCAGCAAAGCTTGCCGCTCGTAAGTGGTTGTGGTCCTGGGGAGGGCTCTGGAGGGTCAGGGTAGATGATAAAATAAAGTTCTGATGACTCACAGAAACCAAATCATTCTGAGTCAGCTCACACCGCCGGCGCAGAAAAGCTCCATTCTTGACCGTCCGAGGGTGCTTCAACTGCTGAAGCAGAGCCTTGACTACCCCCTGACCACTTTGGTCACAGAGACCGGTTATGGCAAGACAACTTCGGCTCTCAGCCTGATCAAGTCCATCAGGCTGCCATATTTTTGGTATACCATTTCGCGCAATGAATGCGATCCGCGTTTGTTCCTGACATATCTCTGTTCTGCCTTCAATCAACAGGGTCACAAGATTGGTCTCCCGGCACTGCGGGTGCTGGAAGACAGCGATGTTGACCTGCAGGAATGCCTCATCACGCTGATAAACTCCATTACTTCCTTATTAAAAGAGGAAGCCCTGTTCGTGCTGGATGATTTCCAGAGTCTTGATGAGTCGGATGAGATTCTTGGTATGATGAATTGGTTTATCGAGCATCTGCCAGCCAACCTGCACGTGATGATCCTGAGCCGCACACAACCCGAATTTCCTTCTATCAACAAATGGCGCGTCAGGGGCAGGCTGCTGGAGATCGATAAGGATTCGCTCAGCTTTTCTCCGGATGAAACCGATCAGTTGTATCGCTCAACTTACCAATTGGACCTGCCAAAGGATGCTGTCACCAGGCTGTATCAGCGCACTGAAGGCTGGGCAATTGGGCTGCAGGTGGTTTGGCAGTCGATTAAAGCCTTGCCAAACACGTCTTTGGAGAGCCTGCTCGAAGAGGAGAGCGGCAGCTCGCTGGGAAACTTATTTGATTATCTCGCGGATGAAGTGCTGAACAGGCAATCCGAAGAGCGGCAGGATTTTCTGATCAAAACCTCGGTGCTGCAATTTCTGGATAGTGATACCTGCGACTTTTTACTTGACCGTCAAAACAGCGCTGACACGCTGAGTGATCTGTTCCGCTCAGGCTTGTTCATCGAGCAAATGAAACCCGATGTGTTCCGCTACCATCATATTTTCCGGGAGTTTCTGCTCAGCCGGCTTTCGAAGAACGATGAGCTCAAGAAAGGGTTGCATCGAAAACTAGCCAGCTATTTCAGCGCGCATCATTACTGGGAGCAAGCTATTTCGCACTTGATCTCCGCAGAGGATTTTGGCAGGCTGCGCCAAATTTTGGATGAGGTCGGTGAGCGTTTGCTGCAGTCCGGTCTTAAGCAGAGCATCCGCTATTGGCTTGGGAAACTCCCCGCAGATGAAATGAGCCAATACCCCTACGGGAATTATCTTTTGGGGGAGGTGGAACGCACAGAAGCAAACTTCGACATGGCGCTTGAGTACTACCGCGCGGCGCAGCGTTTATACCAGAATCTCGGGAATACCTGGGGGGTGAGCCTTGCAGTACGCGGACAAGCCCAGGTCTATCTGGACACGCTGCGCCCGGTGAACGCCGAGCAATTTCTCGACCGGGCACTGGAGTTGCTCGACCCAGTGGAGTATCCATTGGAAGTTTCTGGCTTATTGACTCAAATTGCTGAGAACCAGGTCAACAAAGGGGCGATGCTCGAAGCCGAGAAGAGTCTGCAGAAGGCGCGCCAGCTTTCTCCGATGTACGCCGAAGCACAGGCGTATATTGAGGCTCGCTTACTCTTGCGGACCGGACGGCTGGATGAAGGGCTGCAATTGCTGGCAAAACTTGAGCCCGGAAATGCCGAACAACGAATAGTAAGACCACAACGATTCCACCGCGAAGCGACCCTCTTACTGTCACTCTTTCATTCTTTGCGGGGAGATTATGTCAGCGCACGGCATTATGCTGAAATGGGATTGCAGGTATCGCGGCAGTTACAAGCGAATTACGTGGAGGCTGTTGCCAAGGTTCGTCTAGGGCACGCCCTGCAGTTGGATCTGACCCAGGGCTTGGACGCGCAAGGAGTGCAAGAAATTCGGGAATTGTATGATTTCGCGATCGAGCATGTGGATATCGTACGTATTCATGTGGAGCCGCTATGGGGTCTCTGCCGGTTGGTTGGGTATGCCGGCGACTTGGAGGAAGCCAAACGCATTGGGGATCGCGCCTTGTTGATTGCTGCCAATGCCGGAGATGAGTGGATTGGGTTGATGGTGAGGATCTCCTTGAGCGCTGCTTTGGCGATGGGCGGGGAATTTGAAGCCGCGAGCAGAATCCTTTCGGTAGCGGATTCACTGGCAAAGAAGTTGAATGATAACCTGGCCAGGGCGGCGGCTTTGCTTTGGGAAGCATATACGGCTGACAAACAGGGGTACAAGAGTTCCACGCTGCTATTTCTTGAGCAGGGCTTGGAATTGGTGCAGAAACATCAATACCAATTCCTGCTGACGCGTGGTTCTTTCCTGGGACCGGATGATCCGTTTGTATTCTATCCGTTGGTACTGCGCGCGCGGGAAATAGGGTTGCTACCGGACTTAATCAACCAAATCCTCAAGGATCTTCCTGTCAGTGTGGGCAATTATCTTCCTGGTTACTCCCTGAGTCTGAATTTGTTTGGCGGGTTTGAGGCGAGAAAGGGAAAGCACCTGATACCTGCGGACCAGTGGAAGCGGGAGAAGGCCCGCCAACTGCTGCAGGCGCTGGCGGTCAACTCGGGGAAAGGGATGAGTAAAGAGCAGTTGGCAGTTCTTTTTTGGCCGGATGCGGATGAATCTACTGCTGCCAATAACTTCAAAGTTACCCTTAGCTCGCTGAACCAAACGTTGGAGCCAGACCGTCCACCCAAGGAAGCCGCGCAATTTGTCATCCGCAACGGTGAACAATACCAACTGAATCCGCAGATGAGAATCAATCTGGACACCGAGCAATTTGAAAAACTGGCTTTGAGTCAACGAGGGGAAGATAAAGAACGGGCGCTGGCTCTTTACAAAGGCAGAATGCTCGAGGGGGAGCAGTTACAGGAAGCTTTTATGCCCGAAGTACAGTACTACCACCGCCTGTACCTGGATTGTCTGGGCAAAGTGATCGAAGCCGCAATCGCGGGCAAGGATTTCGATAAAGGGCTTGAATTGAGCAACCGTATGGTCAGGCAGGAGCCACTGCTGGAAGTGGGGTATCAGTATCAGATGCGGATCTATCATGCCCTGGGAAACATCAGCATGGTGCGCAAGGTCTATAACCAGGCGATGGACATTAATCGCAAAATTTATGGGGTGGAGTCGAGCAACCTGCGGGATTTATTTCAGGAATTGACAAGTTAACGGGGACACCCTCAATTCGCCCTCCATCAAAAATCTCTTCACAAAAAGGCTAAATTTTGGTCAGATTTGTTACCGATTTGTAACCCCATGCCAGTAAACTAAAAATACTGGATATTTCCGTTAATAATTTCTGGAAAAATTGAATAAAGGAGACTGGAATGCGTTTGCAAGACAAAGTTTGTATCATCACTGGTGGCGCCGCAGGAATCGGCAAAGCGACCGCTGAAAAATTCGCTGCCGAAGGCGCAAAAGTAGTGATCTGCGATGTGAATGAGGAAGCTGGCAAAGCATTGGCTGAACAACTGGGCAATGATGCCAGTTTTTGGAAAGTCAACGTGGTTAACCGCCAGGAAGTCCAGGCATGGATCGATGAAGTTGCTGCGAAATACGGCAGGATTGATGTTTTGATCAACAATGCCGGCATCACGCGCGACAGCCAGTTCGTGAAGTTTAAGGAAGGCGAAGTAGTCGGCCAGATGAGTGAAGAAGCCTTCGATGCTGTGGTTGCGGTCAATCTGAAGGGTGTCTTCAATTGCACACAGGCTGTGGTACCCTACATGATCAAGCAGGGCGGTGGCGCAATCGTGAGCGCTTCCAGCGTTGTGGGGCTGTATGGCAACTTTGGTCAGACTAACTATGCCGCGACCAAATTCGGGGTAATTGGTATGACCAAGACCTGGGCGAGAGAACTGGGTAAATACCAGATCCGCGTTAATGCTGTCGCTCCTGGCTTCATCCTGACCGAAATGGTGCTGAAGATGCCCGAGAATGTGCTTGCCGGTATGGCTGCGAATACTCCTCTGAAGCGGCTTGGCAAGCCAGAAGAAATTGCCAACGTGTATGCCTGGTTGGCAAGTGACGAGGCATCTTACATTCACGGTGCGGTGATCAGTGTGGATGGCGGCATCGTTTTGGGAACATAGTTGAGCCCTCACCATCATCGAAGAGCAACTATCAACTGAAAGGAAAAAGAACATGACTCGTTACGCGACCATTTTAGGAACCGGGATGTATATCCCCGAAAATGAAATTACCAATGAAACTTTTGCTAAATGGATGGGTGAGGTCGACCCAAAACTGGCAGAGGTTGTTTTCAAGTTTGAGAATAGCAGTGGGATCAAGACCCGATTTTACGCCCCGGATGACTGGGCGACTTCGGACCTGGCTACAGAAGCAGGAAAAGCAGCCATCGCTGACGCAGGGTTGACCCCTGAGGATATTGATCTGGTGATAGTGGGTACTGACAGCCCGGATTACATCACTCCAGCCACATCTGTTGTTACCCAATACAAACTTGGTTGTGTCAACGCTGGCACGTGGGATGTTGGATGCGCCTGCGCTTCCTTCCCAACCGCTCTGACGCAGGCTGCCGGCTTGATCGCCACTAACCCGCATCTGAAATACATCCTTGTGATCGGTGCATACATGATGCACAAACTTTCCGACAACAAGCACGATGTCAGCGCCTTCTTCTACGGTGATGGCGCTGGCGCGGCGGTCGTCGGCGCATCGGATAAGCCTGGTTTTGTGTCCAGTTCGATTAAAGCCGATGGCTCCTACCATAAGCACTGGGGAATTTACTCCGGTGGCACTTACGAACCTGCCACGGTCGAGAGCGTCGAAGCTGGCCGCACCAAAGTGAGACTGCTCACGCCTTTCCCAGCGTCGGTTAATCACGAAGGCTGGCCTGCCCGCGTGCGCGAATGCGCTGCCAACGGCGGGTTCGAGCTGAGCGAGATTGATCACATCATCTTCACCCAGGTGAATCTGAACAGCATTAAGCTGGTTATGGGCAACCTTGGTCTGCCGGTTGAGAAGGCGCATTATGTGATGGACAAATGGGGCTATATGGGCTCCGCTTGTCTGCCGATTGCTTTTCATGATGCGGTGAAGTTGGGCAAGATCACTTCTGGTATGCGCGTAGTATTCTGTGGTTCTGGTGTAGGTTACAACCAGGCTGCCGCATGTTTTATCATGCCTTAATGGAGGCTGGGTCGTGAGCTGGCAAGAAGAGTATAAGCAAAAAACCATTACGATACCTGAAGCTATCAGCAAAGTCAGCTCAGGGATGACCCTCCAAATTGGCATTGCTGCGTCAGAACCTGTTGGTTTGTTGGAGGAGCTTGGCAGGCAGGCTGGCCGGCTTCAGAATGTCACCACCTGGACCTGTTTACCGATGCGCCCCTACGACATCTTCATTAAACCCGAGATGGAAGGGCGCTTTTTTAACGAAAATTGGTTCTACGGCGCGCCTGATCGGGCAGTGCATGGCGAGGGGAGGGTGTCGTACACGCCCAATAACCTGCATCAAGCCGGGTTTGATAAGCTGCTGGGGCATGGCGGACGGCTCGACATGTTGCTTGGCGTCTGCACACCTCCAAATGCGGATGGGTTGGTCTCCCTCTCGATGGGTGTGGTTGTTGAGCGCGATATGATCGACGTGGCAGATCTGGTGATTTTGGAAGTGAACGAAAACCTGCCCTGGACAGACGGTGATGTGGTCATTCCAATTTCGTTGGTAGATTACTTTGTACACTTCAACAGTCCCCTGGTGCAGGTACCTGCAGCTGAACCAAACGAGATCGACGAACAAATCGGGCGGAACGTGGCGGAGTTTATCGAAGACGGCTGTACTGTCCAGCTGGGCATTGGCAGCATGCCCACAGCTCTGGCTGATTTCATCAGTGATCGCCGCCATCTTGGGATCCACTCGGAACTACTGGTCGACGGCATTTACAAACTCTGGAAAGCCGGAGCGGCAGATAACAGCCGTAAAACCCTGCATCCAGGAAAGTTTGTGGCTACCTTTGCGATCGGTACACAGCCCCTCTACGATTTTATGAATGACTGCCCGGATGTACTGCTCTTACGGGGTAGTTATGTGAATAACCCTTATGTTATCGCGCAAAACTACAAGATGATCAGCATTAATACAGCCATCCAGGTGGATGTGCTTGGGCAGGTTTGTTCCCAAAGCATCGGGACGCGCCAGTTCAGCGGTACTGGCGGTCAGCTTGACACTCACCGGGGGGCGCAAATGTCGCAAGGCGGAAAGGGAATCATTGCCCTGCGCTCGACGGCTAAGAATGGCACCATTTCGACGATTGTGCCAACCTTGGCTCCAGGCGCAGGCGTGACAGTTCCCAGCCAGGATGTGGATACGATTGTGACCGAGTATGGCAGTGCCCAGTTGCGTGGGCTTTCTGTGAAGAAGCGCATGGAAGCCCTGATCAAGATCGCGCATCCTGATTTCAGGGAGTCGATCCGGGAAGAGTGCCACCGATTGGGCATTGTACCCGACAAACAGTACTTTTAAGAGGAGATTAGATGGATAAATCATTACTTGGCAAGTGGACAGAGACGGAAGATCAGTCTTACCCCGGTTTGTTCTTCCTTTTTCTCGAGGATGGCACTTTTGAATCCCACTATGATGCCTTAGGGATCGTTTCAAGCGGGACCTGGCAGGCAGATGAAGGTCTGATTGATATGGACCAGCAGAAACACACTTTCGGTTTGGTGGGGAAGTACGAAGGCTGTTACAAGGTAGAAAATAATCTGCTCAAAATGAAATTGGTAGCAGCTGGTGAACATGCCAGACCAACGGACTTGAATGGCGCTGTCACATATATAAAGGAAGAGGATTAGGGTATGGCAAAGAAATTATCGCGCGGGGTGGCTGTCGTTGGGGTAGGGATGAGCAAATTTGGTGTATTCCCTGAAAAGACCTCCCGGGATTTGTTTGTGGAGGCTTTTCAGGAGCTTCGCCAAAGTGTTCAGAAAGGTTTTGATCCCAGGGATATCGAAGCCTTTTACATGGGCAACTTCACTTCCGATTGTTTCGAGAACCAGGCTCACCTGGCGCCGATTATGGCAAGCTGGGTAGGGATTTCACCAGTGGAAAGTACTCGAATTGAGGATGCCTGTGCCAGTGGCGGCGTGGCTTTGCGCCAGGGCGTGCTGGCAATTGCTTCGGGAGAGGCGGATGTGGTGCTGGTGGGTGGACTGGAAAAGATGACCGATCTCCCAGGGGCAAAGGTGACGGATGCTCTGGCACTGGCAGCCGACTCGCTGTTTGAGATCCCGGCAGGTTTCACTTTTCCTGGTTTTTATGCCGCCATGGCAACCGCCTATCTTGACCGGTACCAAGCTGACCCCGACGCGCTCTTGCGTGTAGGCATCAAGAATCATGAAAACGGTGGTTTGAATGAGAAGGCTCAGTTCAACCAGTCGATAAAGGATGTAATGATCAGCAAACAGCGCAAAGCTGCGCAGAAAGGTTTGCCAATCCCTGAGTGGGCAGACGAAATGGCATTCCTCAAGGATCCTAAAGCGAACCCAATGATTGCCTGGCCACTGCGCTTGTTTGATTGCTCTCCGGTCTCAGATGGGGCAGCGGCAGTGCTATTGGTAAGCGAAGAGATGGCTGCCAAATTCACTGATGAACCGATTTTTGTGGTGGGTTCCGGGCAGGCAAGTGATGGCGCTTTGGCTGAGAGAGCATCTCTGAGTGAAGTGCCTGCCGCAGCAAAAGCTTCAAAACATGCTTATGAAATGGCGGGTTTAACCCCCGATGACATCGATTTTGCGGAGGTTCACGACTGCTTTACTATTGCTGAAATCATGGCGATTGAAGATCTGGGCTTTTTCCCTCGTGGAGAAGGCTGGAAGGCAGCTATGAACGGTCAGACCGCACGCGATGGCAGCCACCCAATCAATACCAGCGGCGGTCTTAAATCCAAAGGTCATCCCGTAGGCGCCTCAGGAGTAGGGCAGGTGGTGGAAGTTTGGAAGCAGATGCATGGTCTGGCGGGTGAACGCCAGTTGCGCGGCAACCTAAGGCATGCCCTGACCCACAATGTGGGTGGCACCGGGCAGACCTGTGTGGTGCACATTTTCGAAAAGAGGAATTAAGATGACAGACCATGCCTTGCACTCAAAAGCTTTTCACGAGGCTATTGAGGAAGACCTTCTAATCGGTTCCCGCTGCCTTGTCTGTGGTAACATTTCTGTCCCACAAAGACAAATATGCCCCAACTGCCATTCCGACCAGATGGAACGCATCCAGATGAACGGGATAGGTACGCTGGCGACATTTACAGTGATTTATGTTCCCCCCACAAGCATGGCAGATGCCGGCTACAATGCCAAAAACCCTTATTGTGTCGGGATCGTAGCGCTGCAGGAAGGTCCGCGCATCAGCGCACAAATCGTTGGTCTGGATCTCAGCGATCCGGCGACCATAAAAATTGGGATGCCTCTCAAACAGACTTTTGTCGTCCGCGGTGAAGGCGAATCCGCGAAAAAATTCCTTGCGTTTGAACCCGCATAGGAGATCGTAAAATGCCCAGGATCACCATCAACGACATCAATCTCTATTATGAACTTCACGGACCCGAAGATGGGGAAGTGATCGTGCTCTCCAACGGGATCATGATGAGCACTGCCAGCTGGTATTTCCAGACTCAGGCGCTTTCAAAACACTTCCGCGTTTTATTATATGATTGTAGGGGGATGTGGCAGTCAGATCATCCCGAAGGTCCCTACTCGATGGAATTGCATGCCGATGATCTGGCAGCCTTGCTGGACGCGCTCGGAATTGAAAAGGCCCACATTGCCGGTATTTCGTACGGTTCAGAAGTGAGCCTGGTTTTCGCCTTACGCTATCCTGAGAAGACGAAGAGCTTGATGGTGATCGATGGCGTGTCTGAGGTGCCGCTGTTGCTGAAACTGCAATCCTACCCATGGAAGCTCGCAGGCGAGCGCAACGACGCCGATCTGCTCTTTCATACGTCAGTTTTCCTGAATTTTGGAGAAGAGTATCTCAAGAAGAATGAGGCTCTCTTGCCTGCAGCGCACGATAATTTTGCTAAACTGAATCTGACATCTTTTGTAAAACTGATGGATGCCTTTACTTCGTACAATATCACAGATCAGTTGAGCCAGATAACCAGCCCAACTTTGATCGTGGTAGGGGAGGAAGACCAGATCAAAGGTCCCAAACTGGCTGAAATGATGGTGGCGCGCATCCCTCAGGCTGAGTATGTGGTTGTCCCCGGTGCAGGGCATGCGCTCTGCCTGGATAAACCCGAACCACTCAACACGCTGCTCCTGGGCTTTGTGTTGAAACACAGTGGGCGGGAGTAACTTAATTAAGAAAGTCTGCGACAAGAAAGTCGCTGGCAATCATTAAACGACTAATTACAAGGAGAAAAAATGAAAAAGTCGATGTTTTTTGTTGTAGCCATGCTGCTCGTAGCGAGTATGGTCCTGGGCGCCTGCGCCCAACCCACCGAAACTCCGATCGTCACCGAACCCCCAGTGGCAACTGAAGAACCAGTGGCAACTGAAGAACCAGTGGCAACCGAAGAACCAGTGGCAACCGAAGAACCAGTTGTTACAGAAGAACCTGCTGCAGGTCTAACTTGTGCAGAACCCATCAAAGTGGGTTTGATCACTGACATCACCGGTCCTCTGGCTATTTACGGTGTCATGATGCAGCGTTCGTTTATGCTCGGCATGGAATACGCAACCGGTTCTGAAGGATCTGCTGGTCCTGTGTTTGATTTTACTAAAACCCAGGAAAACACCTTCAAGATTGACAACTGCGAAATCCAGGTTTTTGTGCGTGATGACGCTGGTTTACCTGAGAACACAACCACTGTTGCCAATGAACTGATTGACATCCAGAAAGTTGATTTCCTGGTTGGCACTGCTTCTTCTGGCAGCACCGCTGTTCTGCAAGGTATTGCCCTCGCCAATGAAGTTCCACTGATTGTTGCGCCTGCTGCAGCCAATGACATTACCGGTAAGGACTTCAATGTGTTCACCTTCCGCACCTCTCGCAACAACTACCAGGATGCCATTAACGAGTGCAAAGCCCTAACAGCCCAATACTCCTCCTTCATCCAGATTGCTGCTGACTACGCCTTCGGGCACGGCTCTGCTGAAGCTTTCCGCGACGCCTGCACCCTGGAGGGTGGCACATTCGTTGCTGATGATATTTTCGCTCCCGCCACCACAACCGATTTCACTCCTTACATGGAGCAGATCGCTGCCTCTGGCGCGGAAGCCTACATCGTCACCTGGGCTGGCTCGGGCTTCATCTCCCTCGTCCAGGCTGCCAAGGACCAGGGCGTCACTGAGACCATGGCACTTGGCACTACTTTCATTGATAATGCCTTGACCCCAGTCTTCTACGCCGATGCCATCGGCACCACTGCTGGCATCGTCTACCACTGGTCTGCTCCTAAGAACCCCGCCAATGATTTCCTCGTGGCTGAAGCCAGCAGTCGCTACGGCGTCTATCCTGATCTCTTCGACGCTGATGGTATGAATGCTGCCATCATGATCATCGAGACCCTCAAAAAGACCAACGGCGATGTTACCCCCGCGACTTTGGTCGCTGCCATGGAAGGTCTTGAGTTCGAAGGCCCCAAGGGCACTATCTATATCCGCCCCGAAGACCATGTTGCCATCCAGGATATGTACATTCTCAAGCTGGAAAATGTCACTGATCCCACTGGCAATTACTACTCTTATGTCGACACCACCCGCCCAGAGCCTCCCTGCTTGCTTCCGGAAGCTCTCCAGGACCGCTGTGGTGATCTGCCCATCGGCAGTTTGTCCGGCAACTAATCGTTCTATTGTGTGTCCCTGGAGGCTTTGCGGGCTTCCAGGGACACTGGAAAACCTCTATTTCATCCGCAAATCAAAAAAGAATTGAGAAGTTATGACGGTACGAGAGACTATCATTGAAACGCAGAATTTGACCAAGTATTTTGGTGCACTGGCAGCGGTGGACGACGTCAGCCTCAAGATCGAGGCTGGCACACTGCATGCCATTATTGGTCCCAATGGTGCTGGGAAGACCACCTTCTTTAACATGTTGAGCGGCAATCTAAAGCCAACCAGTGGCAAGGTGTTCTACAAAGGCATGGACCTGACGGGCAAGCCAATTCACCGCATGATTCACCTTGGGATAGGGCGGTCTTTTCAGATCACCAACATTTTCCCTAATCTGACTGTGCACGAAAACATTCGCTTGGCTTCACAAGCAATGGAAGATAATAATTTCCACTTCCTGATGGACACCGCAAAAATGGTCCGCTGCGAAGAACGTACTGCCGAAGTTATTGAAAGAGTTGGTTTGAAAAGCCAATCTTTGCTGCCTGCCAGGGCGCTTTCGCATGGAGATCAGCGTAAGCTGGAACTCGGTATGATCCTCGCGCCTGATCCGGAGGTGTTACTCCTGGATGAGCCCACGGCAGGCATGGCAACCGACCAGGTGCCGGAATTGATCACACTGATCCAGGAAGTCCAGCGATCCGGGACAAAGACCGTGGTCCTGGTTGAACATAACATGAACGTAGTGATGAGTGTATCCGACAAGATCACTGTCATGCATCAGGGCAAAGTGCTCGCGGAAGGCACCCCCGCTGAAATTGCGGCAAATCATGAAGTGCAAACTGCATACCTGGGAGGGCTCTATGACCTTAAGGTATAGAAATGTTCCCTTTCAGCATTTCATTAGAAATCAATGGGGATGGAGATAATATGAGCAATATCCTCGAGGTAAAGAATATCCATTCCTTTATCAATCAATTTCACATCCTGCAAGACGTCGATTTTGTGGTTCCAAAAGGCTCCATCACAGCGCTGCTGGGTCGCAACGGTGCAGGTAAGACAACCACTCTGAAATCCATTCTTGGACTAGCATCTGTGCGTGAAGGAAAGGTGATTTTTGAGGGCAGGGAAGTTCAGGGCATGCCGCCTTTTGAGATTGCGGCGCTTGGCATTGGCTTCGTCCCTGAGCATCGCGCGATCTTTCGGGATTTATCCGTTGAGGAGAACCTCAAAATTGCCGAGAGAAACAAGGGCGATCTGGATAGAAAGCGCACATTTATTTTTGACCTTTTCCCTGATCTGAAGAAATTTCTCAATCTGAGAGGTACCGAGCTTTCGGGGGGTCAGCAACAAATGCTGGCGATTGCCAGGGCATTGGTGGCAGATAACAGTCTGCTCCTCATCGACGAGCCCAGTGAAGGGTTGGCTCCAGTGATCATTGAACATATGATTGACGCTATTCGCCAGTTATCGGAGCAGAGCACGGTGGTATTGGTGGAACAGAATTTCCTTGTGGCGAGTAAATTGGCTAAGTACTTCGTGATCATCGAAGAAGGAAAATCCGTTGCATCCGGGTTGATGAAAGACCTGGAAGCGGACAAAGCCATGATACATCGTTACCTTGGGGCTGCGTAGGTCTAACTATGAAAACGAATTTACGAAAAAACTCCAAAGCAATCATCATCCTGGTCATTATTGCAGCCTTCCTGTTCGTGGCAGCCCGCGGTATGTCTGGCAGGGACGTGCTCATCACTGTGCTGCGCGGTTTCTCTACTGGCTCAGTCACTTTTTTGGTAGCAGCTGGCTTCTCGTTGATTTTTGGTCTGCTGGATGTGCTCAATCTTGCCCAAGGTACCCTGTACATGATCGGCGCCTACGTGGGATGGACTGTGTACGTCCGACCTGACACGTTTATTGATGTCCTGACCCCGGTTCTCCTGATCCTCGCTGGTTTTTCTTTATCGGCTCTCTGGGGACGCCTGGCAAGTCGTATTCAGCTGGCGCCCAAGGCCAGGAAAATAATCTCCTGGCTCTTGATCCTGGCGGGCTTTGGGCTGCTGGCATTGGTTCTGACTCGCTACCCAATTGCAATTTGGAACCTGAACAATTATTCCGAGAGCCCGATCACGTACTCTTACATGGCTGATCAGGGTTTACGGATCATCCCAGCCGAAGTTACGTTTGAAAAAATTTCCCCATTCCTGGCACTTGCAGGTCTTTTGGTGAGCAGCGCGATTTCGGCATTTGGCATTGCTCTGCTTAACCGGGATGAGAGCAGATCACAAACGATCAACTGGCGTAAGTTTTTGGTCCCTGCCCTTCTGTTGCTTGGCGGCATCCTCGCTGTGGTGTTTAATGCACAGATTACGAGCTGGATGTATGCCATGAGTACCAACTGGCTTTTCGTGATTGCCATCTTGATTGCAATTCTGAGCGGAGTAGGCTTGGGCGCTCTGATGGAGACCACCCTGATCCGTCCGCTGTATAACCGCCCTATTTACCAACTTATGCTTACCCTTGGCCTCGGGACGATCGGTCTGCAAATTGTGCAGGCTGTGTGGGGCAGACCTGAATTCGTCTGGCCAAAACCTGAGTTTTTCACAGGTACCGGCGGAGCCTGCCCTGCCACCAATCTGGCAGATTTGCTTGAATACAATTGCTCTACCGTTTTCCTGTTAGGCGGTCGGGTGAGAGTGTATGATGAAATTTTCATTCCGATTGTCGGCATCATCGTGCTGATTGTGGTTTGGATCCTGCTCAAACGCTCACGCATCGGGATGATCATCCGCGCTGGGGTGCAGGACCGACAGATGGTGGAAGCACTTGGTATCAATGTGAGGCGGGTATTCACCCTGGTGTTTGCGTTGGGTGTTGGTCTGGCCACTTTTGGCGGCGCCCTGGCGGCACCATCCACTGGATTAACCCCTGTGATGGGGGAGAGATTGCTGCTGAGCGCTCTGATTGCCCTGGCGATTGGCGGTCTGACGAGTTTCCCGGGAGCAGCTTTAGGTTCGCTGCTGGTGGGTCTGATTCAACAATTTATGATCAAATACGGTCAAATTGGCATTCCCCTGCCCTTTACGGATGCCGTGTTTAAACCTTCCCCGCCTCTGGTGCCCGCATCCACGGTATTGCTGATGGTAATTGTTCTGCTGATTCTGCCGGGTGGCTTGTTGGGAAGCAAGGAATAGATATGAAAAATAACTCTAGTTTTCTCACAAAAAACCGCGGCATCCTGATATTTTTCGCAGTAATGCTGCTTGCGCCATTCTTGATTGGTTTGTTTGAAGGCTCAACTCCGCTTATGATCTGGGGTAACCAGGGCAGTTTGTCCAAATTCATCGAAGGTCTTGGGATCGAGATCTTCATCCTCGCACTCTTTGCGCTTAGTTTTGACCTCTTGTTTGGCATTACCGGTTTGTTATCTTTTGGTCATGCCATGTTCTTTGCGGTGGCAGCCTATCTGACTGGTATTGCCCTCAAAACACTGGCAATGCCATTCTGGGGTGTTGTTCTCCTGGTTTTGCTGGCGGCGATTGTGCAGGCACTGCTTTTCAGCCTGGTTTTGCCGCGGGTAAAAGGCATTACCTTCACACTGGTAAGTCTGGGATTGGCGTCGGTTTTCCATATCATCGTCATGTCCAGCGATATGATCAACCTGACAGGCGCGGATGTGGGCTTGCAGGGCGTACCTGTTCCGGCATTTATCAGCCCAGTGACCGAACGGCTTCGTTTCTATGTCATCGCGCTAACATTGTTGGTTGTAACATATCTCTTTTACCGTCGATTTGTCGCCTCTCCGACTGGCAGAGTTTGCGTTGCCATTCGCGAGAATGAGGATCGTGCGAAGATGCTCGGCTACAACACCACCATCTTCAAGGTTGTGGTAATGATCATTTCTTCGCTTACTGCTGCGACCGCGGGAATGTTGCACGCGTTATACCAACCAAGCATCAGCCCATCCATAGCAGATTTGGGGTTTACTGTGACCGGTTTGCTGATTGTGCTGATTGGCGGTGTCGGGACGCTCAGCGGCGCGATTGTTGGCGCGTTTGCGTTTCGGTTGCTGGATTTCACCCTCAGGCGGTTTATGGGGGAATCGGCGAGCTTCATCACCGGCGCTATCTACGTCATCTTCGTCCTTTTCGTTCCTTATGGGATTGTCGGGACGATGCGCATGCGGCAGTTGCGTACAAAACCAGGCTGGCAGCGCCTTTTGGGGATGGTGAAGCCAAAGAATTAAGCGTGAATAAAGTACAGCCCGGATAAACCCGGGCTTTTTCTTATTTCGTCCTGTCAAACCAGATCGGGTTGGTGATCAGCGCAGGCATCGGCGGCAGGAAGCTGTAGAAGGTGCGCCAGACCTCCAAACGCCAGTAGCTTGGACCTGTGACCAGCAGCGAAGTTTCGAAACCTCCTTTTTCCGGGGCAGTGAAGATGTCTTTCGCTCCCTCCTGCGTGATAAGTCGGATGATGTCGCCTTTTTCCAGTGCCAGCGCCTTCAAGGATGCTTGCATCCCTTCACGCCAGGCAAGGCTTGCACCAAAGGTCTGCCCATCCACATCCAGCAGCAGCTGGAGCTTGGTGGGGCTGAAGGCGAAGTAGCTCCTGCCAGCCTTAACAGCCTTGAGGATGTCGGAATCGCTGTTGGAATCAGCCAAAACATAGATGCAGGGGCTTGCCAGGCGTTGGAAGAACGTGTCTTCGTGGTAATCACTGCCGCAGGTGGCAACTTGCTTACGGCCAGCCTTGAGCATCGCATCCCAACGGGCAACGGCCTCCAGGTTAGCGGGGCGCATCGGTCCGTTCCACACCTCTATCAAGTCGTAATCCAGTGAATCCAGGTCATAGTGAAAGCTGAAATTTGATTCACATGGGTGATTAATGACGATCAGGGCGCCGTTTTTGTGGGCTTCCCGGAAAATTGCCTGGACCTCTTCTGGATTGTTGGCGATGAAACTGCCCTGGTAGGGCTGCTCGAGCCCCAGGAAATTGCTGTGACCTTTGTAGTGCGTCCACTCCTGACCTAAGATGATCGTGAGCCCCTCCACTTTCGGAAAAGATGCGCGCTTTACCGCCTGATTGTGGTCAGTGACGGCGATAAAATCCAGCCCATGGATACGGGCATGCTCCGCAAGATGTTCCAGCGGCAAGCTGCCATCCGATGCCAGGGTGTGCACGTGGAGGTCACCGCAGAGCCAGCGGGGAACCTTGGGGGTGAATTCAAGCGTGATGCTGACATCAACCCCCTCCGGAGCGATCACATATGCGCCAAGAATGATTTGCCAGCTGCCTGGGGTAAGCGGATGCGGCTGGTAGCCAGGCGTCGCGCTGACCTCAGAAACCATGATTTCCGAGCGGCTCGAGCCGCTGGCACCCACCTGAAAGCCATCCGGCGCAATCAGCCCAATATCAACGATATTCAAGCGCCTGGTCCTGGCAAATTGCCCTTCTGGGGTGTTGACAGGCTCACTCGTATGCGTCTGATACGAATAGTGCAGGTCGAGCCGGGCACTGTTGGCGGGCATTTCGAAGGGCAACAAGAGGTATAGCCCTTGTTCAGCGGGTGTGATGTGGCGGAGGAGGTTCATTTCAGACATGAGGCGTCCTTTAGCGAAGTTATTGGATGATTGTAAAGCCAATTTGTTGCTGTGAGGGAAAGAATACAAGAAATTGGCGGGGTGCACCAAGAGATCTCTGAAGATGAAAACAATCCTCGAGTGAAAGTGTTCCCGGAATATTTAACCATGAAAGGCTGACCTCAACGTTGCAGGGTCAGCCCTCCTTCTATTAAGATAGGTCTGAAATTTCAGCGACAGCTTGTAACCTAAGGCATGCACTCGCCAGTGACTGGATCAGCTTCGCCGATGACCAGCCCAGCGCCAAAGCTTGAGTCAAAGATTGGGGTGAGATCGCCAAGGTTGAGCCCGAAGGCCTTGTCAATCACACTCAAACCGCCCTGGTACAGGGTTGCCTGCGGTAGTGTTTGCCCATTCACTTGCAAATCAATTACGCCTTTGTTCCAGCACAGTTTGAGGTTCTCGATGTTTGCTGCATTGATCAGTTCCACCGTCTCAGGGGTGAGAGAGTAACCTGTCGGGAAGCCTTCCACGCTCAACTCACCGTTCTTTGCCACCTGCACCTGCACAAGGGTGCCCAGCGAGATCTTCAGCGGCTGACTGAGTTCCTTGGATTGACGCAGGGTGATCTCTATATCGGCATTATCGAGCCAGTCTTCAGCTCGAGCCATATCAATATCCCCGAGCTCGATGGTAGCGTTGAGGAGCGAATAGAGAATATCACGCGAGGCTGCATCCCAGGCGAGCGAGAGCAATTGCTGATCATTTGTAAGGACGTTGATCGTGTCACCCTGGATTTTGAGGGTGACATTGTCAAGCATACTCAGTATCTGCCAGATTTCATCCTGGAATTGGGGCGCACCCACCTGGCGCAGCTCTTCTGCTGAGAAGCCGCCCATGCTGTAGCTCTTTGTTCCAGGATCATAGGTGATATCGATGTGGACCAGGTTGGTAGGGACTTCTTGCTTGGCGATCTCGGCGGTTGCCATAGGGGGTTGCTGCACCATCAAAATGCCGAGGACCAAGATTACTGCCAGAAGCAATTTAATGATAGTTGGTGTTTTGTTCATGTTTATTTCCTCTACTTTCTTGTTAAATAATTACTGAGAGGTGCTTTTATGGTAAAGCTGTTAGTAAAACTGACAAGCGAAAACGGATGACATAGTAGTAATAGGAGATGACCCAATTGATCAATTTCCGCAAAAAAGGAGAACTTTCAGGGACATCTCCATCACTTTGGACGGTTTTTTGTGCGATTAGCAGTCTCTCGCCCAGGTCGAGAGTATTCCCAAAAGTCTCCGGCGTATAGTTCAGCGCGACCACGGATTGCTTTTCTGAGGCAATCTCAATTTTGCCAGAAGTATTGAGCGTCAGTTTAAGCTCATCCGCTCCATCTGACGTGATGATGGCGTGAAGTGGCTGTCCGGGGGACACTTTGTAAGAGATAGTTGGCAGGGGGATTACTGGTCTGCCCAAGGCGAAGTAAATGCCGTAAAGCACGAGGACGATAATTATTGAGATCAACAATACTCGCCAGAAACGGGGCACTTTAAATTAACCTCTTCCGGAGCGACTGGTGGATTTCTCGGTTTTCTTCTCCTTTTATATTGTAAACCAAAAACAGTGATTAAACAAATTCTGTATGGGGTCTGGTAACGATTTGCTTAAAATGAGCAAAATATCCCTAATAGATTGACAAAATTTGATATGAGGCTTATAGTTGGTGTATCAAAAAATTTTTATGTGAGGTATGAATGGATAGTGATTATCAAAGCCAGGCACGTTTGTTCAAGGCTTTTAGCGACGAAACCCGCCTGCGCGTGCTCGAAATGCTGCGCGGCGGCGAAAAGTGCGCCTGCAAATTGCTGGAGAATCTCGACTGCGGCCAATCCGGGCTTTCTTACCACATGAAAGTTTTACTCGAATCGGGGATCGTTACCAGCCGGCAGGAAGGCAAATGGACCTACTATCGCATCTGCCCTGAAGGCGCTTTCGCGGCTGTCTCGCTCGTCAAACAACTGACCACCGTTACCGTTGATTCTGATCGGTGTGATTGTTGCGAACCTTGAGCCTCTCCCCCTGCAACCACACATCAATCTTTAGAAAGCATATTTCATGACGACCTCGATTTGGGACTTTATTCAAAATCAAATACTGGGTATGCAGTGGCTCAATGCCTTGGTAGAGAGGCTTCTTGCTTCACTTGGCTTGGATACTGCCAATCGCTGGGTTGGCAGCCTGCAATTCTTTATTTATGACGTTATCAAGATCACCCTGCTGCTATGCGTCTTGATCTTTTTTATCAGCTATATCCAGAGTTTCTTCCCTCCGGAGCGCAGTAAAAAAATCCTCAGCAGATTTCACGGACTGGGCGCGAACACGATTGCAGCTCTACTCGGCACGGTAACCCCGTTTTGCTCCTGTTCGTCCGTTCCGCTTTTCATCGGTTTCACTTCTGCCGGTTTGCCGTTGGGGGTTACATTCTCTTTCCTTATTTCCTCGCCGATGGTAGATCTTGGTTCATTGGTGCTGTTGACCAGTATCTTCGGAGCAAGGATCGCCGTACTCTATGTCATCCTCGGGCTGGTGGTTGCCATCCTGGGGGGGTCTTTGATCGAAAAATTACACATGGAACCCTATATAGAGAGCTTCATCTTGCGAGCAGGAAATGTGGATATCGAGTCTCCTGACCTGACCACGCAAGACCGCTTGATCTACGCCAAAGAACAGATGGTTTCCACTTTCAAAAAGGTGTTTCCCTACATATTAATAGGTGTCGGCATTGGCGCGTTCATCCACAATTGGATCCCCGAGAATTGGGTGGTCGCCTTGCTCGGGCGCAATAATCCTTTTGGCGTCATCCTGGCAACATTGCTGGGGGTGCCATTCTACGCGGACATCTTTGGCACCATTCCGATCGCCGAAGCGCTGCTCTTCAAGGGGGCGCAGCTCGGCACAGTCCTGTCTTTCATGATGTCGGTCACCACCCTTTCGATCCCGTCCATGGTGATGCTGCGGAAGGCGATCAAGCCCAAATTGCTGGCGTTATTCATAGCAATTTGCATCGTCGGGATCATTCTTGTGGGCTATCTGTTCAATGCCCTACAACCATTTATTTGAAAAGAGAGAATCCATGCCACTTGACCTGAGTCCCGCAAAGCATTATCGCCCCGGTAAAGCTGAGGGCAGAAAACCCAAACCTGTGCTGGTGGAGTACCTCTACCTCGACCTGCAAGTCTGCGATCGCTGCATCGGCACCGAACAGGTGCTGGATGAGGTCCTCACCAAGCTTTCCCCAGTGCTGCAGCTTGCCGGTTATGAACTGGAATACCGCAAGACAAAAATGGAAACACCAGCACTCGCCCAACAGTATCGGTTTGTATCTTCACCCACTGTCCGCGTTAACGGGCAGGATATTTGTTTCAACGTACAGGAGAACCCCTGTGACTGCTGCAGCGATATCAGCGGTTCCATTGTGGATTGCCGTATTTTTGAATACGAAGGGCAAAGCTACGAAGTGCCTCCCCAGGAAATGCTCGCTGAGGCGATCCTGAAGGCGGTTTTTGGATCACAGGGTACCCCCTGTTGTACTGAAATTGGGTACACATTGCCCAAAAACCTGGAAGTCTTCTACGAAGGTAAGAACAACAAGTCCGGCTGTGACTGCGCGAGCAGTTGCTGCTGAAATGCTAATTCAGAAAGGAATTTATCATGGTATTGTCAAATTTTAGAAAGAAGAAACCCACGGAGAGTCTTGGTCCAATCGACGAGCTGAAGTTCTCGGAAGCCGGCGATAGCCATACTGAAGGTGCGAGTGTCAAGGTGCTGGGGAGCGGTTGCGCCAAGTGTAACCAGCTCGAAGCCGCTACTGTAGAGGCCCTGGAGCAGTTGGGCATGGATACCGCCATCGACCATGTCAGAGATTTTGCACAGATCGCATCCTACGGCGTCATGTCCACGCCAGCGCTGGTGGTGGATGGCAAGGTGGTCTCTTCTGGCAAAGTGCTCAAGACCGAGGAAGTCGTCGCAATTCTAAAGAAAGTCAGGGGATAAAGGCACCCAACTTTTATTCTTTAAACCCTGTTGCTCAATCAAATCGCCAGAATAAACTTCTCTATCTGCCTCTGCCAGAAAATCCAGTCGTGCTTGCCAGCTTCCTCCTGGTAATCCAGCGGCACGCCAACCTGCGCTGCCGCTTGCACAAACAGCCGGTTGAGCGGCAGCAGGTCGTCCTCCAGTCCGCAGGCGGCGGATAGCCGGGGCAGGGGGGTGGAGCCCTCCGCGGCATTCTTCAGCCAGGTCATTGGGTCATTCAGGCTGCCCGGAAGGTTCTGCAGTCCGCCGAAAAGCAGGTCAAACTCGTGCATCAGTGCCTGGTTTTCAATCTTGTCCGGCGGTGCCAGAAACGCATTGAGCGCCAGCACACCCGAGAGGCTGCAGGCAGCCGTGTAGAGGTCCGGTCGCAGAAAAGCGGCCTTGAACGCGCCGTAGCCGCCCATCGAGAGGCCGGCGATGTAGGTGTTCTCGCGTGCGCTCGAGATGCGGAAGATTGCCGCCAGCCAGGCGGGCAGTTCTTCGGTGATGTAGCTGAAGTAAGCCTGGCCGTTCGCCATGTCGGTGTAGAAGCTGCGCCCAGCAGAAGGCATCACCACCACCAAGCCGTGCTCGCGTGCGACGATCTCGATGTTGGTGTAGCGCGGCCAGGCGGAGGCGTCGTCCGAAAGCCCGTGCAACAAATAGAGCACTTTGCGTTCCTCCAGCGCTTTGCCGCCGTGCGCGAGGTCATCAGGCAGGATCACATTGAGCGGCAGATTGACCCCTACTTTTTCAGAAACATGATCGATTTGTAATAGTGCCACGTTAGGTCCTTTCTATTTAAAAAGTAATCTTTTGCAGATATAACAATTCTACTCTGCCAATATGCGAGAAAGGAAGTCCTTTAAGCCCTCTCCTGGTCGTAGATCCGTGGAGAGTAGCGGAAGGGAGCGAGGGTCGGCAAAGCCCCATTCCTTAGCCCTCCCCTGGTCGTAGATCCGTGGAGCATAGCGGAAGGGAGCGAGGGTCGGCGTAGCCGGCATTCCTTTGCCCTCCCCTGGGGGAGGGTCGGCGTAGCCGGGGTGAGGGTTAAAAACTATCCCTCATCCACCGCAAGCGGTCCTCTTTCCCCAAGGGGGAAGGCTGGTGAGCACCTCATTCATCGCAGGCGGTTTGGATTTCCCCAAAGGCGAAAACATGGACTGGAGCGTCGGCAAAGCCCCATTCCTTAGCCCTCCCTTGGGGGAGGGTCGGCGCAGCCGGGGTGAGGGTTAATAAATGAGCCCTCATCCACCGCAGGCGGTCCCCACCTGCCCTGACTTGTCACGGGTTTCCCAAGGGGAAGGCTGGTGAACACCTCATCCCCCGCAGGCAGTTTGGATTTCCCCAAGGGGGAAGGCTACAGAATTAAGCCCTCACTCTTGCTCAGCTCTAAATGGAGATGATAACTCAACTTTTTCCTTAATCCTCATGCATACCTCAAAAAAGTTGTGATCAATCTCATCGTTTGTAAAGCGCAGAACCTCCAGACCATAGGAGTTCAACATCCTGTTGCGCTCGATATCCTTTTGCAGATTTGCAGCATCAAAATGCTGCCCGCCGTCAACCTCAACCACCAGTCGCGCAGAGTGACAGTAGAAGTCCACTATGAATTTTCCGATCACTTTTTGTCGGTTGAATTGAACCTTATAATCCCTCAGAAAGTCGTACCAGAGATGCTTTTCCTGCTTTGTCATTTGCTTGCGGAGGTTTCGCGCAGCAGGGGAAAGATGGGGATCCTTCGGTATAGGCATGCAATCCTTTTGTGAGCCAGGTATTTGTAATGTTACGATTTTACCTCATCACCACAAGGTTATTAAGCCCTCCCCTTGGTCGAAGATCCTTAGCCCTCCCCTGGGGGAGGGTCGGCAAAGCCGGGGTGAGGGTGAACAATGAGCCCTCATCCACCGCAAGATAGTTGAGCCCTCCTTTGGTCGTAGATCCGTGGAGCATAGCGGAAGGGAGCGAGGGTCGGCGTAGCTGGGGTGAGGGTTAATAACTATCCCTCATCCACCGCAAGCGGTCCCCCTTCCCCAAGGGGAAGGCTTGGATTAACTCATCCACCGCAAGCGGTCCCCACCTGCCCCGACTTGTCACGGGTTCCCCAAGGGGAAGGCTGGTTTGAGCTTCATCCACCGCAAGCGGTTTGGATTTCCCCAAGGGCGAAAACATGGACTGGAGGGTCGGCAAAGCCCCATTCCTTAGCCCTCCCTTGGGGGAGGGTCCGCGAAGCGGCAGTGAGGGTTCTTTGATTTTGCACAAAACAATCTGAAAGCTTCCTGACAGGCTACTTTTCGGAGGTCAACTGAGATGACAGGCTGATCGGCATGCCCGGTTTCGCGGGCACAGGCGCAAAAGGCGCTTGCGATGACAGTGAGTTGGGTCGCAAGTTTTGTTTTGTTGCGAATTATCAACGGTGTAATGACGGATTGGAAACACGCCAAGGTTTCTGCCTGATGATACACGCAGTGCTTCCAAGCTCGCCCTACGGGTACTTTGTCTCACCCTATGAGAAATATTAAGGGATGACAGGCTGATCGACATACCCGGTTTCGCGAGTACAGGCACAGAAGAAGTTCGTGATGACGAGCCAATCTGCCTACCCAAGCATCTTGCGACAACAAATTGCGCGTAGCCACAAAAATTTACATGAATAAGGTCAATGTGGGGTAGGTGGGGCTCAAAGCAGTCTCTAATCGATGATTTCTGGCTGTCTCCAGGTGCCTGGTTGCGTTTTGTCCAGGTTTCCTCATAGTTTTCTCCACTTTCGAATAATATGGTATTGCAAAAGGCTTGTGCATGCCCATACTACCTATTAAACCCTGTGAATATACCAAAAACAAATACTCGCTTAAGCGCATCTAAATAAGTTGTCTTTACAATCAGGGACATTAGAAAAGGAGTTAACAATGAAAAATATAAAATCAATCACACTAATTGCAATCGCAATTCTCGTAATGGTAGTAAACGCATTTGTCTATAGCCCAACCCAAGCCGCAGTTGAGGCTGGGCGTGGTGGTCCTACAAATAAATGGAGCCAGCAGCCAAACGCGGCAGGAATAACCACTGCAACAACACTTTCCGAACAGGAAGTAGCGGATCTTGCAGCAGCAATTCAAGAAGAATACACCGCCATGAATACTTACCAGGCTGTTATGGACGAATTAGGGAATGTTCAACCATTTTCTCGCATTGCCCGGTCCGAGCAGCAGCATGTGAACGCTCTGATCCGCGTTGCAGAACGCTTTGGGATTGACGTGCCTGAGAACGCCGGTGAGGTGGCTGAGATCGCATGGAGCACTCTTGAAGACGCCTGTCAAATGGGTGTGACCTTTGAACAGATGGACGCAGCCCTTTACGACGAACTACTGGCTAACACCACCAATCCAGTGCTAATCCGGGTCTATACCAACCTGCAACGGGCTTCCCTAAATAATCATCTACCCGCTTTCGAAGCCTGCAATCCGTAACCAACAAACCGATCGCCCTGGGATCCACTAAGGTATCCCAGGGATTTTTTTGAATTAGGAGAAAAATGGAATTATCTCAGCCATCTAAGAAACCGATTAATCGCCGCAAAACCAATAGGATCCGTTTTTGGGTGCAATTATTCTTTTTTGTCTTGATCGCGTTTATCTCGATTAATCACACCCTGGCAGAAGAAGGAAAAGGCATTGCTTTTCTATCTTCTGCTTCATTACACGCGCTATGTCCGTTTGGCGGTGTAGTCAGCCTTTATCAATTTATTAGCACGGGAACTTTCGTTCAGAAGGTACATCAATCCTCACTGGTTCTGATGATCATTGGCATTGTGTTGGCTTTATTTGCCGGACCGGTTTTTTGCGGTTGGGTCTGCCCATTGGGTACTTTTCAGGAATGGATCGCAAAAATTGGCAAGAAAGTTTTCAAGAAACGCTACAACCATTTTATTCCAGCAAAGGTCGATAGTGTACTGCGATATCTTCGATATCTTGTGTTGATCTGGGTGGTTTTCATGACCGCCAGGTCGATGACCCTGGTATTTGCCAATGTTGATCCGTATTTCGCGCTTTTCAATTTTTGGAGCAGTGAAGTTGCCTTTGGCGGCTTGGTCGTGTTAGGCCTCACCATTATTGCGTCATTGTTTGTTGAGCGTCCCTGGTGTAAATACGCCTGTCCTTATGGAGCATTCCAGGGGATTTTCAACTTCTTCCGCGTCTTCTCTCTGCGACGCAACACTGAAACCTGCATCGATTGCAAGGCTTGCGATAAAGCCTGCCCGATGAACATTGAGGTCAGCAGCAAGACTGTTGTTCGCGATCACCAATGCATCTCATGCATGGAATGCACCTCGTCCGCTCACTGTCCGGTGCCTCAGACGGTGGACTTTGTGATTGGAGGTAAAAAATGAGGATCACACCACGTTGGATGGCAGTCCTTGTTGTGTTTCTGCTTTTTGGTGGGATTTTGCTCTCCATGGCTTTAGGGGAATGGACGACAAAAAGTACCAAGGAGCCGCTGAAATTTACCGAAGGCGAATTTGCCGGAGAGTACAACCCGGCAGATATCCGCGGATCTTACACTTTTGGAGATGTTTCCAGGCTTTTTGACATCCCGCTTGAGGATCTTGCGGTTGCTTTCCGAGTGTCGGAACCGGATGTTGCCTCGGTTTCACTCAAGACCCTCGAAGAGAAATTTGTGGACCTGGGCGTGGACCTGGAAACCAGCTCGGTCAGGCTATTTGTGGCACTCTACAAGGGTTTACCTTTTGACTTGAGCGGTGAAGACACTTATTTGCTTTCGGAAGCCTCGGAACTCCTAAAACAGAAAGCTTCTTTAGTCCCGGGGCAATTGGTCTATCTCGATAGCCATACTGTCAATGAAGCGACCGAACTTGCGACTCTTGCAATACCGGTGGTGACTCAACCATCTGAGGTAACTCCCGAGAGCACACCCGTGCTCCTGCCGACAGGTGGCGCTGGTACTCCTGGCGGGGATTCTGGTACACCTGACCCTGAACACTCGCCGGAAGCCAATAAAGTGGGCGGCAAAACCACCTTCCAGCATCTGTTGGATTGGGGTGTCAGGCAAGAAGATATCGAAAAGACAATCGGTCAACCCTTACCATCAGCGAATATGCTCATCAAGGATTGGGCAACTTCCCAGGGGTTGTCTTTTTCAACCGTGAAAGATCAACTGCAGGCCTTGGTGGATGAAGTAAGGTAGGTAACGCTCAACCCCGCATGGAAACAAGCGGGGTAGGAAAACAACCTGACCTGCGGCGTAATTACACAAATCCCTCCCAGAAAGAAATTCTGTCAATTCTGAGGCAATTATCTAATCTCTTTGTTCGAATGATTTAAAAAATTAGTTGACCTTCACCTCTTAAGCATCACCGTCCCTTCTCAAGAGGCGCAGCGGTAGACCCCCCACCTTTGTGAGCGAGGCCAACAATTCATTATTAGAAGCAGTCTAGTGACGTGGCAACCTGCAGTTTGTCAATGAGCCGGGTTCAATTTTGGAACTCGGCCTACGGCGGTGGGGCGGTTTGCAGCGAGAAAGGGATAGGGTCGCATTAGAAAACGCTTGTGATGTCAGGTTGAACCCCGCAACCTGACCTACGACTATAATGATTTTAGCGGAGGGAGCAAGCCTCCTCCGTACGTTGAAGACTCAGTCCTTCCTACTTATCTGTAATAACGAAGTGGTGGTTGGAGACCTGACGGTCAACTACCTCGCACGGTCCCACTGGGAGGCTTCCCAAAAGGGACGCAAGCAGTCGCATTCAGGAGACCGGCGAGAACTGAGTGGTAGGCTGCACAACCTGACTTACGAAGGAATGAACAATATGGGGGGGTGGGGCGGTGATGAGGGTATAATTCAGCCATGAATGTTGCGGTGATCGGGGCAGGACCAGCAGGACTGATGGCTGCGATCCAGGCTGCGGAGGGGGGCGGCAGGATCACTCTGTTTGAACACAATCCCAATATTGGACGAAAACTACTGGTAACCGGCAGCAGCCGCTGCAACCTGACCAACGACGCGGTGAATGCGGCAGCATATTATTGCGAGGATCAAGCCTGGATGGAGACCTTTCTGGGGGTTTTCGGGGTGGAGGAGTTCAGGCGCGCGCTTGATAGATTGGGGATACCGACGCAGAAGACCGATGATGGGTGGTACTATCCCAGGTCGGGGTCCGCGCAGGCGGTGGTGGAGATTTTGGGGGAGGGGCTGGCAGGGCGCGGAGTAGAACTGCGCGTAGCCACTCATGTTAATCAGTTTTATTATAGGAATAACATCTTTGAATTAGAAATTACTGCATTAGGGCTGCACCAGACAGAATTTTTTGAGCAACTTGTGCTTGCGGCAGGGGGCAAGGCTTATCCTGAGCTCGGATCACGGGGAGAGCTTTTTGGGGTGCTTAGTAACCTGGGGCACCAGGTGCGGCCGCTTCTGCCCGCGCTTGGCCCAATATTTGCTGACCTCGGCGCGTTTAAAGAGCTAAAAGGGCAACGGTTTGACGTCCTGGCGAGCATTTGGCGCGGTGAGGAGCGGCTGGGGCAGACGGCAGGCAACATCATCATCAACCAGGACGGTTTCAATGGTCCGGGAGTCATGAACCTAAGCCACCTGGTCGCCTTGCACTCTGGCGCAGACCTGACCCTGCAAGTTAATTTCATCGCCCCATTTTGGTCAGATTTAGCAGACACGCTTACTGGGCAAGTCGCTCATCCCTGCAGCCTGCGAGCGGGCTTGCTGCGCTATTTCTCTCCGAAAGCAGCCGACTTTTTTATCCGGCAGGCAATGCTGGACCCAGCCGCAAAGCTGAACGCTCTGACCGAGGAGCAAATCCGCCAGCTGCTTGAGGTAAGCGCTGAGGCGAAGTTCAGCGTTACCGGAGCCGGCAGTTTCAGGAACAGCCAGGTGAGCGTGGGGGGCGTGCCGGTGGGGGAGGTGGATCCACTGAGCATGGAATCCAAGCTCATTCCAGGGCTTTACCTGGTGGGAGAAACTCTGGATGTAGCCGGTCCTTGCGGGGGTTTCAATTTGCATTTCGCTTTTGGTAGTGGTTATCTGGCTGGGACGCACCTGGCTGGTTTGCAAAAACAAAAATCCAAGGAGAGACCATGACAATTCCATTTATCGAGCCGTTCCGCATCAAAGTCGTTGAGCGTGTGAAACTTACCACCGAGGAAGAACGGGAAGCCGCCTTGAGGAAGGCTTTCTACAACACCTTCAATGTGCCCGCGGAGGATGTATTTATCGATCTGCTGACCGATAGCGGCACCAATGCCATGAGTGACCGCCAGTGGGCAGCCATGATGCAGGCTGACGAATCGTACGCTGGCGCAAAGAGCTATTACCGTTTTGAACGCGCGGTGCAGGATGTGCTCGGCTTTGAATACGTGCTTCCCACTCACCAGGGTCGGGCTGCTGAGGGCATGCTCTTTTCAACGCTTGTCAAGGCCGGTCAATTTGTGCCCAATAACCGCCATTTTGACACCACTCAGGCCAACCTGCTGGTGCTCAATGCCCATCCGGTCGAATTCACCATCCCTGAATCGGAAGATTCCAGCCTGATTGCTCCATTTAAGGGCAATATGGACCTCGCGAAACTGGAACAGTTCATCCAGGAAAATGGCGTCGAAAACATCCCGATCGGCATGATTACCATTACCAACAACTCAGCTGCCGGTCAGCCGGTTTCGATGGACAATATCCGCAAGACCTCCGAGATCTATCATAAATACGGCATTCTCTTCTTCGTGGACGCCTGCCGTTTCGCTGAAAACGCCTGGTTTATCAAGATACGTGACCCGAAATACAAGGATGTCAGCGTGCGCGAGATTGTGCACGAGATGTTCTCGTATGCGGATGGCTGCACCATGAGCGCCAAGAAGGACGCCATTGTCAATATCGGCGGATTTATTGCCTTCAGAGATCCTGAACTCAAGCAGCGCATCGCCCAGAACTTGATCGTGCACGAAGGCTTCCTGACTTATGGCGGTCTTTCGGGGCGGGACCTGGAAGCAGTGGCGGTTGGTCTGTATGAGGGCGTGGATGAAGCTTACCTGAATTACCGCGAGTCCCACACGCGCTACCTTGGCGAGGTGCTCAGGCAGGCAGGAATGCCGGTTTACATGCCAACCGGCGGGCATGCGGTTTATGTAGATGGCGGCAAGGCGCTGCCCCACATCCCCCCAAGCCAGTTCCCCGCGGTGGCACTGGGGAATGCCTTGTATTTGGCTGGCGGTGTGCGCACCACCGAAATTGGCAGCCTGATGTTTGAACACACCGATCCTGTGACTGGTGCGCCGATATTTGCACCGCTTGAGCTGCTGCGTTTTGCCATCCCACGCCAGGTTTACACGCGCAGCCACCTCGATTACATCGGCGAGGCTGCTGCGAGATGCATGCGGGATGCCGACAAGATCCGCGGGTTGAAGATTACCTGGGCACCGAAGGTTTTGCGGCACTTCATGGCGAAACTTGAGCCAGTGGATTAGGAAATTGTGGGGTGTAGAGGGTGCCCTGTAAATATTCGCCGAATAACGGCGCAAAAAAACCAATCCTGGACTCTACAACGCGTTCTGGGGCGTCTGATTTGGGGTTAGGTCGGGCTCAGGTTTTTTTGAGTGCAATATCTTCGGTGATTGCTCAGGTATAATTGAACAGACAAAATTTTGAAAGAGGCGGTATGCGCGTACTGATAATTGGCACGGGATATGTTGGACTAAATACGGGAGTGATGCTGGCTTACCTGGGCAACGACGTGACCTGCATTGACCTCAACCAGGAGAAGGTGAAACGCCTTCAGGCTGGAGAAGTTACGATTTTTGAACCTCATCTGGACGAACTTTTCGCCGAGGTCCACCAAAAAATGCATTTTGTCAGCGATTACGCTCAAGCGGACATCCCCAACCAGGATGTGATTTTCATCGCCGTAAATACCCCTTCTCTGGCAGATGGCAACGCGGACCTGAGCTATGTACGCATGGCAGCAGAGTCAATTGCCGAAAACCTGGGGGAAAAGTTCGTGGTGATAGTCAATAAATCCACCGTGCCGATAGGCTCAGGCAACTGGGTTGAGGCGATCATTCGTGAACACTACTTTGAGGTCCGCAATGCCAAACCTAACGGCTTATTCAACGTCGTTTCCAGCCC
Source organism: Anaerolineaceae bacterium UBA1363 (assembly GCA_002306055.1). Lineage (GTDB taxonomy): Bacteria > Chloroflexota > Anaerolineae > Anaerolineales > Anaerolineaceae > Mesolinea. The sequence continues at coordinate 48,534 of DBRR01000008.1, forward strand.
CGAATTCCTGGCACAGGGCGCAGCCCTGCACGGCTCTTTTTATCCCGATCGGATTATCATCGGTTCTGAGCATGAGCCCAGTATTGAGCGTTTAAAGGAATTATTTGGTCCCATTATCCGCCAAGACTTTGAAGCCCCGGCTTGCCTGCCCAGGCCTGCTGGTCTCAGCGAAGTTCCTATGCTCGTTTGCGATGTGACCTCTGCGGAGATGGTCAAGTATGCCGCCAATTCCTTTCTTGCGCTGAAAATCTCCTTCATCAACGAGATTGCCCAATTGACTCAAAAGATAGGGGCGGACGTTTCGGCGATCGCTAAAGGAATTGGGCTGGATAAGCGCATCGGGGATCGCTTTCTGGATGCCGGCATCGGCTGGGGAGGTTCGTGCTTTGGCAAGGACACTGCGGCTCTGGTGGCAACAGCAAAAGATTACCATTTGGACATGCCCATCATTCGTGCTGCGCGGGACGTCAATTATGCTCAACGCGTGTGGGTGGTGGATCGCTTGCAGGAAGAGCTGAAGATTCTGAAGGGAAAGCATATCGCATTACTCGGGTTCAGCTTCAAGCCAAACACCGACGACCTGCGCGATGCGCCTTCTTTGGACATCAGCAGGCTGCTTGTGCAGCGTGGGGCGATTGTGCGGGCGCACGATCCGGTAGCGCTGGACAATGCGCGTAGTCAATACCCAAACTTAGGCATCACATATTCAGACAACCTTGAATTCACACTCGACGCAGCAGACGCAATTGTGCTGATAACCGAGTGGCCCATCTACCGTGAGCTCAACTGGGAAAGCATTCCACCGGTACCGGTGATCGACGGCCGCAACTTCCTCGACCGTGACCGCCTCACCAAACTGGGCTTTACCGTGATTGGTATCGGCAGATAATTAGGGGCAGGGACAGGTTGTTTTCCACTTTGGTGCAAAACGAGCTACTGAATAGGTGAAGCGGATGTCGCAGCCATGATGGCTGTGGCATAGGTCTAGAACCAGAGGATTTGATTAATAAATGGCTGGTAACTCCAGCCATTTTTTCTGTGGATATGGTTGATCGCTACGACCATCCTGTTTTTGTTCACTCTCACTTTCCGTTATTTAGAATAGAAGGGAAAAGAGGACGAAGGTTCTTCCTCAATATATTACTTATGAGAATATCACTTCTCGATAGTTATAAGAGGGGGTTGGCGGCTGGACTAAAGCCCAGCCGTACGGAGGGGGTTTAGTCCGTCCGAAAAAGATAAATAAGATGAGCTTAGTTGCTTAACCAATTCTTGACTATGCAGTTCATTAGTGACTGGGCTACGCGGGCACATGTGACTCGCAATATAGCGGTTAGCGGCTGGACTAAAGCCCAGCCGTACGGAGGGGGTTCACTCCCTCCGAAAAAGATAAGTAAGGCGAACCAACGTTTGATTATGCTGTGGATTAGCGGCTGCGCTTCGCGGGCATATTTGATGCGCAATATTGGAGGTTGGCGGCTGGAGTGAACCCCAGCCGTACGAGAGAAGATTTATCCCTGCTTCATTCCACCCAGGTAATCATTGTCTATGATCCGCAATATTGTGGTTAGCGGCTGGAGTAAACCCCAGCCGTACGAGAGAAGATTTATCCCTTCTTCATTCCCCCCAAGTAATCATATGCTGCCTTCGCCAGGTTCTCAGCGGCATACGCGAGGGCTTCCTGAAGCGATTGCCCAGCAGGGGTTGCCTGGATCAAATCATCCACGCCTAACTCGAGCATTTTCTCAGCCCCCTCCCCCAGCGCACCTGAAATCACGGCTACGCGCACGCCAGCTGCCCGAGCCCGCCTGGTAAGGGCTGAAATTGCCTTACCCATCGCGCTCTGAGCGTCTGTATGCCCTTCTCCTGTGATTAACAGGTCACTTCCCACCATTTTTTCATCAAATTTCAACAAATCAAGCACAAAATCGATGCCACTTCTAATCTCAGCCCCCATCAAAGCCACAAATGGCAGCGCGAACCCACCAGCCGCCCCCATTCCTGGGACGTCCTGCAGATTCAAGCCAGTTTCGCTCTCAATCAGGTCCGCCAAATTCCGCAGCCCCTGGTCCAATTGCCACACCTGTTCAGCGGTCGCGCCCTTTTGGGGTCCAAAAACCGCTGCGGCGCCATTCGGTCCGCAGAGTGGGTTATTGACATCCGTCAGGAAAATAAGCTTTCCGGAATAATTCAATTCCCGCAACCCGGAAAGATCAAGGCGTTGAACCTTCCTCAAGCCCCCACCGCTGATAACCTTCTCACCCATTTCATCCAAGAAGTGTATCCTCAACGCTGTCGCCGCCCCGGTACCGCCGTCAACTGTAGCGCTGCCGCCCAGACCGATGTAAATTGGATCCAAGCCATTCTTGACTGCATGCAAAATTATCAGACCCACCCCAAAAGTAGTGGCGCGCAGGGGATCATATTCACCAGGGTCGAGCAAAGTGAGCCCCCCTGCCCCAGCCATCTCGATCAGTGCCGAGCCGTCTGCCAACTGGAGATAGGAAGCAGAAATCTCCCGCCCCAGTGGATCGCTGGTAGGCACGATTCTGCGTTCTCCCCCAAGCGCGTTGAAAATAACCTCAACCAGCCCCTCTCCCCCATCCGAAATGGGCAACTGCACTATTTTAGCTTGAGGAAAGACCCGTTCGGCTTGCCCGGCAATGATGCGGCAGGCTTGCAGCGCACTGAGTGAGCCTTTGAACGAGTCTGTCGCGACGATAATTTTCTTCATCACGCGATAAGTTTATCAGAGGAAATCCTCTGGCAGCTAATGACCCTCTGCTACAAACCGGGAGCATCTTCCAGAACCATCGGCATCAAGTAGCCATCGGTCATCTGCATTACCTCATCAGCGATCTTTGTTATCCCCAAATCATGCGTCACGATAATGACCAGGTAATTTTCATCATGCGCAAGATGCCAAAGCAACTCAACGATCTTCTCTCCGTTAGCCACATCCAGGTTACCAGTCGGCTCATCTGCAAGGATGACCTTTGCCCCAGACGCCAGCGCCCGGGCAATCGCCACACGCTGTTTTTCTCCCCCTGAGATCATATTCGGAAATCGCTTGTAAACCGTTTCCGGCAGGTTCACGTGAGCGATTTGCTCCTTGGCTATCACTGACGCCTCTTTTGGGGTCTTGCCCAGCAGCTCCAATGGAAAACAGACATTCTCAAGGCAGGTCATCAACGGGAAAAGGTTAAAACTCTGATAAACCACCGTCACATTTTCGCGCCGATACTTATCCAAATTGACTTCATCGGTTGGGATACCACGATAGATCACCTGACCTTCCGTAGGCAGTGCCAGACCAGCCATAACTGAAAGCAAAGTGGACTTGCCTGAGCCGGATTTCCCAATAATGGCATACAATTTCCCTTCAAAGAAATCAGCACTAGCGTCTTTGACCGCGTCGACGGACTGGTAGTTGTTGCGATATTGGTAGCTAACCTTATCAAGCCTCAGAATGGGTTCTTTAATTAATGTCTGATCCATAAACACTTCTATTCCTTGGTGAACAAAATATCGAGTACTTTGGAGCGCCCCATCAGCCCAATAGCAATAATGATGCCCAAAGTGTAGACAGTTAAGAATAAAACCAGGTTGCGTTCGACGGCCGGCAGCCATTCCGGACGCATCAACAAAACCACGGCGACCGGCAGGAACCCGATCAGCAGCAGGAAAAATTGCTCGAGAAAGAACGCCATGTAAACCTGAATCTTCTTCGAACCCAGGCTGCGCATCACAGCAAACTCAGGCAGACGGTTGCGCGTGAGCAGGTAGGACAGGATAAAGGCGATCACCCCGGAAAGCAGCAGCATGATCGGGATGATGAAATTGAGGAAAGAGAGATGCTGTTGGATCGAGAGCAAGCCATCCGCCAGGGCTTTATCTTCGATCACAACTGCCAGGCGGTTGCTGCGGATGATCCCAACCTGGCTGTAACCGTTTTCCTCCAGGTAATCTCGTAAAGCATCCAAGTTACGCGGGTCTTCTGGAATGATGGTGGCTGAGTCGACTGACTCTGCCAGGTATTCATTAGGTAGACCAGCGACTTTGGGTGATTCCGGGTCTTCAGGGTTTTCAGGCAGCAAGATCCCCAAATCAGTGCCCATTTTTATTTCGGTCAGCAAGTTCCAGGGAACATAAAAAACCGGGGAGCGGCTGCCCTGAAAATAACTTCCAACGACCTTGAAGTCAAAGGCTTCAGCCAGCACCCCGAAGTTATCATCCGGCTCGTATACTCCCAGCCGAATGATATCCCCGGGCATCAGCCTTTGTTCGCTCATGAAGCGATCCGGCAACACGACGATATACTCTGGCTTGAGAAAATCCTCATCTGAGTATCCTTGCAGCCATTGCACCTGCGACTCACGGAATTTGACAGCTTCGCTGGTTCTAACAACGCTGTCCGTCAGAGCCAAAACTGGCATTTTCTTTACCTGCTGAGCAAGCCAGTTGAAGCCTACTTGTTCTGCGATAGAAGTCTCCTGCCGTTCAATTTTAGGTTTTTCCAGAAGGTTTGGTGTGCCTGGCCTTCCATCCGCGCCTTCAACCAAACCCATATATGCATAATGCATGTAGCGGGTGAGCAAAAATTCGTCAATAACCGGATTGTCGGCTTCAAGTCTCTCTCGTGCAAACCGCACCATATCGCCTGTGGCAGGATATTGGAACATCCACCGAGTCTGTCTGCCCTGCACTTCATTGTTAAGCATGTGAAAAACATCGCTCTGGAGCTGGATGGGGAATTGTCTGTTTCTGCCTAACGCGGTTGTGAGGTAGGCCGTGGTGGGTACTTCATCGTAAATCGTCAAAGCTGCCTGCTCTTGTTCGGCAACTGAGATACCAATAACCAGGATAAATGCTGCCAACAATGCAACAGCGACTGGTACGATCAGGCTGCGAAAGAAGTTGCGCTTGATTGACCGACAAGCAAACCGCAAGCTCAAACCGGGCAGCCAGGCAAAACTCAAGCCACTTCCATTCTCTGTTTTGGGAGTGATGACCGTTTTCGCCTTCTGTCGCTTGGGCTTCTTCAGGGTTATCAATGAAGCAATCAGCGTGATCACAAAGACCAATCCGACTACCGCGCCAGTGGTCGCATAGCGCAGCCAGGCAGCTGTAACCAGTTCCGGCGTGAATTCGAGTTGCATTCCCAGGGCACGCTCGCTGTAGCGCAGGTCCTGCATGATGCCGCCTTGCAGTGACTGCCAGACCGCTCCAGTCAAGCGGGAGTCCACCTGACCAGCAATGTATATGCCCGCCAAACCTGCGAGGATGGCAATGATCATGATGCCGATGACCAGGTAAGCAATTGTCTTTGCGCGCCCGGTGCCCAATTTCATCATCACCTCAGCAGTTTCGCGCTGGCGAACAATAAAAAGGTAGGCATACAAGCAAATCACAGCCACGCCTGCCGCAGCGCTGGCGATGGTCATGTAGAGCGAACGCTCCCGCAGCTTCAAGATGGGAACAACCGCGTTGCTGTAACCCTGGTCCTCGACCTGTAGTTCCACCATCTGAGGCAAGTGATCTTTGGCATAAGCCAGGTATTCTTCCGCCTGCGAGTTTTGTACATGTACGCGTAGAAAATCGTAATTATCCGGGGCTTTTTGCAGCCATTGTGGGTATGGGATCAGGACGGTATAGGAAAGGTCGGTTGTGATGTGGAAAATCCCGGCGATCTGGCAGTCTTCTTCGTGGGCAAAACCGCTGCCACGAGAATATGTGAAGGCTGGGTTGCCCGCTGGATCATAGTGATATGCCAAGTGCCAGTAATCGCCCACTTCCAACCCAAGCACACCCGCCAGGCGTTCGCTGATGTAGCAGGTGCCTTCCTGGGGTTGGAAACTGCCGCTGGTGAGCCAGGTCTGTTTCATATGGAAAGGAACCATGCTCTCGAGATCCGAAGTGGCAACGATCTGGAATGATTTGTCAATGACAGCCAATGTATCTGCCAGCTCAAGCCATGCCTGACCTTCAGCGCTTTCAAAATAGTACGGTTGATCGGTGATATCGGTCACTTCCTCAATGCTTGAAAGGATTTCATCAGGGTACTGGACCATTTGGGCAGGTTTGATCGGCGTGAGCGTCAGCCCGCTGCTTGGCGCTGTTTGGGCAAGAGCAGCCAGCAAAAAAGTACGCCCGGGCTGGAGATAAGCGCTGATATCCGATCCGCTGGTACTGTAGGAATTCACCCGCAAGTAGACCGTGCCGCTCACCCGCCGCCCGAAGTAGGTGTCGTAAGTGAGAGCTGTCCAGCTTCCATCATCCTGCGGAGCAAGCAGTCGGAGTGTGACGATGACATAATCTTTAACGGGTGAATTGCTTTGCCAGACCTTGGTATCATCTCCAGCGTAGGCTGAAAGGGTACGTTCCTGGTCAACCGCGATTACAGCCGGGTGATTTGAGAGAGCAGAAAAATCGATGGCCGCAAGGTTCTTCTGGAAATTCTCATCCGCCCAAGCTCCATCGGGATTGTGCAAGTCGCCGTATTTAAAAGCAACGACAGTGTCAAAGTGCTCGTCAGCCTGGTCCAACATGCGGTTGGCAGAGTAATTCATACTGCTACCCAGGTTGACAAACACGATTGAAGCAGTTAACAGGATCAGAAATAGGAAGGTTTTTCCCGGCGAGCGGATAATGCTGTTAAAACTGTGCTTAAAGATCATTTGCTCTCGGCCTCTATCAGACTCCAAGTATAACGGTTAAGCTCCGAAGCTGCCAGATGGCGGGGGAGCATATGGCTTTTGACTTTTGTTATTTCGTCATCGCGAGCGAAGCGGTGGCGATCTGCCTTTCAATGAACATTTGTGTTAGGTTCTACACGAGCACAGATTTCCTGCCTCGGTATCCAACGACTAAGGGAGACCTTCGGTCACATCACGTGCACGGTCTGAAGACCGGCACGATCAAGAGAAGAAGGCAAATCGCCCTACCCTGTTTCGCGGGCATAGGTGCCCAGCTGTACGGAGGGGCTTGCTCCCTCCGAATACATCTTAGTCGATTTGCTAAGCGGCTGGAATTGGTTCCGTTGTAGGTCAGGTTGCGCAGTTCAACCTGACGCTGGAAGCCCACCTTCGTTGAGGACGTTGTTTGCCACTATTCGTGACGTCAGGTTCAACAGAAGAACCTGACCTACAAGGTTCATGGCGAGCACAGTGGCTGGAGTGAACCTGAGCCCTGCGAAAAGCGTTTTTCTATACTGCAGATTGCCAAGTCGCTTCGCTCCTCGCAATGATCAAAAAAATCTTTTAGGCGTGGGCTTGGCTGAATAGAAGCATCCCACCCACGCATTACAGAGATAAACCTGGTTATAATTACTAACGAGAATAATAATCTCGTAAGGAATACCATGGCCAAGCATAAAGAAAACAAACTGCAAGTCCTCAGCCCAGACCAACTCCAATCCAGCACGGATCTCCCCTCCCCTGCTCAGGCTTACCTGAACACGCTCAGCCCGGCTGGAAAAAGGACGCAGTCTACCGCCCTCAATAATCTTGTCTACATCTTCTCGGACGGGAGAAGTTCCGATGCGCTGACTTTCCCCTGGCATCTGCTGCGTTATGAAAATACCAGTGGATTGAGCGCTCACATGGTGGAGATCGGCTACGCCAAGGCCACCGTCAATAAACACCTGGTCGCCTTGCGCCGCGTGCTTGAGGAGGCATTCCGCCTTGGTCTTTATTCTGACTACAACGAGTATTACCGTGCTGCTGGAGTGCGGTCTTTACGGGTGGAGTCACTGCCCCGCGGGCGTTCGCTGGCAATGCAAGAACTGGAGCAGCTCGTGAGTGCCTGTCAGTCTGACCGCACCAATCCTCACCTGGGGATCCGGGATACTGCCATCATCACCCTGATGTATGCCAGCGGTCTGCGCCGCCAGGAAACAGTGGATCTCAACCTGGCTGACCTCGACCTCGACAACCAAAAAATACGCATCCTCGGCAAGGGCAGCAAACAACGTTTTGTCTATCTCTCACAGGATGCCATCCCCGCCATTGAAGCCTGGCTTCACATCCGGGGGCGGCAGCTCGGCCCGCTCTTCACGCGTATCAGTAAAGCGGGCAAAGTCAGCCTGAAGCGCCTGTCTGCCCAGGCGGTTTACTACATATTGAAATCTCGTCAGAAGGAAGCCGGCGTGGCATCATTCAGCCCGCACGACCTGCGCAGAACCACCATCACTGACATGCTGGAGGCTGATGTTGATGTGCTGACGGTCTCTGCTATCGCCGGGCATGCCAGCGCCGACACCACCCGGCGGTATGACAAGCGCCCGGAGGACACCAAACGCGCGGCGGCTGAAAAGTTGCGCTCCCCCTATAAGGCGAGCGAAGGACAGGGGGGTGAGCTGTCAAGACAATGATGGTTTACATGTTGTTTAGGGTGATTGTTTACACTTTCATCAAGCAAGCAGGCTATCTCGGATCATGGGATTATTTTTGAGGACCACCCTGGAAAACGTTGTGTCTGCTATATAGCAGGTAACCACGGGGGGTTACCCCTACATCTGGTGTTTGAGGGAAAGGTGGCTTTCGTAGGNNCTGTAAATAATCACCCCGGATAATGTGTAAACTTGTCTAAACATGGAGGCCCCCGACATGCCCTAAAACGCTGACCTCATTCAAACAATTTGCTGATCTCGTCTCCGATGGAGTGGAAGGTTTCTTTCACATCCTCTCCAAACTTTTTGACGTTCGGGTCGTTCTTGCCATCATGGTAAGCGTCATGGAGGGCATCCCGGATCTGTTCAAGTCCGGCGACTATTTCCTTTTTTGCTTTTTCCGTCCAATCGGGTTCAGGCTCAGGGTCCAATCCGACACGCTTTCTTTCCAGTTCCTCGCTGACATCTTTACGCAAAAGATCATCACAATCGCTCACCAGTGGATCGGGGTAATCCCGGGAAACACAATCGGGACCCTCCTTCCGTCTGGCATCAAGAGGGGGTAATTGTACGGGTTGATTTCCGGTTTGTGAGGAACCATCTGTGTTCAGCTGATCATTCATTGCATTTCTCCTTTGGTTGTCCATCAAATTGTAACGAGATCACCATCATGACAAAGACAGCAATCTCACGCTTGGTTAGTAAAGTAAATCCAGCAATCCTGCGGTTGTCAGGTTGACAAAATAATCGTTGACGTCCAAATGGCTGAGCCGCTCAAGAATTGCTGAGGGTTCATAGCGGGAGCCTGCCAGGGCTGCTTCCAGCTCGGAAACATCCCGCTGACCGAAAAAATCGCCATAGAACTTGACCTGGTTGATGACTCCTCCACGGCTGATATCCAGCCAGGCTTCAACGCAGCCACCTCCATAGCGGATCTCACGCTGGATATCGAAAGCAGGCGATTTACCAAAATTCCATTCCCAGTTTTGATAGCGTTCTCGCGAAAGCTGGTGAATGTTCTCCCAGTCAGCTTCGCTTAGAACGTACTCTTCGAGCGGATTCTCGTTATGCACACTATCAATGATCATCTGGCGGAAGGTCATGATATCGGGAGGGTTTTCGGGCAAAAATTCGGTGATATTTGCCACCCGTGAACGGACTGATTTAATCCCCTTGGATTCAATCTTGGCTTGTTTCACGCGCAACGCCTCCCCAACCACCGAAAGGTCCGTATTCCACAGCAGCGTGCCGTGACTGACCATACGAGGACCTGAAACATATTGAGCATTTCCAGAAATCTTTTTGCCATCGGCAAGGATGTCATTTCGACCGGAAAGCTCCGCTGGCACGCCCATTTTCATCAGGACCTTAATCACAGGCTGGGTGAATTTGCGAAAATTGTGGAAGTTTCCTGGTGAATTTGGGGCGATAAAGGAGAAATTTAAGTTCCCCAGGTCGTGATAGACTGCACCACCCCCCGATAGGCGTCGGACAACAATGATGTCATGGGCTTTGACATAATCGACGTTGATTTCCTGGATTGTGTTTTGGTTCCGACCGATGATGATCGAAGGTTTGTTGATGTAGAAAAGCAATATCTCTTCCTTCGGGGCGATGATTTTGATCAGATATTCTTCTATAGCAAGGTTTATCCGGGGGTCTTTATTGGGTTCATTTTCGACAAACAGCATAATAACTCCTGACGTTTCTTAAAAAGCATTATACCCACGAGATTAGTCCATTTCCATCAACAGTATAGACACGCTAAGGTGATAGCGGGGAAACAAAAAACCCCTGATGGTATATCTACCAACAGGGGTGTGGACTGGGACATAACTTATTCGTATTTCAGTGCATCAACGGGGATGAGGGTCGCGGCATTCAACGCTGGGTAGAGCCCGGAAATCAAACCGATCAAGGTTGCGAACGCGATGCTGAACACTGGCAGCCAGAAGGGGATCGAAGCAGCCAATTGCGTGCCCATGCCATCGCCGGTTGCCAGCATGGAGCCACCCAATGCGTTGATCACCGCGCAGATTGCCCAGCCGACCAACACACCTCCAATTCCACCCAAAAAACCAATCCCCGCAGCTTCCCCGAGAAAAATGGTGAGGATGTTGTTATTGGTGGCGCCTACCGCTTTCATAATCCCTATTTCGCGGGTGCGCTCCAGGATTGCCATCGTCATGGTGTTCGCGATACCGATGGCAGCCACCAGCAGAGCAATAGCGCCGACCCCGCCAAAAACCAATTGCATGGTTGAGAAGTAGCTGTTGATGCCTTCCACCGTGGATTGCGGCGTATACGCTTGGTAACCCATGTCCGTGATCTGGTTCGTAATATCCACTACAATTTTTGGACTCTCCACTTTAACAGTGACCTGGTTATAACCGTCTTTCTTGTAGTCAATCCGCTTACCGGCAAACCACTCATTCCACTGCGTGACCTCATCCAGCACCATGTACATGTTGTAGTCCGACTCGCCGCGGGTTTCCGCCAAAACCCCCACAACTTCAAGTACGTATGACTTGGTGGAGGTAGTGCCATCCTCACTCCAACGAGTAAGTTTTATTTTTAGTTTTTGACCCATCAGATCGGGCGGCGTGATCGGTTCAGAGTTCGGGCGGGGGTTGGGATCATAAAAGTTATTATTGAAGGCAGAACCCACCACCACCTTGCCTTTACTGATGGTGGTCACTCCCTGGCTGGATTCGAGACCAATATCCTTTAGGTCAGTCAGGTTAACACCCATCGCACTACCCCAGGCTGAAAGCTTATCCAATGAGATCTCCATGCCGCCCTGGATATACTGCTTCACGACAACCTGAGTAACACCCGGAATGGCTTTGAAACTCTCAACTGCATCCGGGGTCAGTTTCTTAATGTCATCCTCGGTAATCTGTTGCATCATGGGCCCTTCAGCCATTGGATAGCCTGGATAGACCTCGATACTGGTCAGGTCGTTGATGCCCCAAAGTTGGCTGGTCGCGCTTTGTTGGAGCCCAACGCCAAGAGAAACCAGTGTCACAACCGCTGCAGTGCCAATCACTACCCCGATAGCGGTCAGCAACACCCTCCCTTTGCGGCGGCTCAGGTTATCAATGATCAGGCTGATAAAATCAGTAAAGCGCATCCTGTCTCCATTTCAGTGGGCTATGGCATCTTGCCGCTGCCACCGCCGCCCTGGATATAAATTCCGCTATCCGTGCCCGATTCAGTGGGGGTGATGCCATTATTGTTAGAACCAGAGCCAAACCCAAAGAAACTCTTGATCGCATTCCAGATGCGCGCGAAGAAGCCGGGCTGCGAAGAAGGTTCCTGGGAATTGCCATCAGGGAAGGGATTCATTGGATCCACCATGATGGGATTGCCGTTCTCATCGAGCACCGGGTTGCCGTTCTCATCCAATAATGGATAAGGCGTGGGCATCTCCATCGGTGGGTTCACGGTGACACTCAGAGAGGAGTTATAGGTTCGCAATTGGTTGAAATCATCCGTATAGCGGATCTCAAAGTTGATTGTCGCCTCGCCTTCGCTGAAAGGCATGAACATCGGGTCGAAAGTAAAGTAGCCACCTGGGTCAAGCGTGCCAATCAGGATGCTATTGTTGCTCATTTCGCCATCGGGGCTGGTGGCGACAACATTTCCCAGCACCACACTCTTCCTGGAGAGATTCGTGATCTGGATCGGCAGACTCCCCATCTGACCGGCAATGACCATCCCCTCCATGGGCTGATAAAAACTGAACTCCAGTTGAGGAAGCGAAAAAACCAGCAGTGTGATCACCTGATCATCCACCATCCGAACCCCTTTGGCATCGGTGTAAACAAACGAAAGCTTGAGGGGGTATGCCCCGGGGTTCGTAGTCACATTAACGATGAACTCCTGTTCAGGGTTCAACGTGCCACCCACCGGCACATCGCCAAGCAAGATAACGTTACTGTTGCCCACAGGCGCAAAGTTACTCACGTCTCCGCCTGCTCCGCCCAGCCCACCCGCCTGGGGCGTGCCGAGCGGATCCGTAGTGTCGGCTGTTGCGCCGCCGCCGTACACCAAACTGACAGCACGCGCGTCGGCTGTGCCCGCGTTGCTGACCTTCAGCCCCAGCTTAAAGTGCGATCCGGGCTGCAGGGGATCGATATCGGTGGTATAGCTGTTGACCACCATCTGAGGTCGCTTGACAGCCGCTGGAGTGGCGGTGGCGGCGGTGGAGCCAGTGCCGCCGGTCTGATTGATAATGATGGAAAAGGTAAAGGTTTCAGAATAGGTGTTGCCAGCTGGATCCATATAGGAGACCGCAGCTGTAATGATGCCTGAATACTTCCAAGTGGACATATCATTAACCCTAAATTTATGGGCTCGGCCTTCTTCTGCATCTTTCACAGTTATATCTTTTATGCTTGTAACACCTCCATCAAGAGGGTCAAATTCTTGGCTGCTAAAAGCTAATAGGACATTCAGCGCATCCGCTTTTCCCCCATTTCTAATCGTGAAGTTTAGATCAAAGCTACCAAAGGGATCGACACTTTTACTTCCATTCCCTGTATGATATTCAGAGATAGAAAGCATAGGTCGGTCAATCTCTTGCTGCACGACATTATTAGGAACCGAACCTGATGGATTAACCACATTGCCGTTATCCGGCACCCAGTTCCACGGCACCTGGGTGGGCGCTGGGGTTTGGGTGGGCGGATCTATCCAGCCCTGGGTCATGGCATAACCCTTATGGTTGAGGATCGGCAACGCTACCAACCCAATGAGTATCATAACGACGAGTGCAAATTGGAATTTCTTTTTCATTTTTCACCTTCTCAGCCAACACGCTGAATAGATTCTTCATATTGTGCATCGGTCACAAGCTGACCGTCGAGTAGATTAATGCGATGGGTTGCATAGTTGAGCATGCGCGGATCGTGGGAGGCAACGATGATCGTTTTACCGGATTTACAGAGTTGTTCGAGGAGTTGCATGATCACGATGCCACTTTGGGTGTCCAGGTTGCCGGTAGGCTCATCGGCCAGGATTAATGGAGGGTCATTGACCAGGGCACGCGCTACTGCCACGCGCTGCTGCTGACCGCCAGAAAGCTCAGTGGGCTTGTGACCGATGCGGTCTTCCAGCCCCACTTGCGTCATCAATTCTTTGGCGCGTTCCACCCGCTGACTCTTTTTGACACCCGAAAATCGCAGCGGGAAGCCAATATTGGCTTCGGCAGTCATGGTCGAGATCAGGTTGAAAGTCTGAAAGATAAAACCCAGCTTGTTACGACGGTAATTTGCCAGTTGGTTCTCATCCATCCGATCGATCTGTTCACCATCAACCAGGATGGACCCTGAAGTAGGCCAATCCAGACCTCCTATCATGTTCAGTAAGGTGCTTTTTCCAGAGCCTGAAGGACCCATAAGCACCGTGAAAGTAGCAGGTTCAATTTCGAGCGAGACGCCATTCAGGGCGTGGACTTCTGTGCTGCCCATTTTGTAAGTCTTAAACAAGTCACGAACGCTGACGAAACTATCGCTCATAAAACACCTTAGAAGAAGTAATATCCCGAGCCCCCCATACCGCTCAAGGCTGCTGAGATGAGGGAGGGTATTCCCACGAGTGCCAGCATCAGAATCAAGGAAACTGTCGTGGCGAGCACAGCCTTATTCGTCCTCAAACCGGAAAGCGGAACCGCTCCAAGAAAAAGAAAAATAACAAAGAGCAAGCCATAAAAGTCCACCTGCCCCAGTATCCCTCTCAGCCACGCCATGATGCCTGTGGCGTCACTGGCAACCAGGTAGCTGAGCCCGGGATCTTCAACCAGCCTTTTCGAACTGATTATGACGATCACTTTTACCAACTCTCGTAGCGCGAATGGAAGCATTGCCCAGGCGACAAGATTGCTTACTTTCTGATTACTGGTTCGACTTCCAGCCAGCGTCAGCGAGAGGTAAAGTAAGCTCGAGCAGATCATCCAGAATAGCAAATAACCTGCCAACCCGGTTAACAATGGGAAAATGTACATGAAGGTTGGAGAGGTCAGATTCTGCTGCGCTTGCAGGAATTGCTGCTGACGTTCCTGAGACCACCATTGAAAGTCATCCGGGACCGTTGCTCCGGTTTGAATATTGACTCGCTTGATGGGAGCTGCAACCATCACCGCCAGAAGGACCATAACAGCCAGGATGAGCATTGGCAACAGCCAAACAGCTGTTTCCTGCGCATTTACTCGCGCAAGGGTGCTGCGCGGCTTCACAAACATGCGTGGAACCCATCCCCAATGCTGGTCGCGCTTTTCGCGCTTTTGCTTGGTTCGCTTACCGGTTGTTTCCGGTGATTCTTCCGCCTTAAGCTCTTGTTTCATTGGCAACCTTACCTGGTCTGCAGTTGACACACTTTATTAGAGACGATTCCGGAGTAAAAAAGTTCCCGTATTAGCACCATTGCCATAACACCTGTTAGTTTATCCTAAAAGCACGAAGACCGTATGACAGCAAGTGGTTTGGACGGCTCATGATGCAAAAATCTGCAAAAAAGGACGTAAGACACTATAATATTTTTACAGTTCAAATACAGGAGAAATAGTGTGAGAGAGAAAATCAAAGAACAACTAGACCTGTTGAAAGCCAAGGGCGCGCATTATGTTGACGCCCGATGGTACCCACGGGAAGATAGCAACTTCCTGTTCATGTGGAATGGCAACCTTAAAGAAAATAACGCTTCCAGCCAGAGTGGCATGGGTGTGCGCGTGCTTTATAACGGTGCCTGGGGTTTTTCGGCTTCTTCGGACCTATCCAATCCGGACGCAATTTTTGAGAAAGCCTTCGACAACGCCCGCATTGCCTCCGAACGTGTAACCTTCCCTATCCGCCTGGCGGAAAAGGAAGCTATTGTGGGCAGTTTCACCAGCCCGAATCAAATCGATCCCTTCACCATCGGTTTGGCTGAAAAAGTGGCATTCCTGCAGAAAATGGATTCCGCCCTCAACCAACCCGGCGTCATTCAACGCTTCGGGATGCTTGAATTCGTTCGCAAACAAATTATTTTCATGGATTCCGAGGGCTCGGAGATTGAGAAAAACATCATCGAAGTCTTTCCCTCGATCCACGCCATGGGTATCGATAAGGACGGCGGCATGCAGAGCCGTAAGTACATGCCCGGACGCACTGGCCCCACCCGCGGTTGGGAGAGTATCAACGAAACCGACTTTCTTGCCAATGCTGAGCGTATTATCAGTGAGTTGAATCAGGTGCTGGTCGCTGATGACGCCCCCAACGGCAAGATGTCGGTCATCCTGCTCCCCGGGATTATGTTCCTGCAGACCCACGAGACCATCGGGCATGCTTTGGAGCTGGATCGGATCCTCGGTTATGAGCTTTCTTTCGCAGGCGGCTCGTTTGTGCGTTTGGAAGACTTTGGCAAGCTGCGCTACGGTTCTGAGAAGCTCACAGCCCGTGCGAACGCGCTGGAACCCAACAGCCCAGGCAGTTTCGGCTTTGATGACGATGGCGTCCCTGCCCAGGACAACTTGCTGATCGATAAGGGTATCCTCGTCGGCGCGATTACCGGACGTCAAATGGTGGAGGAAGCTAACGCCAAAGCCAAAAAACAAATCTTCAACGGCTCCAGCGGGGCAAACCGCGCCTCATCTTTCTATCGTGTGCCGATTGAACGCATGACCAACATCAACATCGACCCTGGTACAGACGGCAGCCTGGAAGACATCATTGCCAATACCAAGTATGGTTTGGTGCTCGATGGCGACAAAAGCTGGTCAATCGGTTCCAACCGCGAGCAGTTTCACTTTGCCTGTGATATCGGCTGGCTGGTGGAGGACGGACAAAAGAAACAGGTGGTCAAGAACCCCACTTATCGGGGAGAGACCCTGCCATTCTACAATTCACTCACAGCCGTGGGTGATGAAAGCACCTGGGTACTCCATTATGTTGATAACTGTGGTAAAGGCGCACCCAATCAGATCATGCAGCTGGGGCACGGAATCCCCGTCTGCCGTTTTGATAATGTACAGGTAGGAGAGTAAGATGAGCAACCAGGTCATTGATTTATTACAAAAACTGCGCCAGTCCGCCATAAAAAGGGGACTGCAGGCCTTGATCTCTTATCACGAAGAAGACAGCTACCTGATGCGCTTCGCCAATTCGGCAATTTCGCTCAACACCAATGAACATCTGATCTCGCTGGACTTTATCGCTTTCGATGGTCGCAAAAAAGCCAGCTACAGTATGATCGTCGACCCCACCGATTTTGAGAGCATGGAAAAGGGGTTGGATACCCTGGCAGAAATGCTGCCCCATGCCCAGCCGCTTAGCTATGACCCGACCTTCCCGGTTTATGAGAAGGATGTGGTCGATGAGCGCCCCTTCGACCCAGCCTTAGCCGCTTTGACCAACGAAGAACGCCTGGCTTACTTCAACACACTGGCTGAAGGATTGGAAAGCGACGACATCAAGTTGAGCGGTTTTTTTAGCAATGGCACCACCACCACCGCTCAGATCAGCACCGCCAATGAACACACCCAATGCTTCCGCTCAACAGACGCGCAAGTGACTGCTGTTTTGTCATCCGAAAGTCTGAAATGGGAGGTCAACGCAGAGCAGAGCGCCCAAAAGAAGAGCGACCTCGATGCAGAAGGTTTGCATGCGGACCTCGCCTTGCTGGTTAAGCATTACCAGGAAGACCAGAGCGTTCAGCTGCCAGTGGGCAAGTACACCGTTGTGTTCGGTCCAGCCGCTACCGCTGAGATTGTCAACATCATGGCTTATTATGGCATGACTGGCGCTGCGCTGATGCAGGGCTATTCTTTCTTAAAAGAAGAAGACCAGGGCAAACGGCTCTTTTCTGAAAAAGTGAGCCTGCGGGATGACCCAGGTGTGGTCGAAATTTTTGCACAAACTGCGGACCGCTTCGGTTTTGAGCGAAAACCTTTCCCCCTTGTTTCGGAAGGTCGCTTTCAGGCTTTTATGTGGGACCAGGACTCAGCGGATGAATTTGGGAAAACGCCAACCGGGCATGACGTCAGCCATGCCAGCCTGGTGGTGGACGCGGGTTCAAGCGAAATCAACACCTTGCAAGCGTTAATCGATATGGAGCGGGAAGAAGATATCCTTTACATTCCCTATATGCACTATATGAACGTGGTCAACCCAACCCAGGGTATGATCACCGGTTCCAGCCGCTTTGGTGCGCTGTTTTTGAAGAAGGACGGCAGCGTGCAGGTGCCTTACAATGTGCGCCTGACCCAGAAATTCAGCGATTTCTTTGGCGAGCGCGTGCAGTGGCTGAGCCAGAAACAGGTTGTTTACAACGTTTCCAGCAGTTACGGGCGACGCGACCCTAACGCATTGAAGGTACCGCGCTTTATTTGCGTGAAGGAGATCGAAATCTCCCACTCCAACCCATCGTATTAGCTTTTTACATGGGTTCAGGGGCTGAACAAATATTATTGCGGAGGGTTTAAGCCCTCCGCAATTATTTGTAGAGGCAGTTTCTGCGGCTGACCTGATTCTTATTCGTACGGAGGGGGCTTGCTCCATCTGACATAATATCAACAGGCTAACTCAGAGGATGGACTAATACCCTGCTTCGCGGGCACGCGAGCCCAGCTGCACGGGGGTTTCCCCCCCAACGAATGGTTATTGCGGATGACCTGATTCTTTGTCGTACTGAGGGGGCTTGCTCCCTCCGTGGAAATCCACTTAGCTGGATTCTGCGGCTGGACTAATACCCTGCTTCGCGGGCACGCGAGCTCAGCCGTATGGGGTTTTTTCCCCCAACGAATGGATTCTGCAGATGAACTGATTCTTATTCGTACGGAGAGGGCTTGCTTCCTCCGCGGAAATCTACTTAGGTGGATTCTGCGGCTGGACTAATACNNCTCAGCCGTATGGGGTTTTTTCCCTCGATGAATGAATATTGCGGATGACCTGATTCTTTGTCGTACGGAGGGGGCTTGCTCCCTCCGCGGATATCTTCTTAGCTGGATTCTGCGGCTGGACTAAAGCCCAGCCGTACGGTGGGGATTCACTCCCTCCGAAATAACCTCAATGTATAGAATAATTGAGATCCCTATAAAGATACGAGGTCAGAAATTAATCATTCCTTATTGGGATGGTTGGCACTCGTTTCGCCAATCCGCCATTATAATTAACCTATGAAAAACGAAAATTTCTTTGGCGCGATCGAAGGTGGAGGGACCAAGTTCATCTGCGCTGTCGCTGATGAACATAATGCCATTCTGCGGGAAATGCGCGTACCCACCGCCCTCCCCCAGGCAACGCTCGCAGCCTGTGCCGATTTCTTCCTCCAAGCCCAGCACGATCTCGGTGAGCTAACCGCGCTTGGAATTGCCTGCTTCGGTCCGCTCGACCCCCGACCCACCTCCCCGACATACGGTCAAATCCTCGCCACCCCGAAACCTGGCTGGGAAAATACCGATGTCCTCGGTTTTTTCCGGACAGCTTTGAGCACTCACTTGCCAATCGGCTTTGACACGGATGTTGATGCTGCAGTGCTGGCTGAATCCCGTTGGGGTGCCGGGCAAGGCTTAAGTAATCTTGTCTATCTGACAATTGGCACCGGTATCGGCGGAGGTGCCCTGGTCAATGGCCAGCTTCTTCATGGCTACGCGCACCCAGAAATGGGTCATATCCTCCTCCCCGTCCACCCGGCTGACATCTCCTTCAAAGGTGTTTGCCCATTCCACGGCACCTGCCTGGAGGGTTTGGCTTCCGGACCCGCCATCGAGGCTCGCTGGAATCAACCTGCCGCCAGCTTACCTCAAAATCATCCCGCGTGGCAGCTCGAAGCCCACTATCTTGCCCTCGGTCTGGTGAATATCTGCTTGACCCTTGCCCCTGAGCGCATTATCCTCGGCGGCGGGGTCATGAACCAGAGCTTTCTTTTCCCCATGATCCGCTCAGAATTGACCCGACTGCTTGGCAACTACCTGCAAATGCCTCAAATTGCCGACATGGAAAACTACATCGTCCCCACCGGTCTTGCGGGCATTGCCGGGCTCTATGGCGGCCTTGCGCTTGCCCACCAGGCACTCCAAAACCAGCAATAATCCTGTTTTCACCTGACTGTCATCTTAAAAGATAACAAAAAAATCATTATCCAATCATCGCGACCGGACCATCGTGGCAGACAAGCCAGCCCCCTGGAAGCCCTAACCGTTGACAGAGTTCTTCGGGCAGTTCACACGAGCCGCAGAGACCCACGCCGCAGCGCATCAACGCCTCAAACGAAAGCTGCGCTGGCAAACCCCTTTGCTGACAGAAATCCGCCAGCGCCAGGAGCATGCCGGTCGGTCCGCAGGCATACAGGCAATCGGGTTGAAACGCGTCAATCGCCTCCTGCGCCACCTCCGTCACCAATCCCTGGCTCCCCTCAGACCCATCCTCAGTGGCTACGCGCAGTTCACACCCCAGACTCGTTAACCGGTCTACCAGGATCAAGTCCGCCTTCGTCTTAGCTCCCAGGCACGCCACCACCTCCCCCTCCTGCCGTAAAGCCTCCTCTGCCAAAAAAGAAAGCGGCGCCGCCCCATAACCTCCCCCGACAAGCAGATGTTTGGAACCCTTGAGTTCAAAACCATTTCCCAGGGGACCCCGAAGCCAGAGTCGGTCGTGCACCTGCAAATTCACCATTGCGTTGCTGACTGGACCCACATCACAAATCGTCAATGCCAGCGGGATGTTCGCATGGATGCTGAAAGGTTTCTCCCCAATCTCAGGCAGCCATGCCATTACAAACTGCCCCGGTTGGGCTTCGGGGAGTCTGCCGTCAAATAAGAGTGTATGGGTGGTCTCATTTTCGCGCAGGACGTTCGCCACTCGGTATGGGCGCATGATCCCGCCCAAGGAACGATGGTTTACCGTCGTTTTCATTTTTGGGGCAGCGCCTTACCGCGCATGCTTGCCAGGTCAGGATAGCCTTCCTGGGTCATAAACGCCTCAAGCTCTCTGTTGATGCGGCTGAACACCGCCGGCCCCTCCAGCGCGACGGCCGACCCCACCCCCACCAGGGTCGCCCCAGCCATGATCATTTCCGCTGCATCCAGCCCGCAGCTGATGCCGCCCGTCCCAATGATTGGAACGCTGACCATTTGCGCAATTTCCCAAACTGCTTTCAAAGCTACCGGTTTGATCGCCGCGCCGCTCAAGCCACCGGTCGCATTTTTGAGCACTGGTTTTCCAGCATAGGCATCGATCAACATCGCGGGCACGGTATTGATCGCCGTGACCGCGTCCGCACCTTCAGAGACCACTGCTTGCGCGATTCTGCCGATCTCCGGCACGTTTGGCGCAAGCTTGATGCTGATGGGCAGTTTGACCGCTTTACGTACCACCGCTGTCACTTCAGCGGCGCTTTTTGCTGTTGCCGAAAACGGGGTGCCAAATTCGCTGCCAACATTCGGGCAGGAGATATTGACTTCAATGAGATCGGGTTCCGCCTCCGCAATGACCCGTGCCACCTCGCCAAAAGCTTCCACAGACGGCGCGAACAGCGAAGCAAAAAGCGGTAAACCCAAGGCTCGCAACCGTCGATGGGTTTCACGCAAGAGCGGGACTTCCTCCCGGCAGCCTGGGTTGGTCAGACCAATGGCATTGATCACTCCCCCGTTCCAGGCCAGCGTCACCGGGTTGGCATGCCCGGTCCGCGGCTCAGGTCCAGCGCTTTTGCTGGTTACTGCGCCGGCACCTTCGCGGGCGCAGCGTTCCATGACGCTGGCGGAGGTTCCCAGGATGCCGCTGGCAACTACCAGGGGATTTTTCATCTGGATTCCCAGGAAATCAGCCGCGAGCGATGCTTCCATCCTATCCTTCCACCAAGTAAGTTTTGATCATGAGGTGGATCTCAGCACTGATCTTGCCGCCTTGGTACAGTCGGTCAAGGATCTGGCTGAATGTCAGCACTGGATGAACTGAAATTCCTTTATCGGCAAGGCTGGCAACGCCGCCCTGCTCCCGGTCCACCAGCACCACTGCCTGATCCGCTACCAAACCCACCGCGGATAGAGCATCGGCAGCTGTCAACAAGCTTCCACCGCTGGTAATCACATCTTCCACAAGTACTGCCCTCTGGCCAGGTTCAAACACACCTTCCACCTGCTGACCTGTTCCATGCGTTTTGACCTCCTTGCGCGAGTAGACCATGGGTTGCTTTAGCTTCGAAGCCGCAATGGATGCAATCGGCAAGGCAGCATATGGCACGCCGGCAATGTAGTCGTACTGGAGCTTCAACAACGCATCAACGTAAGCTTCCACGGCCAAATCGAGCACCGAGGGGAACGAAACCAAGCGGCGCAGGTCGAGGTAAACAGGGCTCTGCTTGCCGCTAGACAAGGTGAAATTGCCAAACTTCACACATCCGGTATCAAACAGCCCATCAATCAGTTCACCGTAGCCCCTTTTTTCTAAGGTCTCAACCCCAACTGCAACGGGAGCTGGCTCAGACCTGACGGCTGCCACCTCGCTGCGGATCTGGTTGATCTCATCGCGAAGCGCGGCAGCTGCTGCCCTGGGATCCGGCGCGTTCATGACCGAGCGGGAAACCGGCACAATCATCCCCAGTCCATCCTTGCGCAAGCCTGCTTCCAGCGCCAGTCTCAGGTCCCCTCCCTGAGCTCCTACCCCGGGTGCAAGGATCCACGCCTCAGGGCAAATCTCACGCACTCTTTCCAGGGCTTCGGGCTTGGTTGCCCCCACCACCAACCCAATTTGTCCCGGATTGCCCCAGGTTTGCGAGATGCGCGCCACCAACTCAAACAGGGGTGGATTACCGTGCTGCTGCACCTCCGCTGCACTGGGGTTCGAGGTCTGCACCAGCACAAAAACTGCTTTTTCAGGGTCTTCAACAAACGGTTGGATAGCATCCCGCCCGAGGTAAGGCGAGAGTGTGACTGCATTCGCCTTAAACCATCGGTAGCAGGCTTTGGCGTAGGCTTCTGCCGTCGAGCCGATGTCTCCCCGCTTGGCATCCAGCAACAGCGGGATATCCTCCGGGATCTCACGGACGATATCCTGGAAAGCCCGCAAGCCTTTAGGACCAAATTGCTCATAAAAAGCAATATTTGGCTTGTAACAGCAAACCAGATCTTTCGTCTGGTCAATCAAATCGCGCGCCCAGGTGAGCAAGCGGCTGTAGAGATCCTCGCCCTTAGGCAGGACTGCCTCCGTTGGATCCATGCCCACACACAATAAACTGTTATTTCGTTCGATTGCCTGGTTGAGTTTGGTGACAAAGTCCATCTCGCCTCCGGTTATCTTGCTTTCGTTAATTGTAAACGACACTCTCAGAACAGGCTGCGTCAGGCTTGCCCGAGGACGGCTGCCAGTAGCGCCATGCGAATATAGAGCCCATTTTGCACCTGGCGGAAGTAAGCTGCTCGCGGATCTTTGTCGATCGCGTAGGCAATTTCTCCCACACGGGGTAATGGGTGCATCACGATCATCTTTTCTTTTGCCTTTTGCATCAGTTCGGCGTCAATGTTGAAGTATCCCTTCACTTCGTCATACTGTGCCAGGTCGGTGAAGCGTTCTTTTTGGATGCGCGTCACATACAACACGTCGGTATTTTCAATGACCTCTTCCACGCGGCTGAATTCACGCACGTCCATCTTTTTGTCGATCAGCGTGTTCATCAACTCCAAGGGAAGACGCAGTGTGTCGGGGGAGACATAGCGCAGAGAGACATCATATTTAGTGAGCAACTTGGTGAGAGAATGCACGGTGCGACCGTAGCGCAGATCACCAGCCATTGAGATACGCAGCCCATCAATGGCGCCCAGTTCACTCTTGATTGTGTATAGATCAAGCAGCGCCTGGGTGGGGTGCTCCCCTGCGCCATCGCCAGCATTGATGATAGGCACCTTGACATACTTGGCTGCCGTGGAACTTGAGCCAATTTCGGGGTGGCGCAGCACAATCACGTCGCAATACTGCTCCAGGGTAATCATGCTGTCGATTAGACTTTCGCCTTTGGACACGGACGAATATTGAATGCCTTCTGTAATCGGGATCACCTTACCCCCCAGGCGTTCCATGGCAGCGATGAAGGAGGAGCTGGTGCGTGTTGAGGGTTCATAGAAAACACAAGCAAGGGTGTAGCCTTTCAACAGGTCACAGGTACCCCACTTTCTGCTCATTGCCTGCATTTCATCCGCGCGGGCGAATATATAGTCAAGGTCATCCTTGCTGAATTGATCCACCGAGAGAACATCCCGCTGGAAGAAACCGTTGGTAAAGCGCGGTTTGCGTTCGAAACTATCCAGATTGAAGAGAGGTGTGTAATTACCGTTTCCCATGTTTACTCCGTGTCAATAATCTATGAATTCGGCGGGTCTATGACCTTACCGTTAGAAACAACTTCTTTACCGCGCAAAACGACCTGGCGGATGGCACCAGTCATGCGCGTTCCCTCAAAAGGTGACCAACCACATTTGGTATAAAGAGGATGGTCGGGGAAGGTGTAACTCTGCGCAGGGTCCACCTCCACCCAGGTGTCAGGTTGAGCTGGCAGATGGAAAATACGCGTTGGGTTCGTGTGCAGCAGTTGGATCAGCCTTTCGAGACTCAAACGTTTTTGCGAAAGGGCGGTTAGCATCAAAGGCAGCGTGGATTCGAGCCCGGGGATGCCTGGCGGGATTGGGTTTGGACCGATCCGCCCCGGGTTCTGGCGCCATTCCGCTTCCGTATTGTATCCTTGTTTCTCCCAGTGAGCATGAGGGGCGTGATCGGAGGCGATACAGTCTATCGTGCTGCCCAGGTGCTGCCAGAGAGCATCTACGTCCACTTGGCTTGCCAACCGCGGGCGCATATCCGCATAGGGGCCCAGCCTAAGGGCATCTGCTTCAGTCAGGAAGAGGTGATGCGGGGTCACTTCGCAGGTAACCGGCAGCCCCTCAGCCTTGGCTTTGGCGATCAGTTCGATTTCGTCCTTGCGTGAAACATGACAAAAATGGATTGGCTTGCGATACAGCGCCGCGAGCGCGACGCCCACCGCAATGGATTCCTGCTCGGCATGCAGGCAAATGGGCTTGCTCGCTGGCCAGAGCCCCATGATTTTCTGGAGAGTTTCCAACCCCTGAACGCGCAAGGGACCATAAGTCTGATCGAGGTACAGCTTGAGGGCAATGGCTGAATGGGAGAGAGCAGGCAGTTCAGCGATATGTTCTGCCGAACCCCCTGCATATAAAAAAACATCGCACAGGCTGTGGCTTTTTGCCAACTGCTGAGCGATGCTCCAGTTTTCCGCGGTGACCAGCGGTGGGTTTGTGTTGGGCATTGCGAGAAGAGTAGTAAAACCTCCTGCCAATGCCGCCATTGACCCCGTTCGAAAATCTTCCTTGTGTTCCCCTCCAGGCGTGCGGAGATGGACGTGCGCGTCAACCAGACCCGGCAATCTCATTATTGAGTCCTTTTGTGCTGGAATTTAAATCTATTTATTATATGCCCAGCTCTCAAAAACCGTCAAGGTTTTTTGCTAATCCTTCCAGATAATCGATTGTTACAAGAATTCAGGGACAAGAAAACCACCTCATACATCTATCCTGAAAAAAAGCCTCTCCAGAGCAAAAAAAGGACCAGGAGCTTGTTGAGGTTCCCGGTCCCAAATTGCATGAGGATTCATGCTATTTTAACGGAATGTCTGGCGGTAAATCCTTGGGGATATCGGTCCGATAAATCGGGCCTCCCTCAATTGCTGGTTTGGGGTGAGTCTTCTGGGTTTGCGCGGTATCCGCGCAGGGATCAGGTGGATTCATTTGTGGGTCTTCATCAACTGTTGGGACTGGTTTTTTCATGGTCAACTCCTGTCTTATTCACCAGATATGAATGTTAACAGAAATTGTCCGGCTTTATAACGTTCGTACAATCTCTTAAGTGTTCTGCTGCGCCAGCACTTTGTTCAACCGCTCTGTACCAAAGGTCAGCATTACTGCCAGCAACAGCAATCCTAATGGATAGAGTTGCAAACCAAAACGATCGACGATTAATCCCAAAAGCGGTGGCATCAGTGTAAGTCCGCAATAGGCGATTGCCATCTGTATCCCCATCAGACTAGCGGAATTTTCTACCCCAAAACGGCGTGGGGTCTCGTGCAATAGGGTCGGATAAATCGGAGCACATCCCAGACCGACGATCATCAGACCTACAAGGCTAAGGATCGGAAAAGGCAGGAACATCAGCCCAATCCCCAGTAATATCATCGCCTGCCCACCCCGTACCAGGTTTTTTGCGTCAAAATGGGATGAAAGAAAACCGTTCAGGAATCTCCCCACGGTGATCCCAAGATAGTAAGCTGAAGCTCCTCCAGCCGCCAAAACCCTGCTAAGTCCGCGCTGATCCACCAGAAAACTGGCTGCCCATAGCCCGGTGCTGGCTTCAACCGCGCAATATGCAAAGAATGCCACCAGGTTTGGCGTCAACCCGCGGATCTTCCGTATCTTCCCTCGACCTGAGGCGGTCTGCGGTGAGGCTGGAGTGGGAAAACGCTGCCAAAGGGGCAGGGAGATGGCAAGCAGCGCCACCAATGTAAACTGAACGATGGCGACTGTGCGGTAGCCCATTTGCCAGCGACCGGTTTGGTTGAGCATGAACGCCATGATCAAAGGACCGGTCGTTGCGCCGATACCCCAAAAGCTGTGAAGCCAGTTCATGTGCCGCGCCGCGAAATTACGCGCTACGAAATCATTCAAGGCCGCATCCACTGCGCCCGCCCCCAACCCCAGGGGCACCGCAATGAGGCACAGCCAAAGATAGTCTTGACTGAATGAATACCCCAGCAGTGCCAATGCCGTCACTAACACGCTCATAAGCGTCAGCTTCCCGGTGCCAAGCCGGCGGATCAGCATGCCGCTAAAGAGACTTGAGACGATGGTACCCCCTGAAACAATCATCGAGACCAACCCTGCCCCTGCCAGAGGTAAGCCAAGTTCACGCTGCATAACCGGCCAGGCTGCCCCAAGCATCGAATCGGGCAGCCCAAGGCTGATAAAAGCAATGTAGATGACTACAAGCAGCAAAGTGGTCATGGAAAAAACTCCCGCTGATTTTACCTCATTAAGCTCACGGATTGTCAAACTTAACGAAAGAGACCCCGGTGATGCCGGGGTCTCTTGCTTGACAAAAACCTATTTAATCGTGGAGAGGAAGAAGGGCAGTGTCATCTGGTCAATCTGACCCAGTTGCTCCTCAAAGAAGTTCACGTGTTCTTCTTCATCTGCCAAAATTGCGTCCAGGAGTTCCTTGGTGCCGTTGTCCTTCTCAGTGATAACCAGTTTGATTGCGTCGTTGTACTTTTTCACTGCATCGGTTTCCAACATGAGATCATTCTTGAGCATCTCGTCCACGGTCTTGCCGATGTTAATGACATCCAGCTCACTGACAATCGGACGACCTTCCAAAAACAGGATGCGCGCGATCAGCTTCTCAGCATGCTTCATCTCCTCGATGGCTCTATGCTGCTCAGCGTCTCCCAATTTGTCATAGCCCCAATCTTCGTACATTTCAGCATGCACCATGTACTGGCTGATGGCAGTCAATTCTTCACGCAGCAAAACATTTAACGTTTCAATAACTTTTTCGTTGCCTTTCATATATCCTCCGCTTACTTGACTGTGGTCAGATAAGTCTCAAGCCCCATCTGTTCGATTTGTTTGAGTTGTTCCTCGATGTAATTGATATGTGCTTCTTCATCTTTCAGGATGCCATCGAGCAGTTCCTTGGTGCCGTTATCCAACAATTCTGTTGCCAGTTTGATGGCTTCGTTGTAGTTCTTGATGGCGACTTCTTCGGCTTGTCTGTCGTTTTCGAGCATGCCCGGGACGCTATCAGAGATATGCATCTTATTGAGCTTGTCCACCACTGGCGTCCCCTCAAGGAAGAGGATTCGCGCAATCAACTTCTCGGCATGCTTCATCTCGGTAATCGAGCGTTCTTCAATAGTGTGGTGGAGGAGTTCGTAGCCCCAATCCGCACATTCCTCAGCATGAACAAAATACTGGTTGATGGCGGTTAGCTCATCTGCCAGTAAGAAGTTCAGTTTTTCAATGATTTCAGGTTTACCTTTCATACAACACTCCTTTCAGGTCTTCGCTTTCTAATTATATCCCAACTAAAGCCGATGTACTCTTTGAATAATGTTTTAAATAATGTTTGAATAATGCATAATTTACCAACAATGTCCAGAGTCTGATCTCGATGTAGACCCTGGGCACTGTTTAGACCTTCCAGACAGGGATGTGTGGAACCAGGCAGTCTCCACTACCACTATCGTGAAGGTATGGGTCACTTCAGGCCAAGTCCTGGCGTCCAATCATCTTCAGATGCTCAACGAGAGCTTTCACCTCATCCGCTTGAGCCATGTCGCACACCAGAAGGGCATCCGGGGTATCCACAATGATCATGTTCTCCAGACCTATCCCAGCCACCAGACGCTTGTCGCCAATGACCATTGAATTTTCCGAATTCCACAGAATTACGTCGCCCCGTTTACTGTTGCCTTTATCATCCGAGTCGAGGACTGTCTTGAGGTTATTCCACGTACCCACATCCAGCCAATCCATATCGGCAGGCAATACGATCACACGTTTGGCGTTCTCCATGATGCCGTAGTCGATCGTCTGCTTGGGAATACCTTGCCATAATTCGTCTAAAATCGTATCATATCGATCAGTGCCAATTGTATCGGCTATGCGCAGCAGGCATGCATACAGATCCGGCATCTGCGACTTAAACTCCTCCATGATTCGACGGACTTTCCAGATGAACATCCCGCTATTCCAAGAGTATTTCCCCATATTAAGCATCCGTTGGGCATTTTGGGCGTTCGGCTTTTCCACAAAGCGCTGCGCGGTGTATGCCTTGAAGCCGAGTTTCTCCCCCAAAAGGTCTGCCTGTTCAATGTAACCATACGATGTCGATGGCCAGGTGGGTTTGATGCCAAGAGTGACGAGGTACTCGTCCCTGGCAAATTCCAATGCGGAGCGAATAACCGAGCGAAAGACCTCCGGCTTGCCGATGATATGGTCAGCCGTCAGCACAGCCATGATTGCTTCGGGGTCACGTGCTTGCAAATGAATGGCTGCCAACCCGATCGCCGGTGCCGTGCCGCGACCTTCAGGCTCGACAATAAAATTCGCTTCAGGAATGGCTGGGACTTGCACATGTAATACCTGGTTGTGATCCGCGCTGGCTACTACCAGGATTTGTTCAGGCGAAAACAAAGGCAAAAGCCTCTCGACTGCAATTTCAAACATACTTTGATCGCCATAAAGACGAAGTGCGGGTTTGGGGAGATGTTCACGGCTCAGCGGCCACAGACGCGTCCCAGCACCACCAGCCATGATCAAGGCATAATCCATTGAAAGCCTCCAGAGTTTTGTGATACTCTAATTATACCCTTGCCCAGTGGGAAGCATGCCCCCATAAATTTCGCCCACCATCCCCCCCCGTGGATCTAAAGCTTCCAGCAACTCTGTTTGCGAGGGCTGGGCAACGGCTGCCTGCAGGACATTCTGTTGTCTGCGTAACTGCACCTGCGACACAAACTCAATACCCTGTCAGATGCTGAATTGGATACCCTTTAGATGAACGTCACAGACGCCTTCAAATCGACGATAACAGCCGGTGGGAGGAGCACCGAAAAGCACCTCCTCGGGGCGCCAGGTGGCTACCAGGTGATACTGAGCGTTTAAACGAAAGCTAAACCCTGCCTCAGATGCGGTACTGAGATCGTCAAAAAAGCCCTCCCTAACAACAATATCTACACCTGCCTGGATGGCCAACGAGCTTAGTCATCAACCCTTTTGAAACTAAGGCGCGTGCCGTTGGAATTTATTACGAACATGAGGCTTGACTGCGGTAGGTAAGGTTTTCTGTTGGTCGTTCCCGAAAACCTATAGCGCCATCCCCTCGTGCCCAAAAATGCGGACCTGATTGAATAAATGACAAATGTTGCGATTGCCCCTGACCTTTTATGAGGTGTAAAGTTATTAGATGAAGATAATTTGTGTTTACCTACGATCGGAGATCCATCCTTACATACTGTTCGTTAATTAATACAAATTGGCTACGCGCAAAACCAAGCATTCCATCAATCCCATACTCTCCCCCAACCCACCCTAATATTTGCCTAACCAATTGAAGATTTCAAATCGTCTGGACCGTCTTTTTCTATTTCTACAACTATCTCATCTTCCTTACACTTCTGACTCTTACGTTATTTTCAACTTAGGCATTTCTGGCTACGCGCAATACTACACGATTATTTAGCCCCCAAGTCGTTTCGATGGAGCGCACCTCACATGTTGAGCACCCCCGTCCTTTCCGATTTAACGCACCTCACATAAGTATCGATGGCTATGCGCATATTATATTCCTTGTATTTGCTCACCAAGCTGTAACATTATCTTTCTCTCTCATGACCAGACCATATTTTTCCTATATTCAAGGGTGGCTACGCGCATGATTTTCAATATAAGAATCGGAATCTTGACAAGACCGAAAAAAAATCATCCGATTCTCAGTGTGTTGGAAAACCGCCAGCCAATGCCTCAGGGATTACCCTGCCCTACTCTAACAGGGGTGGCGAGCTAGATCCCGGTTTCGCCAGAATTCTATTCGGTTTTGGAAGGTAATTAATCTTCCAAATCCTGCTCTAAGGCAGGCGCTAAATTCACATTATCTAAAAGTGGGGTTAGTCCTTCACATCCAGAGCGTCCGCCAGGCGGCGAAGTAATTTCAAACGTCCCGGGTTATCTGCCACAGGCTGCAGCAGGGACTCCAGGTCTTCACTTCCGGCTCCACTATTAATCGCGGGTCCCAGGTAGTTTTGTTCCATCCTGCGCATGGTTTTCTTCAGCATCCTGCTCAGCTCTCCCGCCTGTAGATCTGCCAGTCGGGCTGCTGGTCCAGGTGGAGTCTGTTGATTCTCGAGCACCGTCGCAATCGCAAAACTGACCGGGCTGTGGATCTCAGCGTTCAGGCTGCCTGCTATCAGCCATGCCAAAAAACTCTTTTCGAGCCCCAGATTTTGGATCCTTTTCCGCAGCTCGGGGTTGATTCCTTTCAACAATTTGTTGTAATCCCAGCGTTTGTCACAATTATCCGTAGAACTCTCGAGTTTCTCATAAGCCGAACCGACCGCCTGCGCAACTATTTTGGATGGAATAGTTTCTTGATTGATAAAGGGAGCATATTTAAGTTTATTTAATATCTTAATTATTGTATCAAACTGACAAATTCCCGCCTCGATGAGAGTCTCAAAATAATAATTTAGCCCATCCACGAGCGTATCAAAATGACATATTTGCGCGGGATCCAAAGTCTCATTCTGACATAATCCCGCGCCCACTAATGTCTCAAAATAACATAATCGGACCGGATTGGCTTCTGCGTTGTTCAACATAGCGCGCTGCAATTGCACATTGGAGGCATAAGTGCTGAGCAATTCCGGGCTGACCGGATCGGGAGGGGCGAAGAGGAATGCATACAGCGCTTGTTTCAAGGACTCATCGGCAGCGGTCAGTTGCACCTCAGACACCTGCAGATGCCAGTCGGTACCGGTTTCACTGGAACGTGTATCGAGTCGGCAGAGATATTGGCTGGCAAGATCGCGATTTGCCTGCCGCCACTGCCTGGTATAGGCGGATTCAGGGCTGACATCAGTCGATTTCGGGCGGCCGCGTTTACTCGGTTTGGCATGGGGAATGCGTTTGGGGAGCGTTTCCGAACGAATCCAGCCCTGCAGGGTGGGCAAACCGCCAGGCACCCAGAAGGTGTTGCGGTCTTTGCCGCGCGCCCAGTCCACATAGCAGCAATTCTTACACATGAGATAGAGCACCCCGAGGTCATCGCCCAGTTCAGGCAAGACCCGCTGGAACCAATACCAAGGCACCGCCAGGAAGCTCTCCGGGCGGATCAAGTGGCTTGCCAGCCGGTCGCACAATCCCGCCAGGGTGGGGTCCAGGGGTTGTGGCGCAAGGGCACGGCTGACCACCTGATGAACGCTGGCCGGCTCAGTGAAGAGCGCAGCCGCCTTTTCATCTGGCAGACGATAAGGGAATACGAGGATCTGGTCCCGGGGGATTGTGATCGCTTTGGAAAGAACCGCCAGAGGATCGAGCGGAAGACCCTGGGCAAGCAGCCAGTCATAGAGGTCCTGGGCGTCGCCGGGGGTAAGGATCAAGCCACGATAGTGGTACGTGTTAGGTTCCCGCTGGATGTGCCCCTCAGAGATGCGGTGCTTAGGCTCAGCCCTTTGGACAAACCAATCCATGTCACCCTGTTGGAAAATCCGGAAAAATTTAGCCCGGCTGATGACATTTCCGAGAGTTTTCAACAGTGTCTGGACATTGATCGTAACCGTGTCATTCTGGCGCGGATAGAGTTGATCAGCGCCATGCTCTCGAGAGGCTCGATAAAATGCCTGACGCAGGGCAGTGGCAATTAATACCGCTGAAGAACCCACGTAAGGGACAAAACGCAGGAGATAGGAGGGTACAGCTGCGATCGAATCTGGTTTCAGGATCGCATCCGTCACGTTCGCTGCAGCGATCTCAACACGGAAGGAGGTTGATTCTGTGCCCATGGGCACACTTTTTTCCAGGTTCAGGCGTAAATGCTTCCCGGTTTTATCCTGAATGACGGTTTCGATCAGGGGATAATACTGACACAGGCCGGAATAAACCAACTCACTGGCAGTAATCGTGAAATTGCCGTCAAAGCCGAGTTTGCTGGAATCTATCAATCCCTGAAGCTGCTCATTTTCCAGCCCAGCCAAAGATTCCAAGATCTCAGTCCAACCGTTATCTTCCATTTTTCAGTTACACCGGTCATCTCCGGTCTGTAGTCACCAATTTTACCCAGCAGCACCAGGACGGAACGGGAAGATACCCATCCTCAGACTGCCTTTTTGTTCTTCGAGCAGCTTCTCCAAGTGCTCACTGCCCAGGCGCAAAGCCTCACTCAGTGAGCCATGTGATTGTTCTGCCAGGTTGAACATCGTTTCTTGTGGAATTAGCTTCAGCGGATCCGGATGCCCGGCGGACATCATCCGCGCATAGAGCAGGGAAGCTACTTCCACTACCTCTGGAGCGCGGAACGGCACATAGAGTCCCAGGAATTGATTCAACGATCCGATATTGCTGGTGTTGTTATTGATATCCTGTAAGAAGATAATCGTCTTGATCTTTTTACTATGCTCCACTGACCAATCCAGCATCTGATTAAGGTAATCCTGATCGATCGGCGGGCCATCCAATACAATCAAGAGCTGATCGTCGCTGTTTTCCAGCCGCTCAAAAATGCTCTCAATCCGATTTGCGTTTGACCTGGAGGAGGGCAGGGAAAGGGTCTCTATCACGGCCATCAAAAAGTGGCGCGGTTCCGTAAGGATATTGGTGTTCATATAGAGCCCCAGCACCTGGCCTCTCTGCTCAAAAATGAAATGGGTTTCAGCCAGCTTCATTGCCAGCATGCTCTTTCCGCCTCCGCTTGGCCCAGCAATCACACCCAGGTTCTTGGAGGGGTCTTTCTGGTCCGCAATGAAACCATGAGCTACCTCCAGCACCTTGCGCTGCTCAGCCAGGTTTGGATAGAAAAAGCGCGTGTCACCATAACGCCTAAAAGGATGTTCAAGAAATTGGGCATTCAAAAAATCAGAGCTGGTCAACATCTTCACCGCCGTATTATTTGATGTTTGTAGCTTAGCACTGGCGTGGAGTTAAGTCAAGTACTTAATTATTATAGCTAAGTTCGACAAAGTGAGAACGAAAAAAGATTCAAAAATCAAGACCGACTTGTAAAAATGAAAAACTAATGTAAAATAGAAGAGTGCATTATCATGACGGGAATCGGGTGAGGATCTAATGGCAATTATATCTCTGATCAATCGTAAGGGGGGCGTTGGCAAGTCTACTATCAGCATCAATTTGGCTGCTGGTTTGGCAACCCATGGTTCCCGCAAACCCGGTAGCAAGCCAGTGCTCCTGATCGATATGGATGATCAGCTTTCGGCTACGATCACTGCCATGGGCGGCGGTTTCGATGATAAGTTTATCCCCGCAATCACCGCGGAGAACAACTATCCCCAGGCTCTTGAGAACGGATACGGAGCAAGCGAATCGCTGATCGTGGATTCTTTGATCCCGCGTAATCGCAGTGAGAAAGTAAAACTATTTCGTACCAACAAAGCCAGGATGGAAGGATTAGAAGCCGCACTTAAGGGGCGTGAAGATCCTGCCTTTCAACTGACATATTTTTTGGAACCTATCCGGGATGATTATTCTTACATCATCATCGACAACCCACCTTCAGCCGGGATGTTACCCATGAATTCCCTGGTTGCCAGCAGTCACGTTTTGATACCAATCGAACCGGATGGGCTCAGCCTGATCGGATTGGCAGATATCCTGCGCATGGTTGAAAATGTGCGCAAAACCACCAACCCTGACCTTGAAGTCCTCGGCATCATTCCCTCACGCTACAGGATGATCAGACGGCAATCACGCGACGTGATAGAAGACATGGAGCGTATGTATGGGCATCTGCTTCTACCCTACGTAAAAGATCTGGCGGATATTTCTGCCGCTACCACAGCAGGCTATGACGTTTTCTCGTTCTGCCCGGAGAAGTCACAGGCTTATCGCTGCCTTTCCAACCTGGTCGATGCCGTTTTAGGCAAACTCGGAGCCGCCTGATGTGCCCATGGGCACAGTTCACGGCATAGAGCAGATCTGGCTTAATTTTTTGAGGAGAAACCATGGTGAAAACTGAGAAACCCCGTTTCGACGACCTGATTAACATCACTTCCGATGCTTTCAATGCCAGTGCTGAAAAACAGGAAGAATACGACCCCAATACCCCAAAGATGGTTAATAACCGTCAGAGTGTGTATCGCGTGCCTCTGTCCATGATTCGCCCTGATCGCTTTCAGGCTCGCCTGATTCTCCCTCTCGAACTTCGCAAGGATTTCTACTCTGGCAGAACCCCCTGGAATGAGGTGGTTCGCAACTGGTTCGAATTGGCACGTAATGATCGCTTGATTGCACAGGAAATCGCTGAACTCACTGTCCTGGGGGATTCTCTCCATGACACCGGCCAGATCAAACCGGTGACGGGGCAGGTTGTCAATGAGAATGGATATGATGTTTTCAGGATGTTGACTGGTGAACGCCGGTTTTGGGCAACCGCAATTAAAGCCGTGCTTGAAGGCCAGCCCACTGAGCCATACGTGCTGGCGTTGATCGATAATCAGCCAACGATTGAGAAGCAAATCGCTGAAAACATGGCGTACAAAGCGCTTACACCAGTTGGCAAAGCACGTGCCGCTGCCCGCCTGGTACTCGACACGCACCAGATCCATCCTGGAGAAGGCGAATCTGAAACAACCTTCTTCCGCCGCGTGGCAGATGTGCGCCTTGATGATGGAACCAAGGAAATGTTGCAGAAAACCCTGC
This sequence comes from Anaerolineaceae bacterium UBA1363, assembly GCA_002306055.1. Lineage (GTDB taxonomy): Bacteria > Chloroflexota > Anaerolineae > Anaerolineales > Anaerolineaceae > Mesolinea. The sequence goes on from DBRR01000008.1 coordinate 83,387, forward strand.
AAATGGAGCGCACCTATTATGGCAGGTTGATGAAATTCTTTGAACTGGATGAAAAAGAGCTCGAGATTGCGGATAAATCAGAAATGCCTGAGCGCGTTTTGCGGGAAATTATGCAGTACGACCGCTCGCTTTGGTCTGACGCGGTTGCCTTCTATGCCAGCCATGAAGGCCGCACCTACCAGGATGTGCACGCCTTCCTTGAACGCCGGTCAGGGAATGAGACTGGTCGCAAAGCGCGCATTCCCCTCGACCCTACCACCAAATCGGCCCGCAGCCTACGCAGATTGTTAAACAGCATTGAAGACCTGCCGGCTGATGACAAACCCGGATCGATTGCTGATGCGCTGCTGGGGGATGTGGACCGCGAGGAAGCCAGGCAGTTGGTCGCCCGTATGGAGAGCCTGACCGCAGCTATGAAGCGGCGCCTCGAAAGCTTGAAATAAGCGTTCAATCCCAGAAATAGCTGTTAGTCGGATTATTCATTTCATACTGGCAATTTTGTTGATTTCGCTTGAGGTGGGCTGCTATTGCGCCCTCGACATGGTTGTTCCTAAACCCTGTTTGGTCCAGCTTTGCACTTAAAAATTTATCTTTCACAGCAACATTCTATCTTTCAGACACCTGTAGCCAGATGATCCAGTTTGATTACTGAATCAAGACCTCTGTTTTTGGTCTTTGATTTTGCCGATTCACCAAAGCTCCAGCCTGTTTGGCGGCAAGAGATGTCCAACAAAGTAAGCGTGGTTCTAAACGGTGAACTTTGATGCGGCTAGCCAGCGAATCAATGTACTCCCCAAACAAGTTGCATCGGCTTTCGACATAGGCCAGTGAGGAATACCCCTAATTTCCACGTAATGGCAAGAGTTCTGTGCAGCTTTTTTCTGACAGACAGCTCAGAGAGGGCTGTGCCCATGGGCACAGTTTGGCTCTTGGAACAACGTGCACCGCAATATGGCGAGTTATTAATGCGCATAGCTAAAACATTCACCAGCTATAGTCTCAAAATGACAAATTAGCCTTACGAGGTGTTTGAAAGCCTCAGGAACTTTTTCTATAAGGAGTACAAAACAATTGGAGGTATCTCAACGGAATAATTGTCCCGCTTGAATAAATGACGCCATTTTTTGAAGCAAATCCTCCAGTAAGGGGAAGAAAATTGTGATTAGGCTGACAGGATTCCCCGGAGGAGGGTGGTGGATGGGCATACTGATTGGACAGCCCTCCAGCGCCAAAAAAACAGCCCAAAAACCCAACCCGGTTTGAATTCTTCACTCCTTTTCCACTTTTGCCTGGGTCCATGAATTAATGACAGAAAACAGCCTTCCCAGTCAAAAAAAGGCAAAAAAAGACCGCGAGGGAACTCGCGGTCTTTTGGACTCAGTAGATTGCTTATGCCATCTCGAAATTTTCGATGTGAACCTGGCTAGACTTGATACCAAAATGCACGTTGCTTTTGGCGATTCCAAGTTTAACGAAATTCTTCTCCATCGCTCTCAGCATTGGTTCGGGACCGCATACGAAGTAGAACAGGTCCTTGTAATTTTCCGGAAGTACGCTCGCCATCAGATCAGATGTGATGTAACCGGAGTAGGGATAGTCTTTGCTCAGTGGTTTTTCAAGTACAGTGAAGAGCTTTAGATTGATCTTCTCTGCAGCGGCAGCAAACTCATCCTGATACAGAGCCGTATCTTCGTTGTAATCTCCATAGAACACATATACCGGACGCTTGTCATTCGTGTCTGCCAAGGAGTTCACGATTGACATGACTGGAGCCACACCAATGCCACCAGCAATCAAAACAATGCCTTTCTGGGTATTGTCGAGCTGCAAGTTGAAATGTCCGTAAGGACCGTCCACGAATACCCGGTCTCCCGGCTTGAGGTTTTTGATAGAGCTGGTGAAGTCACCCGCTTCTTTGATTGCAAACCGTATACGTCCACCGGGGGCAACATCAGAACCAGCATAGCTGAAAGGATTGCGGCTCAAAACCCATGGGCTTTTACCCGTACTGATCCAGGCAATTTGGCCAGCTTTGAAGGGAACGCCGGCATGCCCGTCAGGCAGCAGGTTGAGCGTGTAAACCGCGTTCGGTTCTGCTTCCACTGACTCGACCTTGTAAGGTTTTCTGCCTACGGCGATTGGATGAAGGACGCGGATATAGATGATCAACAAAGCCCAGATCGCTATTTCGACGAACCAGACCCACCTTACAAGCGGGATCGCCATATAATAGCTGACCTTGAACATGTGCCAGAGACCAAAGACCAGGATGATCGCGGTCAAGAGATTGTGGAGTCCTAACCAGGCCACATAATCCAGTTTGATATTTTTTCGCAGGGCAGATGTCAGGCCGATCAATACCAATCCAGCCAGACCAATCCAGCCTGCGGTCAGGGTAAAACCGCTACGAAAGACCTTACCAGTAATCAGCAGAATCACCGGGTGAAGTAGTACCAGCACAATCGCCAAAATCGAAATAAGGTGATGCGTGCTGTAGACCTTGTCCATGTCCAAAGCGTCTGCCAACCAGTTCATTTTTGCGATAGGAACCAACTGGAGACCAGCCAATGCCAGTCCGATGAAGCCCAGTAGAACCGATACATTGACGATGATGTCACGTGGAATCCAGACAATCATCATCGCAACTGCCGGCAAAAGCAGCAAGACGAAGTAAATGATGTAAAAGATGACCCTTCTCGTTGCAGATTTCATGGGATTATCCATTTTCCTTTCGATCTGCCTATGGTCGCGTCAGGCCGGTTGTGGTCACGCCGCTTATAGCAGAGAGATCTTCGATGGAATCATACATCAACTGAAGCACATACTGGCCGTTGTGAATATAGGCGCCGGGTTCTTTGACGGTAAACATGTAGTTATAGGCAGCCTTCAGCAGACGAGGTGTAAATAATCTGTACTGGTTCGGGAAGGTGGCTTCGTCTTCTGTAATTTGACCGTCTTTGTTAGTGTCGATGAATGAATAAGGATATACATCTCCATAGAAACCAAACATGGTTCCATCACCGACCTTCGCTGAATACTGGCTCATCGCCTGATGCAACAAGACTTTCATGCCTTCGATTTCATCGTACATGCTCTCAACAGCTCCGTCGCCATCGTAATCAACTTTAGACATGGAGACGGTCTTGTATTCTTTATAGCCGGTGACTTCGGAGTGGCAGGTCTGGCAAAGGGACGTATCAGAGTTTTCAGGTTCGCGTGCGTGCAGCGAGTGAGGATCATGACAGGTGGTGCAGGTTTCCACGCCTGGAGCGTGAGTGAAGGTGCCAACATACGTTTTGCCTTCGTACTCATAACCGTTTCCGCCATCGGAGCCAGCGCGTACTGCAGCTGCTGCGAAGTAGTGGTTGCCTATGATTGCCTGATCACCGATGGGTTCGTCTTCTGGCTTGCCTTCAGTAGCTTTTGCGACATCCCGACTAGATCCCATCCCACCATGACAGGTCATACAGGCTGAAGATGAGCCGGTTCCGGTTATTTCCGTACCAGAGGGGAATGTCACTGAATCCAGTTCGTGCGTGGCTGTGCTGTGGCAAGCGGTGCAGCTGACAGGATCCTGGATCTTACCAGCCATTTCAACCGAGCCAGCCGCAGAGCCGTCCGCTCCTACAAAATCACGGAAACCAGAAGTGCTATGGCACTTTGCGCAGACAGGAGGAACTTCAGCAGGATCATCTTCATTCCAATGATTGAAGGTTTCGGAAGTAATGTCAGCGTGACCTGACCCTTCCCACTTGGTCGTGATTTCACTGACTGATGCTTTCGCGGTGTCTGTGGCTTGCATCGTCGTGCAGCCTACCCACACCAACAGTGCTGCTGCAAAGACAGCGATCAACAAAAAAAGCTTTTTTTCTTCATTCAATTTTCTCCTTGGAAGTTGTTAAATTAGCTGACAATCAAAAATTCATACAATTACTATTATAAATGTATCTTGCTGGGTGTCAATGTGTGAAAAATATTACAATCTAAACAATTCCTGATTCTTTGATTGAAAATATCATTTGAGAAACCGCGTTTATTTTACACACCTGGAAACAATCAAGACCTTTAGTAAATGCGATAGAATAGATAAAAATAACCTGAGGAGATCTTTTGAAGAAAACAAATCGAAAAACCATCATAGCAGTGCTGGTGATAACGGTTGCCTTGATCGCCCTTCTGATTGCCACGACTCGCTCCAGCACTCAATATTTTTTGACAGTCTCTGAGCTCCAGTCAGGTGAGGCTGACATGGTCGGTCGCAACGTCCGCATGTCTGGGGTCGTTCTGGGTGATACCATCGTCTATGACCCCCAAACCCTTGACCTCACCTTTGAGGTTGCCCAGATCCCTGGCGATCACCGCGTCATCGAGGAGATGGGTGGAATGGCACTGGTCCTTGAACAAGCGGCTGCAGACCCCTCTCTTCCGCGCATCGCCGTCCACTACAACGGTGTCAAACCAGACCTTTTGAAGCATGAAGCCCAGGCTATCGTCTCGGGCTCTCTCGATGCCAACGGGGTTTTTCAGGCAAAAGAATTGCTATTGAAATGCCCCTCAAAATACGAGTCCGACCTGCCGAATCAGGTCGGAAACTAATCCCTCTGAAAAGGTAACCATGTTCCATTTTGGTCTGATTTCCTTTGCTGCTTCCATGCTGGCGATCCTCATCGCTCTCATTCTAACCATCTTCCAACTTTTCAAACACCAGACCGCCCTGACGAAGCCGATCACCACTCTGGCAAGTCTGTCCTTCGGTCTGCATACTCTCAGTCTCCTCACCCTGATGGCGATGCAAGTGCTTCAGGATTACTCCAACAGCTATGTCGTTTCTGTGGTGAACTCTGCCATGCCTACTATTCTGAAAATGACAGCAGTCTGGGGCGGTCAGGCTGGGTCACTCTTTTTCTGGGGTTGGACCCTCAATCTGGTTCTCTTTATCTCGCTCCATGTCCGCCGACAAATTCAGGATAGTTGGTCTTTTCTGTTTACTGCTCTAAACCTGCTCTTTTTTGGCGCGCTTTCACTGTTTGCTGAAAATCCCTTCAGCAGAGTCTGGATAACCGAATCCGGAGATATCCTCGAAGGTGTTTTTTCACCTGCCGCGGGCGCAACCGTTTATAGCGGAATTTCTGGTTTTGGGCTGAACCCTCTCCTGCGCCACTGGGGTATGGTTATTCATCCGCCCATTCTTTATCTCGGTTTTGCTCTCTTCCTGATACCCTTTTGCGTCGCCATCTCACACCTCATCAGGGGTGAATCTGATGAAGGTCTGCTGGGCGAAACGCGCCTTTGGCTGCTCTCCGGCTGGATTCTGCTGACCGCAGGTATCGTCCTGGGCAGCTGGTGGTCCTACGATGTATTAGGCTGGGGCGGCTACTGGGCATGGGACCCGGTTGAAACTGCCTCGCTTCTCCCCTGGCTCACCAGCACTGGTTTGCTTCACAGTCTCCTGCTGCAGAAGCAGCGAAAAATCTTCAAGCGATTTAACTTTGTTCTTATACTTTTGACTTACATCCTGGTCATTTTCAGTATTCTCATTACCCGTGCTGGCTTACTCAATTCTGTACATGCCTTTGGGGAGAGTAAGATTTCCCTTCCCCTCACGCTTCTGACGCTGACCCTTTTTGTGGTTTCCGTTGCCTTGCTTGCCTGGCGCTGGCGTCTCCTCCATTCAGGTTGGGAGCTCACATCTTTGGTCACCCGCGATGCGGCTTTCCTCTACACCAATGTCATCCTGATCTCTCTCACGATCGTGTGTTTCTATGGTCTGGCTTACCCCCTCATCACAGGTGCGATTACTGGCACCCAGATTGGGCTGGATCGAACTTTCTTTGATAAAGCTGCGACGCCCCTATTCATCTTTTTGGCTATCCTGATGGCAATCTGCCCGATCAGTGCCTGGACGGTCAATGCAGTCAGGCAGTTAGGGAAGATTGCTCGTACCCCCCTTATTCTGTCAATCCTCATCACGGCTGCCTGCTATTTTTTCCTGACAAAATCCTGGTTGGCTCTGCTGGTGCTCTTTATTGTCAGTTTTGGTTTGCTGCTGATGCTGGCCCTCACCCTGCGCGAATGCAAATCCCCGCGTGAGGCAGCCAAACGTTGGTGGGGTCAGCGTGCCCGCCATGGTGCATGGTTTGTCCATGCTGGGGTTCTCCTTATTGCCCTTGGCATCGTGGGTATGGAAGGCCTCGAAGCAAGCATCCAGGGTACCATGATCCCCGGTGACAAAATGCCTCTCCGTTCCTACGAGGTGGAATTTGTTCAGCTCACCACGGAGTACGAAAACCCTGAGTACCTTACGATTGAAGCCGAACTGGTTCTCTGGAAAGACGGTAAAGTGGTTGATAAGCTCTTTCCTGGGCAGCACCTTTACGAGGATCGTGGCCAATATGTGAGCATTCCAGGTAAACAGTCCACCTTGAGAGGGGATTTCTACACATTACTTTTGGATTACAACAGTATGATGGGGTATGTGACCATCCAGGCTTCCGATAATCCCTTGGTCAACTTTATGTGGATAGGCGCGCTATTGATGGTTCTGGGCGCGATTCTGGCAGCAACTGTGCCTTGGAAGTCACTGCAACTCAGCGACGACGATCAGCATGAGCGGGAGCTCCCCGTTTCATGAGCCTCGAAATACGGCGGGTATCCAAATCTTTTGGTCAGCATCGTGTTCTGGATGGACTTGATCTTGAGGTACAGCCTGGCGAGCCGCTCTGCTTGCTTGGTCGCAACGGCGCGGGTAAAACCACTCTGCTGCGGATCCTCGCCGGGCTGCTCAGACCTGAAGCAGGCTCCATCTGGCTTGACGATCAGCAGATCGACTATGCCGAGTCCCATGCCAGGCATGATATTGGTCTGGTCATGCATCAGCCTTTTCTCTATGAACACCTCACTGGGGTCGAAAACCTGCGCTTTTATGCCCGTCTTTACCAGGTCCCTGATGAGAACGTCGCTATTGAGAGGGCTATGGCGCAGGTTGGAATGCAGCGTTTTGGCGGTAAACCGGTCAGAGCCTACTCGCGGGGCATGAAGCAGCGCCTCACGATCGCCCGCGCGCTGCTGCACTCCCCCAGCATTCTGATTCTGGATGAACCTTACACCGGTCTCGACCTGCAGGGCAGCCAGGCTTTCAATCAACTCATGCTTGAGCAGAAGCAGCAAGGTCGTATCATCCTTATGACCACCCACGACATCTCCCATGCCCTGCCCATCAGCAGTCGTTTTGCCTTCCTTGCCAGGGGTCGTATCGCTGAGGAGCTTTCAAACAGAAACCTGTCGCTGGAATACCTGGAATCCTGGCTGACGGAAAAGCTTGCCAAATCGAATTCCGATCAGCAGAGGGTAACGGCATGAAAGATTGGTTCCACTCAGTCCGAACCCTGGTCTGGAAAGACCTGCTACAGGAATGGCGCAGCAAAGATATGCTTACCGCCATGTTTGCGTTTGCCATCCTGACCCTGTTTATCTTCAACTATGCCATTGAACTTTCGCCGGTCAATCGTGCCGAGATTGCCTCCGGTATCATCTGGGTTGTGATCGTCTTTGCCGGAACGCTCGGTCTCAACCGCTCCTTTACTGCCGAACAAGACCAGGGCTGCTTTGATGCGCTGGTTATGGCCGTACCGGATGTCTCGGCGATTTACTTTGGCAAGATGCTTACCAACTGGCTCGTTATGCTCTTTGTCAGCCTTCTCATCCTGCCTATCTACTCCTTGCTGTACAACCAATCCCTGTTTTACGCAGGCTTTATTCTGGTTTTAGTGCTTGGCGCATGGTGCTACAGCGCTGCTGGCACGCTTATCGCCGGAATGACCGTGCAGACTCGTATGCGCGACCTGCTCTTACCCATTTTGCTCTTTCCCATCCTTATGCCTGTCAACATGGCAGTCGTCAAAGCCGCCGGTGGTATACTTGCTGGTGCTCCGCTTTTGGATGTGCAAGTTTGGTTTGTTTTACTTGCGGCTTACGGTATCATTGTCACAACAGTCTCTATTTTGGTGTTTGAATATGTCATTCGCGAATAAAAATCTAAAACTTCTCAGTTTCATAGCCCTCCTCCTGGTTCTGGCTGCTTTTGCCATGGTGATGTTTTACGCCCCCCTCGAGGTTAACATGGGCATCGTCCAAAAAGTGTTCTACTTTCATGTCAGTTCTGCTTGGGTTGGCATGCTGGCGTTCCTGGTTGCAGCGGTTTGCGGCATCCTTTACCTCAACAAAAAACAGCTCAACTACGACTTCCTTGCATTTTCTGCAATAGAGATCGGTCTGCTTTTCACGGCGATTGCTACCTTTAGCGGCATGATCTGGGCAAAGCCTATTTGGAATACTTGGTGGACGTGGGATCCCCGCCTGACGACTATGACCATCATGGCCTTTACTTATATCGGCTACCTGCTATTACGGCGCGCGGTAGATAATCTCGAAAAACGAGCCCGTTTTAGCGCGGTCTATGCCATCATTGGTTTTGCCAGCGTCCCGCTCACCTTCTTTTCATCGCGCCTGATGCGCACTATTCACCCCACCATCTTTGGCGCTGATACTGGCGACATGGCTATGACCCCCGCTATGTACCAGACCATGGCTGCCAGCATTATTACTTTCACTGTCTTGTTTGCAGTCTTGCTCTGGCACCGCTCGATTCTGGCAGAGCGTGAATCCGAAGTTGAAACCCTCAGGGCACAAACCGAAACCCTCGAATTTGGAGAGGTGCAGGATGACTAACCTTGCCTACTTTATTGCTGGCTACCTGGTGATTTTCGGCCTCCTCGGCGCCTATATCCTGCGCCTTATTACCCTCAAGAAGCGCTTGGAAAAAGAACGCATCGAACTCATCAACCATTGCAAAATGCCTTAAGCTGGAAATTCCATCGTTGGGGAAAAAACGGGAACGGATCTGTTCAAACGGGTCCGTTTTTTTCGTTGATTTTTCATATAGAAAAGCCAGATTGAACCCTGTTAGGAAAGAAACAGGGCAGGAGCATAACCCCACCTATATTTGGAAAGTTTTATTGCGGAGGAAGCAAGCCCCCTTCGAATGGCAAAATTTCCGGTCATCCGCAGAATTCCTTCCTTGAAGGGGAAAAACCGTACGGCTGGGCTTTAGTCCAACCGTAGAATCTGCTCATGATGATATTGGCGGAGGGAGCAAGCCCCCTCCGTACGGAGGGGCTTTAATCCATCCGACTCATTGGCTGGAATAAGTAGTAGCGGTGGGGGTTTACCCCCACCGTACGGGGCAAACTTCGTACGGATGGTCTTTAATCCATCCGACTCTGGCTGGGATGGGTATTGGCGGTGGGAGTGAATCCCCACTGTACAGGGCAAACTTCGTATGGAGGGGCTTTAGTCCATCCGACTCTGGCTGGGATGGGTCTTGGCGGTGGGAGTAAACCTCCACCGTACGGGACAAGCTTCGTATGGAGGGGCTTTAGTCCATCCGGCTCATCGGCTGGGATGGGTATTGGCTGTAGGAGTGAATCCCCTTCGTACAGACTTCGAAAATTACGGTTTATGGTTCGGTGGGGTAGCCAGCAGAGATTAGCGCTTCGTAGCCGCCCAGTACCGCTTCAACCTTGCGGTAACCGTCTTTCAACATGATGAACGCTGCACCAGCGCTCGTGTTTTCAGCGGGTCAGGTGCAATAGGTGATGTACCAGGCGTCTTTATCAAGTGTATCAATCCAGGATTCTATTTCTGCATAGGGCATGCTGATACTTCCCAAGGCATGGCTGGCTTCGTACTGAGAAGCTGTGCGGGTATCTACGAGGATTGCTTCCTTTGCGTTAACTGCTGCGATCGCATCGACTGGGTCGATGCGCGGGACGTCAGATGCTGACATAATGATCGGGTTGCCAGTCTCCTTGCGAACCCCACGATAAATCATGAAACCAATCGCCAAGACAACGATTACCCCTACCAGATAGATTGGCAGGAGATTGTTTTTCTTTTGCTGTGGGATTCTGCGTTTCATGGGTGGTATTATGGCATGGGTGATTGGGTATATCGAGGGTGTGTATAAGGTGGAAGGTAATTGGTAGATCCTCAAATAGACGCACTGTTGGACATTCTTTTTAACAAGTCCTTTATAATACTTTGAAACTCACCTGAGAGGGCAACATGCTCGAGATCAATGTTAACGGCGTTAGCTATTCATTGGACGAAGTGCCAGACGAAAAACTCAGTGATCTGCTGCGCCTAAGGCTGAAGCTGACAGGCACCAAGGTCGGCTGTGGTGAAGGACGCTGTGGTATCTGCACGGTGCTGATGGATGGCAAACCAGTGCGATCCTGCACCACTCGTGCGAGCAAAGCCCAGGGGAAGTCGATCCTCACCATCGAAGGATTGCGGGCGCTGAGACCAGTTGGGCGCCAGGATGAACGCGCGGACCTGCGTGCTCTGCATCCACTCCAGGAAGCCTTTATCACCCACGGTGCGATCCAATGCGGCTTTTGCACGCCAGGGCAGCTAATGCGTGCCCACGCGCTGCTGCTTGAAAATCCTGATCCAACTGTGCGCGAGATACGTGAGGCAATGAATGAGGTAGTTTGCCGCTGCGGCAGTTACGAGGCCATCGCTTCAGCGATCCAGGCAGCAGCAAATTCCTTGCGGACAGGAAAAGCGGTGGAGCCAAGAGCGATTTCTTTGGGCGAGCAGGACCTGACCTATGTGGGCAAGCCAATCATCCGGCCCGACGCAGTAGCAAAGGCGATCGGCGGGGCTAAATATACGGACGATTTTCAGTTTGAGGGCATGCTATTTGCGCGTGTACTCAGGGCAGGCATTCCCTCCGGGATCTTAAAAGAGCTGGATGTAAGTGGAGCAACCCGGCTTCAAGGAGTCAGGGCCGTTTTAACCGCGGCTGACCTGAAGCATGAACGCCTCCACGGGGTTTATTCAAAAGACTGGCCGATCCTGGTGGGTGTTGGAGAACGGGTGAGATACGTAGGGGATGCCATCGCGATCGTGGCAGCGGACACACAAGCAATCGCGGATGAGGCTATCACCCTTATCCGGAAGGTCATTGAACCCCGTCCGGTGGTAAGCAACCCGATGCAGGCGGCTCAACCGGACGTGGAAAAGGTGCATGAGAATGGGAATCTGCTCAAAAAAATCAAGGTTGGCAAGGGCGATCTGGATGCAGGTTTCGCCCAGTCTGACGTGATCGTGGAGCACACATTTTTCACGCCATTCATGGAGCATCTCTTCATGGAACCGGAGTGTTCGATCGCGGTTCCCCGGGAAGATGGGGGCATGGACCTTTACGAAGGCTCTCAAATTCCCTACGAGGACCGCCGGCAAGTCGCCGAAGCCCTGGGTCTGGCACACGAGCGGGTACGCATCCGGGGTCAGAAAACCGGTGGCGCCTTTGGCGGAAAAGAAGATATCGCAGGGCAGATTCATGCTGCTTTGTTGGCACAAACAACCGGAAAGCCGGTGAAGTTGCTGTTCACGCGACGAGAAAGCATGATGGTGCACCCAAAACGCCATGCAACATGGACCAAGGTAAAGCTGGGTGCAAAGAAAAACGGGGAGCTGCAGGCAGCAAAGACCGAAATCTACGGCGATACTGGCGCTTATGCCTCACTGGGGGTAGCAGTAATGACCAGGGCGACGACCCATTCGTGCGGTCCATACGTCATTCCCAACACACTCTCGGAATGTTATGCGATGTATACCAATAACCCTCCTGCTGGAGCATTCAGGGGCTTTGGAGTGGTGCAGGCGATGTTTGGCATCGAATCAGCCATGGATATGCTGGCTGAGAAGCTCGGGATGGATCCTTTGGAGTTGCGTAAGTTGAATGCACTCCGCAAGGGATGCGAAACCAATACTGGGCACCGCCTGGATGAAAGCGCCGGGCTGCCTGAGTGCCTGGAAGCAGTTGAGAGGCGCCTTAAAGAACTCGGGGTTACGGAGCCATGGACGCCCCAGGAAGAAGAGCTTGATGGGCGGAGAATCATCACTTGCTGGGGGATGGCATCGGGATTCAAGAATACCGGGCTGGGAACCGGTACGGATGACAGCAGTGGCGCAATCCTGCGGCTCCTACCGGCGGGCAGGCTGCAGATCATGACGGCTGCGTCGGAAGTGGGGCAGGGGATGAATGCTACGCTGCAGTTGATTGCCGCGGAAGTTTTGGGGATTGAGCCGGAGCATATCAACGTATACCTGATGGACACAGCGCAGACTCCGGATGGAGGGGCAACCACCGCCAGCCGTCAGACTTACGTGACTGGCAATGCAGTGAAACACGCAGCGCTTGCATTAAGAGAACGCATTTCGACGTTGCTGAAAGCAAAGTTTGGTGGTGAAACGAGCGAGGTGCTGTTTGGTGCTGAAGCTGTAAGTATGGGGGGAGAACGACTTGGTTGGCAGGAAGTGTATGACTTGCTTGAGCAAAGCCCTGAAGGAACCTCGGTGGAAGTTCGCTACTCAGCGCCTCAGACTAATCCGCTGGAACTGGGGGGAAGAATCCACGTGGCATATGGGTTTGCAGCACAGGCAGTGAAAGTCAGCATCGACCTGGAAAACGGCGATGTGAAAATTCTGCAGGTGATCGTTGCGAGCGATGCCGGCAGAGTGATCAATCCGCTCGGATTCCAGTCGCAGGTGGAAGGGGGCATCGTGATGGGGGTGGGGCATGGACTGATGGAAGAGTTTAGAGTGGAAAACGGCATTGTTTTGAGCGATCGGATGGCAAGATACGAAATTCCGCGCATGAAAGACAGCCCACTTGTAGAATCGCTGATCGTGGAAGATCCAACTTCTGAAGGACCATTCGGGGCGAAGGGCATTGGAGAGTTGGTTTGCGTCCCCACCCCACCGGCGATTGCGAATGCTGTCTATAACGCGATTGGTCTGCGAGTGGATAGCCTGCCTGTCAGGAAGGATAAGATCAAAACCTGGTTGGAAAGCCAAAGACCAGATTAGCAAAAAGGGGAAGACTGGCATTCATATTGCAACGGATGAGTTGACTATTCTCGCAAAATGAGGAGGTCTACCTAAAGCAGGAGGCAGTATGAGCAGAGCATTTGGAATCGACATCAGCAAATACCAGTCCAGTCAGGATGGCAGCAAAAAAATGGACTTCACCGCAGTGCAAAATCACGCGGAGGAAGTCACATTTATCGCAGCCAGGGCAGGTATATCGTGGGGATATACCGATCCGATGTTCCATCATTACTGGAACGAGATGGCGCGGATCAAAGTAATGCGCATAGCTTATCATGTGATTTACTTCGGGGAGAGTGCTCTAGCGCAAATGGATTCGTTGTTCAAACTGCTGGATGGCAGGGCTAATTTTGCTTACGACCGCATCGCGCTCGACCTGGAAGTGGCGGGTATCAACACACGAAGCCGAATTACAGCCACGACCCAAAAGTGCCTGGATATTTGCAGGGCCAGGACCGGGTTCTTTCCAATTGTGTATTCGCGAGCGACCTGGGTAAACACCTATCTGTCGGTAGCTGATTTACCAACGCTGGACTGGTGGCTGGCGACCTATCGCAAACCCCTGGTATCGCCTTTTTATACCCAGGAGCACGATGGTCCGCCCTATCTGCCAAAAGGCGTAAGCACTTATCTGATCCACCAGACAGGTGACCGCTGCAAATCGATCGGTGGCGTGAGCCATTACATGGATTACAACCGCTGGAACGGTGAAAAAGCGGATGTCTTGCGATACTTCGGAAATCCGACGGGAGATACCTTACCACCAGAAAACAAGGTTTTGTTCACCGCAAAGTGCATTGTAAGCGCGCTTTACAAGCGCAGTGGTCCGGGACCTGCTTTCCAGGTGGTTGGCAACCTGCACCTGGGCGACGTGGTGTCAGTTTATGAGGTTAATGACGGCTGGTATCGGATCGATCCAACCGCGCAATTATGGTGTTCGGGTAAGAGCACCTATCTGCAGCGATTGAATGACACTCCACCAACAGAAGAGGTCCTGTTCAAAGCCCAATGCATCGTTTCAGCATTATTCAAACGCGAAGGACCTGGTAAAAACAATAAGATCATCGGCAATCTGATCAGAGATGATGTGGTGTCCGTTTATGAGGTAAAGGATGGTTGGTACCGCATCGAACCAGGACAGAGCGTCTGGTGTTCGGGCGCCAGCCAATACATGCGGACAATATAGACTTCTCAAGAAGTGAAAATAAACCTACAAGAGAATACTTTATGACCCTGTGACCCGGAAAACAAGGTTTTTCCCCGATCAAGGGCCAAAAAAATATTCTGGAATAACAAGATTAGACGATTAATCCAAGACGATTAATCCACCCTGCTAAAAATAGCCTATAATAAATAATAAGGTGTTGACAACAAAGAGTATAGCGTTAAAATAGTTGAGGCGTAAACTATGCTCTCAAATGGATTAATAATGAAACAGACCAAATTCGAGCTGTATGAATCGCTTAAGTCGATTTTTCTCCATATCGACAATCACGAGAAGGTATTTCTCGGTCAATATGGATTGAATGTTCCTCGTTTTTACGTACTTATGCATGTTGAGAATAACCCAGGAATCAATTACATTCTCCTGAGTGAGCTACTGCTCTGCACAAAGAGCAACACGACACGCGTGGTCAGGGGGATGCAGAAAGATGGTCTGATCAACCGTGAAGTAGATCCCAATGATCGGCGCAGTTATCGGCTCACCTTGAGCAAAGCAGGCCGCGATTTGTTTAACCGTGTTTACCCCGACTACAAAATGCTAGTTGATGGGTTAATGTCCAAGCTTGATAAGGCAAAACTCGAAGATTACCTTAAAGCAAGCTCAGAAATTGAAAACACCCTGACCCCTAACCGGGTGGAACCAATCCCAAGTTAATCTCACCGGGCAGGAGATCAGGATGCAAAGAAAAAAACCTGGCAATAATGCCAAATCAATTCTATCTAAAAGGAGAAAGAAATGAAGAAAAGCTATATTTTGATTGCAATCGCATTGGTTGCAACTCTGTTGCTCGGTGCCTGCGGCACTCCAACAGAGACCCCTATCGCTACGGAACCTCCAGTGGTTGAAGAACCCACCGAAGTTCCCGCCACCGAAGTCCCAACTGAGGCTCCCGTGGAAGAACCTGTGGCCACCCTGCGTATTTGGGCTGATGAACAGCGCGCCCCCGTCCTGAGTGAACTCGGCGCCCAGTTCAAAGCAGAATACAATGTGGATGTAGTGGTTGAGAACATCTCCGGCATCCGCGATCAATTCCTCGTGGCTGCCCCCGCTGGCGAAGGTCCGGACATCATCGTGCTTGCTCACGACCAACTGCCTGCCCTCATCGCATCTGGTCTGATCGCTGAGATCGACCTCGGCGCCAAAGCTGCAGATTTCGACCCCGAATCCCTGAAAGCTTTCACCTACGAAGGCAAACTCTACGGTATGCCCTATGCCCGTGAGAACCTCGGCTTTTTCTACAATGCCGACCTGGTCGAAGAAGTCCCTACCACCTGGCAGGAAGTCTATGACATCTCCAAGGCCCTGATCGATGAAGGTAAAGTTCAATATGGTATAGTATTGGGCGGCCCTTCCTATGATGCCTATCCCTGGATGACCTCTCAGGGCGGTTACGTTTTCGGCATTGACGAAAACGGCGACTACGACCCCACCGATATTGGTGTTGGTTCTGAAGGCATGATCAAATTCGGTGAAATGGCTCTGCAGTGGAAGAACGACGGTATCCTTTCCGATAACCTCGACAACACCACCGCCAAATCCATGTTCCGCAATGGTGACGTTGCCTTCTTTATGAACGGTCCATGGGAAATCAATAACCTGAAAGCATCCGGTTTGAACTTCGGCATCGCCAAATTCCCCGATGGTGGCTATCCCTTCCTGGGTGTCCAGGGCTTTGCAGTCAATGCAATGTCCGAGAACGTTCTGCTTGCACAGTCCTTCCTGACCGAATTCGTCGCAACTGAAGACGCTATGCTTGCTCTCTACGAAGCCGATCCCCGTGTTCCTGCTTATCTGCCCGCTGCAGCTAAGATCGACGATCCTTACCTGAAGGCAATTGCCGAAGCTGGTGAAAACGCCAAACCCATGCCCGCCATCCCCGAAATGGGTGCTGTCTGGTCTGACTGGGGCAATGCCCTCATCTTCATCTTCGACGGTTCCAAGACCCCTGAACAGGCATACACCGATGCCGCCAGAAATATCCAGATTGCCATTTCTTCCAAGGGTATGGTCAACGTTCCTGGTTCTTACCAGACCAAAGTTGGCTGCGCCTCTGACTGGATGCCTTACTGCGCTCAGACCGCTTTGACCTTGGGCGAAGATGGTAAGTACACTGGCACCTTCACCATCCCCGCTGGCGACTACGAATGCAAAGTTGCCCTCGACGGTGGCTGGGCAACCTCTTACGGTGACGGAGATGCCAACTACAAGTTTACGGTTACTGCTGATGGCGAGGTAACCTTTATCTTCGATCCCGAGACACACGAACTCGAGATCATAACTCCGTAATCTCGTGTTTCAAGAGGAGTCCGGTTTTGCCGGACTCCTCTCATTATTCTTTGGAAAGGAGAGGCAGTGAATGAATACTCTTGACGCTTCCAAAGCTAATCTCGCCAAAAAAACCATTAGCAATATCAGCAACCTGGCTACTATTATCCTAGTTGCCATTGTTGATGTGGCACTGGCTTGGCTTGCATTTAAGCTTTTTGGCCTCGGTTATGTTCCCATTGGTATTTGTCTGATCATCATTATCGTGATGATTACTGTTGCGTTTTTGGTGCCCAAAGCCCACATGTTCAAATGGATGGCAGTTGGATTGAGCGCCTGGCTGCTTTTTTCTATTTTTCCGATTGTTTATACGATTTACAATGCTTTTACCAATTATGGTGACGGTCACCTCATCACGCAAGCGCAGGCTATCGAACAAATCCAGGCGCAAACCTATTTACCCGAAACCGGGAAAGCCTATCAGTGGATTGCTTACCGCTCCAATGATAACAAATATTTGCTCTGGCTTAAAGATGCTGAGGGCAATACGAAACTGGTTACCCAGGTTGGTATGGAAGGTGATGCTGAGATTCCACTTGTCAGTGGAGAAAATGGCATCGGTGAGCTTGACGCGGAGGGAGCCCCAATCACTATCGAAGGCTATAAACGCCTTAACCGGATCGAAGCCGCTACGGATAAAAACCTGACCAATATCAAGTTTGGCGATCCGGAACACACCATACAGGTGCGGTCCCCAACCGAGGCTGCGGAGCTTCTGCCTCTCTATGCCTATGACCCGGAAACCAACACATTTACCCACGCAATCACTGGTACGGTTTATTATGATAAGGAAGGCACATACACCGCGAAAAATGGAGATCAACTGATCCCTGGTTATTCCGCCTTTATTGGAACGAAAAATTTTGTCACGTTCATCAACAGCCCCGGTTTGCGCGGTCCCTTGGTGACAATTGTTATCTGGAACTTCCTCTTTGCCACTTTCAGCCTCTTGCTGACCTTCTCTGTGGGCTTGCTGATTTCGATTATTTACGGCGATCCCAAGTTTAAGGGCAAGAAAATTTTGCGGTCTCTCTTGCTAATCCCTTACACAATTCCCAGCCTGATCACCATTTTGATTTGGCGCGGTATGTTTAACCCGGATTTGGGTATCATCAACCGCATGCTTGAGAGCGTCTTCAATATTTCACCCCGCTGGTTCACCGAACCATGGCTTGCCCGTGCCGCACTGCTGATCGTCAACACCTGGCTCGGCTATCCCTATTGGATGCTTGTTACCAGTGGCGCGCTCCAATCCATCCCCCATGATATTTACGAGGCTGCTGAAATTGACGGCGCCAGTGGCTGGCAGAGTTTCAGGAGCATCACCCTGCCCCTCCTGCTTGTGAGCGTTGGTCCTTTGATGATTTCCTCCTTCATTTTCAACTTCAACAACTTTAACTTGATATACGCCTTTATCAATGGCGGTCCGCCAATCCCAACGGCAACCACTCAGGCTGGATATACGGATATTATCATCAGCTACGTATACAACCTGGCATTCGCCAGTGGGCGCGGCGTGCAATACGGCTACGCTTCAGCGATTTCGCTGATCTTGTTCGTGCTGATTGCGGTCATGTCTTTGCTGCAATTCAGATTCACAAATATGTGGGAGGAGGTTGGTGAAAATGTCTAAACAACCATCATCCATCAAACGCAGTCAAACCGTTGGTTTGATCTGGCGCTGGGCTCTGGCCGTTGTCTTGATCTTCTTCAGTATTTTCCCGGTGTTGTGGATCATTTCCGCTTCGATTAACCCAGTAAACGACCTGGCAAATCAGAAATTGATTCCGGATAACTGGAGTTTTGACAACTTCCGCCAATTGGTGACGAATCCGATTTTCCCCTTCTTCACCTGGCTGAAAAACTCGTTGATCATTTCGACAATTTCCACTTTACTGACCCTATCACTGACCACGCTGGCAGCTTTTGCCTTTTCGCGTTTCCGCTTCCAGGGTCGGCAAAGCATGCTTAAGGCTATCCTCCTCATTCAGAGCTTCCCAAACCTGCTGGCAATCGTCGCTTTGTTCACCATCATCAAGCAAATCGGAGATGTCATCCCCTTCTTTGGGCTCAACACCTATGCCGGCTTGATCCTGGTCTATTCCGGCGGTGCCATGGGCATGAACATCTGGCTGATGAAGGGTTACATGGATACCATCCCTCGGGATATCGACGAATCCGCGCATGTAGACGGCGCTACCGACTGGCAGGTCTTCTCAAGACTTATCCTACCTCTCCTGCGACCAATTTTGGTTGTTATCTCCATTCTGAGTTTCATCGGGACCTATGGCGAATTCATTATCGCACGCACCCTACTCACTCAGCGTGAGATGCAGACCGTTATGGTTGGTCTTCAAATCTTCACAGCCGGGCAGTACACCAAGAACTGGGGCATCTTCGCTGCCGGTGCTTTGATTGCTGCTCTGCCGATCATGATCATCTACTTGATCCTGCAGGATCAAATCGTCGGCGGTCTGACCCAGGGAGCAGTCAAAGGTTAGACTCAGTAACTTATGTTTTGTTTGTTTGGGCGGTCGCTTTTTGACCGCCTTTTTTTGATCCTTTCCCCCTATTTTTTGTGCAAACTCATTCAAGATAGACTCTTTTCTTTGAAATATTTAATAAGAACCTTCTGAATTTACTTTTGATAAACATTTCCTATGTCGGACTGAGTAACCTAAGCATCCCCTTGGGGGAGCAGACTTCCACCGTGAAACGGATGGAAGACTGAAGAGGGTCTTTATCCTTGATCTTTTTGTCGGGCGAAATGGCGTTCTTGCCTGCCCCGCGTATCTGTTCGTGGGGTCTGCCACTCCACCGAATCCTCTGATAGTATCCCTGAAGCACAGCAATCTGGGGGAAAATCTTTTCGTAGGGAATAGGCCTGCCTATTCCTCCTAAAGTGAACGGAGAAGCCTCCCGGGCGAGGCTTCCCACAAGGGGAGGCTTTACACGACCATCGCCCCTACTTCCGTCAAGCGCCAATCACAGCTTTGGATCGTTTTATCTCAATGCAGGTTTTTTTAAATTCCTGGCATTTTTCCTCCCTGGCAAATTACACAATACAAGCCGTTGTGCTGAAACACAACCTTGCTTTCTAATCCTTAAAATTTGGTGTTATTCTGCCAGGATGGTTATGCCTGAACCGGTGGTGACGGAGCCGATCTGCCACATCGGGATTGCGCGCGCGTCAGCTTCTGCCTGGAATTCTTCGGCTTTGCCTTCCGGTACGGCCATCAGCAGCCCGCCGCTGGTCTGCGGATCGTAGAGGAGAGTCTGGAGATTGATGGAAAGCTCGCCTTCGATGGTGACATTGGGGCTGAAGTAAAGCAGGTTGTCTGAAGCTCCGCCAGGGAAAGTGTAGGCAAGGGCAAATTTCTCCGCAGACTTCATAAGTGGGATGCTGGGGTAATGGATGCGCAGGGAGACCCCGCTTGCCTCAGCCATCTCGGTGGCGTGCCCCAGAAGTCCAAAACCGGTGATATCAGTGGCAGCGTGGAGTCCAAAGTCAACCGCGAGTTGGGCTGCATCGCGATTGAGGCGTTTCATCCAGGTGACGGCATCAGCGAGTTCGTCGGGAGAGGTGAGATTGCGTTTGAGGGCTGTGGTGATGACGCCGGTGCCGAGAGGTTTGGAAAGAAAGAGGCGGTCGCCAGGGCGTGCGCCGGATTTGGTCAGGAGCTGGTGGTTTTGGACGATTCCAAGAGCAACCAGACCAAATTTGGGCTCTTCATCCTTGATAGAGTGCCCGCCTGCGATGACAACGCCCGCTTCGAGGGCTTTTTCGGCAGCACCTCGCACGATTGCTTGAGTGACATCCATGGGCAGTGCGGCAGGGAGGGCGGAAATATTGAGCGCGAAGAGGGGTTTGCCGCCCATCGAGTAGACATCGGAGAGAGCATTGGCGGCAGCGATCGCGCCGTAGTCGTAGGGGTCGTCGACAATGGGAGTGAAAAAGTCGACAGTGGCGACGAGGGATTGGCGGTCGTCGAGGCGCCAGACAGCGGCATCGTCAGCAGATTCAAGCCCGATGAGGAGATCAGGGTAGGATTTACCCTGAAAAGTTTCTTTGATTGGCAGCAGAACCTGCGCCAGCGTTTCCGCGTCGACTTTGGACGCTCAACCCGCGCAAGCGGAGAGCGACGTCAGGCGGATGGGTGGGGTGTTAGTCATGGCTTAATCATACCTGATTTTGGGTGGGTAGGAGGCAAGACAGTAGAACCGAGACCCTCCCGTACGGACGGGTTTTTACGGATGGGCGCTTGTACCCGGGAAGCAGGGTATCAAGCCATGCACTTTTCGAGAATAAGGTGCTTACGCAGTACATTTCGTGTCCCTGCCTACAGAATGACAGTAAATCCACAGAGGGTTTGTGGAAGAAGGAGGTTGAAGTGAGATTTGAAGTTATATAGAATTAGCTTACTTAGTAGAAAGGACTGAGATGAAAAAAACATTCTTCGCATTTCTTGCGGTAGGTTTGGTGGCGATCCTGGTGCTTGGGGCGTGTTCTTCGGGGGGAGAAACGAAGGTGGCGCAGGATACACAGGCAGCAGGTAAAGAGGACGCTGAAATGGAAGCATTGATCACGGAGAAAATTCACGATAAACACACGCTGGAATTTGTCCTACAGCAAGAAAAAACCGCAGCGGAGTGGTCGGAGACGATTGACAAGATGATCCAGAATGGGGCAAAGATCAACCCGGAAGAGAAGACGCTCATTATTGAGTGGCTGGTGAACCGAAATAAAAAGATTTGAAGCTTGTTTTACAGCAAACCGGGATCATGGTATCCCGGTTTTTGTTCGAGGAGGAGGGTGGTGTGCAGCACTGGAACATGCAATTGCCACCAACGCATATTGACCCGCCGAAACTGGAAAGTCGTGCCAATAAATGGGCGGATGGGTGTAAACTTGTTCGGAATATTCGGATAAACGCATATAAGGAAATTAATGAACAGGGATTATCTCGACAAAGAGTTAGAGTTACTGCATGAAAGGATTTTCCCGGCTTTGAGCCATCTGCTGCGGATGAAGATCCTGTACCTGCTGGATGAGAAATCGCTGAACGTGGGCGAATTAACCGCGGAAATAGGCATCCCACAGAGCTCGGTGTCGCAGCATTTACGCGTGCTGCGCGAGAGGGGTCTCGTTCGGGCGGAGCGGCAGAGGACAACGATCTGGTATGCGTTGGCAGAACCGGAATTGACAACCGTTATTGATATTTTACGCAGGATCCTTGGCAGGCACCTTGAGAGCCATTTGGATCAGGCACAAACATTTTTAGGTATTTTGCCGGAGGAGGCATAAATGAAGGTAGTGATCATTGGCGGTGTGGCAGGCGGGGCAAGTACAGCGGCGCGATTGCGTCGGGTGGATGAAGAGGCGGAGATTGTAATGCTGGAAAAGGGACCGTTTGTCTCTTTTGCGAATTGCGGATTGCCATACTACCTAAGCCGCACCATCAACGAGCGGGAGAAGCTCTTGGTGACCACGCCCGAGAGCCTTAAGGCAACACTGAATATTGACGCGCGCACCAACAGCGAGGTAATCTCAATCGACCGGGAAGCAAAAAGCGTGCTGGTAAGGGAACATCCCGGGGGCAGGGAGTACGGGGAAAGCTACGACAAGCTGGTGCTGGCTCCCGGAGCAGAGCCAATCATACCACCGCTGCCAGGCGTGAACCTTGAAGGCGTTTTTGTGCTGCACAACATTCCTGAGCTGGATGCGCTGGACGCCTACATCCAGGCAAAGCAGGTAAAGCGTGCCGTTGTGATAGGCGGCGGGTTCATCGGTTTGGAAGTCGCGGAAAACCTTGCGGAAAGCGGGATTAACGTCAGCATCGTGGAAATGCTCAACCAGGTGATGGCGCCGATTGATTACGAACTAGCAGTAGAGGTGCATGAGCACCTCGCGCTGCACGGGATAGGTTTGGTATTGGGGGATGGTTTGAAGGCAATCGGAAAGGTGGAAGAAAAAGGGACACTGAAGGTACAGACCGTCAGCGGAAAAGAATTGGAAACTGACCTGGTCATCCTGGCAATTGGGGTGCGACCAAACACGAAGCTGGTGAAGGAAAGCGGGATTGAGGTTACTCAGAGGGGATATATCGTCACAAACGAACGCATGCAGACGTCCGATCCTGATATTTATGCGGTGGGAGACGCCGTGCAAGTGAAGTCAGCCATTACCGGTCAACCGACATCGTTGGCGTTGGCAGGACCAGCAAGCCGGCAGGGGAGAGTGGCGGCGGACAACATCGCTGGCAGGGATATGACATTTAAAGGCGTAAGAGGGACATCAGTAGTCAAGGTGTTCAATCTGACCGTGGCGTCAACGGGTTTGAACAGCCGGCAATTGCAGCAGGCGGGGCTGGCATTCGAGTCGGTAACAACACACAATAACAATCATGCCAGCTATTATCCGGGGGCATCCCCGATCCAACTAAAACTGTTGTTCGGACCTGAGGGGCAGATTTATGGCGCCCAGGCGGTAGGAACGACTGGCGTGGAAAAACGCATCGATGTGATCGCGGCGGCAATGCATGGGAAGTTGACCGTGTTTGACTTGGAAGACTTGGAACTGAGTTACGCGCCGCCTTTTGGCTCGTCGAGAGATCCAGTGAACAATATTGGGTTTACGGCTGCGAACCTGCTGCGGGGAGACTGCCCTGTGAAGCATTGGGATGAGGTCGCGGCACTGGACAGCGAGGAATGGTTTAAGTTGGATGTGAGAGAAGAAGAAGAACTGGCTGTGGGAACAGTGGAAGGCTCACGCAACATCCCGCTTGGTGAACTGAGAAGGCGGTTGGCTGAACTGCCGAAAGACAAGAAGATCCTGGTTAATTGCGCAACCGGGCAGCGTTCCTATTTTGCCACTCGCCTGCTACGCCAGAAGGGTTTTGACGCCTACAACCTTTCTGGAGGATTTAAGACGTATGCCTTAGGTACCGCGGCACATATAGAACCAAAGCTGATGGAGGTAAAACCGGTGGTGAATATGGAAAAAGAAGAACAAAAAGTCGTAACAGGAGGCAATCAGTACCAACTTGATGCCTGCGGATTGCAGTGCCCGGGGCCGATCCTGAAGCTTTACACGAAGATTAAAGAGATGGAAGATGGCGACCAGGTGGCGGTGAAGGCAACGGATATGGGGTTTGCCCGGGATGTGGAAGCGTGGGCGAAGTCGACCGGCAACAAGTTGTTATCACTTGAGATGAAATCGGGAGAAATAACGGCAGTCGTGCAAAAGGGTACAGCAGAGGTAGCATCAGCGCCAGTGAGTGAGACCCAGGCACAAAAGCATACCAAAGGGGAAGACCTGACGATGGTAGTGTTCTCCGGGGAACTGGATAAGGCGATCGCGGCGTTCATTATTGCTAATGGATTTGCCTCCATGGGGCAGCAGGCAACGCTCTTTTTCACTTTCTGGGGTCTTAACATCCTGAAGAAGCCTCAGGCTCCCGCCCTTAAGAAGACATTTATCGAGAAGATGTTCGGCTGGATGCTGCCAAGAGGGGCTAATAAGCTGAATCTTTCGCAGATGAACATGATGGGAGCAGGCGCAGCGATGATCAAGGGCATCATGCGGAAACACAACGTAGATTCCCTGCCCGAGATGATTAAAACCGCCCAGGAGAATGGCGTTAAACTGCTTGCTTGCCAGATGTCGATGGACTTGATGGGTATCCGGGCGGAAGAATTGATTGACGGTGTAGAGGTGGCAGGTGTCGCGACGATGGCAGCGGCAGCGAGCAACTCGAACACGCATTTCTTCATTTAGAACCAGATATGGTAAGCACAAAAAGACCCTAAGTCGGGGTCTTTTTGTTGTTGCATATTATCTCTCCTCGCGTTAGAAATTTAACCGGCTTCCTGCTGAGGATTAACTCCGGGGAACGTCTTTGACACGCGCCATCAGCAGGGTAGCAATCGCGGTGAAGAAAGCTGAGACAATAAACATGACAATGTAATCGTATTGCGCCACAAGCGAGCCGGCAAGGACAGGAGCAAGCAGCAGGAAAGAGCCTGTGAGCGTGCGGCCCATGCCGAGGTAGGTGGGTCTGAGCGATTCGTCACCCAGCTCCATGATCAGCATGCTGTCGCCAACGCCAACCCCGGATTGATATAGACCAAACAAAGCAAAGAGCAGGTAATAGAGCCAGATACTTTTACTGAAGATTGCAACGAGAAGAGCGGCAAACCAGCAGATGAAAGACAAAACCATGATGTTTTTGGGACCAATGTGGTCGCCAATGGCTCCCCAAAAGGCATACCCTAATACTCCGCTGGCAAGAATGATGCCGGTGAAGACGGCAGCCTGTTCATCAGGAAGGTGGAAAGCTTTGATGGCATAAACCGCAATGAAAGCAGTAGCCATGTTGCCAATGAAGGAAATTGAGCGGGCAATCAGGTAGAGACGGAAGTTAGCATCTTTTTTGATGACTTGCCCAAAAACGTTGAAGTCAATGGCAGGTTTTTTTAGCTGTGGCAATCCGGGCTCGGAGGGGGGTGGGTTTAGCTGCTCTGGTTCGGGCTCGCGATTCTGAGCATAGCAGGCGAAGGAGAGCCATAGGAAGATGACGGCGATACCAAATCCCAAGGCGTAATTGTGGGGATAACTCAAATTGGCGAGGATGAGACCGCTGAGGATGGAGCCGAGAATTCCGGCACCCTGGCCGAAAACGCGTGAAAAACCAAAGAAACGCGCACGGTGACTTAGGGGAATGACGCGCGCCATCACTTCCTGCCAGGGCAAGGCAGACATGCCGCTCGCTATACCCCGCCAGCTCATAAGCAGGATCAGGAGTATAAGGGCGGTGGATTTGCCAATATGCGGGATGGCAAGGGCGAGCACAGCGAAGAAAAGGTAGGGAAGCCTTTCAAAAGCACCCAAGCGGATGGAAAGGGGCAGGATCTTTTGGGTGTGCGTAACCCTGGGAGCAATAAACATCTGGGGCAGGAACCAACCAGCGTTGACGATGGCGGGCATGAGACCAATGATAAAAGGGTTGTCAGTGAGGGTGGCAGCGAAGACAGGCATGATGGTGTTGATGTTCCAAAAGCTGTCAGCCATGAAAAAGAAGCTAATATCCAGGGTGTTGATGATGACGTTATGGCGAAAATGCTGCGCGACGGATGCAGGGACGTTATCCTCAGGGCGGATGCGGAACAAATTCGAAAAGCGGTAGCGGATACGATTTGCCATAGGTATTTGTTGTACGCTAGATTATAAAATGAAATATTGAATCGGGACCTGATTGTGAGGGGCCTGATTGGTGGATTTTGGGATCAAAAAAATCTACTTAATGTAGATTGACTGACCCCCTCACAAGGATTGCCTGATTCGGTATTGACATTCGGGGCTATTTTTGTTATGCTTTTTGTAGTTGTATTAACGCGCGTTAATA
>DBRR01000013.1 GCA_002306055.1 Anaerolineaceae bacterium UBA1363
CTTGTTTTTCAACACCCTCATATTTGTATAATTGAGAGAGATTGTGATATAGTTATTCTTAGGTAATATCGGCTATATTGAGTTCTTTAGTCGATATCAATTTTGGCAAATCTTTTAGGTTCTTGGGAGTAAGAGGATACTAAAGTGAGTAGCCCAAAAAGAATGCAGCTGTTATTGAGAGAGGATTGTTTCGAACAATTCCTCGATACAGGTGTGTTTTTTTTTTATTTACCTTCCCAAGATTACCATGAAAGAAATTGACAACTGTCAAAATTAACCGCAAAAGGAGGCGCATATCGATCTAATAAAGTAATGTTTTTTTCACGAAGTATCATATTTTTTTTCAAACCACAAATTAAAAGGAGAAATATCCATGGAAAATCGTACTATGAAAGAGTTTATCGGCGAAGTGTTCGGCACCTTCATCCTGATTTTGCTGGGTGATGGTGTTGTCGCCAATGTTGGTCTGGCACCCCGTGTTGCTGGTACCGCTTATAACTGGAACACCATTACCATCGGTTGGGCGTTCGCAGTGATCATCGCTGTCTACGTTTCTGGGGGTGTCTCTGGTGCACACCTGAACCCCGCAGTGACCCTTGGTTTAGCTGTCCGCCGTGGCTTCCCCTGGAAGAAAGTTTTACCCTTCATTGTTGCTCAGATGATCGGTGCATTCCTTGGTGCTGCTGCCGTTTATTTTATTTATCGCGACGGCCTCGTGGCTGCTGGAATGCCCAATGTCTGGTCAACCGGACCTGGCTCTGTCTTCGGACAGGCTTGGTGGGGCGCTGAGAGCTCTGGTGCAACTGGCGGCTACAGCATGTTGACTGCCGCAATCGCGGAACTATTCGGAACCTTAATGCTCATGTGGGGTATCGCAGCGAGTGGCGACGCAAAGAACATGGGTCTCAAAGACAACCTCGGTGCTTTCATCGTTGGTTTCACTGTTTTGGCTGTTGGTCTTTCCCTCGGTGGTCCTTCCGGCTATTCCATCAATCCCGCCCGTGACCTGGGTCCCCGCCTCCTCGGTGCCCTGGTCGGAACAAAGGGTTTGTTCGATGGTATTTACTGGCTGATCGTTCCTGTTTTGGTTCCAGCAATTGCTGGTCCTATCGGCTTCTGGCTCTATGACATGGTTGTGGCCAAGAACCTGCCCAAGAGAGACTAGTACACAATCTGACCACTTATGACCGCTGGTCACGTCAATGCTTGGTAAAGGAAAATTCCTTCCAGGTGAAGAAAGGAGACATTCTATATGAAGAAATTGATTAACAACCCTGAAGATGTTGTAAAAGAAGAACTCAAAGGTATTGAACTGGCTCATCCCGACTTGGTCAAGGTTTTCTATGACCCTGATTTCATCGTTCGTGCGGATGCTCCAGTTCAAGGTAAAGTTGCGCTGGTCTCCGGTGGGGGCAGCGGTCATGAACCCATGCACGGTGGTTTTGTCGGCAAAGGTATGTTAGATGCCGCTTGCCCGGGTGCTGTTTTCACCAGCCCGACTCCAGACCAGATGCTTGAAGCGACCAAAGCAGTAGACGGTGGCGCAGGCGTTCTGCATATTGTGAAGAACTATACCGGCGATGTTATGAACTTCGAAATGGCAGCCGATTTAGCGCGTGACGAAGGGATTGAAGTCGAATCAGTCATAGTTAATGATGACGTTGCTGTCGAAGACAGCACATGGACTGCTGGACGACGCGGTGTAGGTCTGACTGTTTTGATGGAGAAAATCGTTGGTGCTGCTGCCGAAGAAGGACGTTCTCTAAAAGAATGTGCTGACCTGGCACGCAAAGTCAATGGTCAAGGTCGCAGTATGGGCATGGCGCTTACTTCCTGCACCGTCCCGCATGTTGGCAAACCCTCGTTCGACCTGCCAGAAGATGAAATGGAAATCGGTATCGGTATCCATGGTGAACCTGGTCGACATCGCATCAAGCTTGAACCAGCAGATAAGATCACTGAAATGCTACTTGAGCCTGTTGTCGAAGACTTGCCCTATAAAGAAGGTGATGAAGTCCTGCTGTTTGTAAACAGCATGGGCGGCACTCCCTTGATCGAGCTTTACATTGTCTACAGAAAAGCAGTGGAAATTCTCGATGCCAAGGGCATTAAGGTAGTTCGCAATCTGATCGGTCCTTACATCACCAGCCTCGAAATGGCTGGAATGTCCATCACCCTTTTGAAAATGGA
This sequence comes from Anaerolineaceae bacterium UBA1363, assembly GCA_002306055.1. GTDB lineage: Bacteria > Chloroflexota > Anaerolineae > Anaerolineales > Anaerolineaceae > Mesolinea. The sequence goes on from DBRR01000013.1 coordinate 2,191, forward strand.
CGAGGATTTAAAGAAACTCTGGGACGCACCGGTCAAGACCGCCGGAATGCGGTGGGGTATTTAGTTTATCTTATTCACGCTACTGGAGTTTAAAACTCCAGTAGCGCTCTAAAGAGGCAAATGTGGCTATTACGAGAGATGATGTATTGAATTGGATCAAAAGTTACGCTCAAGCGATCGAAGAAAACTGTGAAATGTTAACTGACCTCGACCGTGAGATTGGTGACGCTGACCATGGCGCCAATATGAGACGTGGTTTTAGAGCTGTGCTTGAAAAATTGCCATCCGTTGAGGACAAAGATATTGGAACCATTCTGAAAAATGTTGGAATGACCCTTTTGTCCAAGGTGGGTGGGGCTGCAGGTCCACTTTATTCGACCATGTTTACGAAAGCTGGAATGACTATTGGCGCGAAAATGGAAATGGATCTGAACGATTGGGCTCAAGCCCTGGAAGCAGGCACTACTGGTATTGCCAAGCTGGGCAAAGCCCTGCCAAACGACAAGACCATGCTGGATGCACTGTATCCAGCATTGAATGCCTTAAGTGCAGCTATGGGGAATGGAGCGTCGGTTGGAGAAGCACTGCAAAAATCAGCCGATGCGGCTCATGAAGGCATGTTGGCTACCATTCCATTGGTGGCACGCAAAGGGCGTGCAAGCTACCTGGGGGAACGCAGTGCCGGTCATCAAGATCCTGGAGCGACTTCTACCTATTTACTCATCAAAACAGCCGCTGAAACTTGGACAGACTGTTAAGGTCTGGCTCAATGAAAATTACTATAGAAAAAGGAGAACAAATTATGGCAAAGTACGTAGCAGCAATTGATCAGGGAACCACCAGCACCCGCTTTATGGTTTTCGACCATTCAGGTAAAGTGGTTGGCTATGATCAAAAAGAACACGAACAGATCTATCCAAAACCAGGATGGGTCGAACACGATCCTATAGAAATTTGGCAGGCAACCCAGGATGTTATCAAGGGTGCGCTGGATAAACTAAAGATTGATGTCAAAGAAATTGCAGCTGTCGGTATCACCAACCAGCGCGAAACCACCGTTGTCTGGGAAAAAGCCACTGGCAAACCAGTCTTCAACGCTATTGTCTGGCAGGACACCCGTACAGATCAAATCTGTAATGAATTAGCCAAAGACGGCGGTCAGGATCGCTTCCGCACCAAAGTTGGTCTGCCTTTGGCCACCTATTTCTCTGGTATGAAAGCTAAATGGATTCTCGACAACCACCCAGAATTAAAAGAAAAAGCTGAAAAAGGCGAGATCCTCTTCGGCAATATCGACACTTGGGTGATCTGGAATCTCACCGGCGGTCCTCACGGCGGCGTTCATGTGACAGATGTCACCAACGCTTCTCGAACCTTTATGATGAACCTGGAAACCCTTGATTGGGATCCAGAGATGCTCGCAATTTTGGGTATCCCCCGCGCAATGCTTCCCGAAATCAAAGCTTCAAGCCAGGTCTATGGCTACTGCAAGGGCGGTGCTCTGGACGGTATTCCTGTGGCTGGTGATTTGGGCGATCAACAGGCTGCCCTCTTTGGACAGACCTGCTACTCCCCAGGTGAAGCCAAGAACACCTATGGCACTGGCTGCTTCATGCTCCTGAACACCGGTAATAAACCGATCCAATCCAAGAATGGTCTGCTGACCACCCTTGGTTACAAGATTGGAAACGAACCCGCTGTTTACGCTCTGGAAGGCTCCATCGCCATCACCGGAGCGCTGGTGCAGTGGATGCGCGACAATCTCAAGATGATCGAAAAATCATCCGACATCGAAATGCTGGCTAACAGCGTTGAAGATTCCGGCGGCATTTACTTTGTCCCGGCCTTCTCCGGCTTGTTTGCTCCGTACTGGAAGAGCGATGCCCGCGGCGCAATCGTCGGGCTGACCCGCTACATCAATGGTGGACATCTCGCACGCGCCGTCCTTGAAGCAACCGCATACCAGACTGCTGAAGTCCTGGAAGCTATGAACAAGGACTCTGGCGTCGATCTGACCGCTCTCAAGGTTGATGGCGGCATGGTCTTCAATGAGACCCTGATGCAATTCCAAGCCGATATCCTGGGTGTGCCCGTGATTCGCCCGACCGTCGCAGAAACTACCGCTTTGGGCGCTGCCTATGCAGCTGGCCTGGCTGTTGGCTTCTGGGAGAAGGTCGAAGATTTACGCGTCAACTGGGGCAAGGACAAAGAATGGCTTCCAAAGATGGATCCGGAAACCCGTGCCAAACTCTACAAGGGTTGGAAGAAAGCGGTTACCCGCACCTTCGATTGGGTCGAAAACTAGTTTCTCAGTTCGTTTAGAATTATGGGGCGGAGACTTGTATCTTCGCCCCTAATTTTTAGCCATACAGGAGTAAAAAGAGATGAGCAAAAATAATAAAAACGCCAACTCAAAGAAAAAAGAAGAAGTAAACTCTGAAGACTTCAGTAAGCCATGGATCCAGAGACGAACCGGTTTTATTGTGATTACAATTATTAGTATCGCCATTATGATTTTAGTAGCGGTTCAGATCATCATGGGAAGTGGGGATTGGGGGCGTGGTCTGCTTTGGGGTATCCTCTTTGGCGGCAGTATCTGGTTCGTGTTCTTTGGAATGAATTGGTTTCATTCTCTCTTTCATCCTAAACCCAAGCAAAGCGACAACTCTAAAGATCCAAAATAGAGGGACATAATGGTCAATATCTTACTTGTCTCACATAGCCATAAACTCGCCCAGGGAACAGCCGAGCTTGTAAGGCAAATGGCTCCTTCTCCTGATTTGTCAATTAAGGTCGCAGCCGGGCTTGGCGATGATCATGATGAAATTGGTACGGATGCGGTCGAGATCATGGAAGCCTTGAGTGAACTCGCGGAGAATAATGACGTATTGGTTCTGATGGATCTGGGCAGCGCGATTTTGAGTACAGAAATGGCACTGCAGATGATCGATGAAGATATCGCCTCCAGGGTGCGGATGTGCCCGGCACCTTTTGTAGAAGGCGCCATTGCTGCTGGTGTGCAGGCTAACCTTGGCAGCCCGATTCAAGAGGTTTATGAAGAGGCGATGAACGCCCTTGCAGCGAAGAAACAGCAGATTGTTAGCGAAGAAGAAACCATGGATCCACAGGCTGGCCCCGAAATGGCTATTTTAGAGCCTGAGGTAATTAATGGCGACAAGGCAGCTGAACTGCAGATAACAGTCACTAATCCCAGCGGTTTACACGCCCGTCCCGCAGCGTTATTTATCCAAACTGTCAAGAAGTATGACGCCAAACTTACCGTTACAAACCGAACCGAAAATTCTGAACCAGTCTTAATTAAAGGCATGATCTCGGTAATGCTGTTGGGAGCCAAGCAAGGAGATGAATTGTTTCTTCAAGCTACTGGTCCGGAGAAAGACGCCCTCTTAGCTGAATTAAAGAAGTTATTCCTGGATAATTTTGGGGAATAGGTTACACGCCTTCTCCTTAAGCCTTCTCCTTGCCCTGGGGATGGTGGATGAGGTGTACCGTATAGATACACATACGATTCTTTTGAAAGACAGGCGTAGTAGGGTAGGGACAGACCTCCGTGTCTGTTCGTGTACCTGGACGCGGTCAATTAGTCAGATGTCGTGCGCGGTCTGGAGACCGGCATGATCAATCTCGTCATCGCGAGCGAAGTGTAGCGGTCTGCATTTGGATTGGATTAAATGGAGACCTTCGGTCAGATGCCGTGCTCGGTCAGGAGACCGGTACGATCAATCTCGTCATCGCGAGCAAAGCGAAGCGATCTGCATTTGGATTGGATTAAATGGAGACCTTCGGCCAATTCGCGCGCACTATAAAAAGTGAACACCCTCTTCAGTCTCCCATCCGTTACACGGTGGGAGCCAGCTTCCCTCCCTTTCGCTTCGCTACACGGATCTTCGACCAGGGGAAGCCCAAGGACTGATAGCGTCACCCTGATGGGTTTTTCGCAGTGACAAAATAGCAAACTAACAACATTTCTCCCTTGGCACAAGAATTGCTACAACCGGTTTGAGTCTCCTCATCGAGGGAGTTATGCCTGAGCCAAAGAAAAGCCTCCGCCTCTTATTGTTCGTTGGGTTGATCACCCTGAACATTTTTCTGCTTGCGATGGTTCTGCAGCGTACCCTCCCTGATCCTCCGACACAAGCCAAAATGGTCAGCCCCACCAATCCGTCGCTTAGCGCGGAAAGTCAGCTCTTTCTCCCTCTGGCAGCTACGGTTTACAAAGAGCCGATTGTTCTCTTGCCAGGTGATGGGGTCTACTATGAGCGGGATCAGGATTTGCAAATTGTGCATGTGTTGGGAGAAGTGCTCAACAACACACCTACCACTGTCAGCAAAGTAACGATTGAAGCAAGCCTCAATCTTAAATCCGGCGGTCAGACAACCTTACGCGGCTCCCCGCTGGTGGGCAGCCTCGCGCCTGGCAATCGGGCATGCTTTGACCTTTACGTTGTGGAGGGCAAGGAAGTCGAAAGTTACGCTGTTCAAGTCCTTTCTTATGCAACGGGCGGCGCAGTGCCAGGCGAAGTAGTGCCGGCGGTTTCATATGCCGGATATGACGCTCAAAATGGTTGGTACATGGTCGAAGGGACGATCAGCACCACTGAACCCGCAATTTTGAATGATTTGCGCGCAGTGGTAACGCTATTTGATAGTTCCGGCAGGGTGTTGGGATGCGAACAAAGCTATGTGCGCACCCAAACCGAAGAGGCAAACGCGCCTGCCACTTTTCGTATTTTGTTTATGAATCGTGATTTCTCACAGGCGTCCAATTACACCCTTGCGATTGCCGGAGCAGTTCAGTAGCGCTATCTCCGCCTAAATGAAGCGGTAACCCACATTCTCAAAAGATTGTCATTTCGTCTTGACAATTTCTGCTCGATGCCGTATAGTAAAGCCCGTTTAACTATCAAGGCAGGTTTACGATGCAGAGCAAGCAGGAAAAATTAATTGAACAACTCAACCAATTCGCTGTCATGATGATGCACATCAACATGATCTACAACACGCAACTCATGCAGGAGTACGATCTTTCCTTTACGCATCTCAACAGTCTTTTTAATATCCATCGCGCTGGCTGCACGAACATTCACTGCCTCGCTGAGCACCTGGGTGTCACCAAAGCTGCTGTCTCGCAGATGATTGACCGGCTGGTTGACTCAGGCCTGATTTCCCGTCAGGAGGCGCCAATGGACAGGCGCAGCAAGCGGATCTGCCTGAGCGAGACCGGCAAGAGCCTGGTGCAAAAAGCCTTCCTAGCGCGCCAAAAATGGGTGCCAAACCTGGCTGCCAGCCTGACGGAGTCGCAACAAGAGCAGGCTTGCCAGATCTTTGAGACCGTAAACGAAAAGCTCAGACAAATCCAGAAAGGACTAAATCCCGAAATATCGAGAAATAAACCATGTTAAGACTTAAGAAATACTACCTACCTTATTTAAAGTTAATCCTGCCAGCAATACTATTCGTGCTGGTCGTCGCGTGGAGCGATCTGCAATTGCCAGATTATCTCTCCGACATTGTTAATGTTGGCATCCAGCAGAAAGGCGTTGAATCCGGCGCCCCAGTGGTTTTGAGTGAGAGTACTTTCCAGAACATCGGCAAACTCTACCCAGATGAGCAGGCAAAATTACTGCAATATTACGAACTGGTTTCACCAGGCAGCCCACAATCCGAATCCCTCGCAGCAGATTTCCCCAAAGCTGCAGAAGAGGCAGTCTATGCTCTGAAGCCGCTCGACGAGGGAGAGGAACTGATAGTGGAAAACCTGATTTCCAAACCGCTGGTTTTACTGCAAAGCGTGACCATGATCCAGGAGAATCCTGAACTGGCAACACAAATGCTTGGGGAGAGTTTTCCGCTTGACCCTAGCCTGCTCAGCAGTGGGCAGGACCTGTTAAGTTTGATCTCGATGATGCCTCAGGCACAACGGGCTCAGTTACTTGACAGCGTCAATCAGCACCTGACCTCGCTTGAAGGAACCATCCTGCATCAAATCACTGTCTCTGCCATTACCAGCGAGTATTCCTCCCTGGGCGCAGACACCGGACGTTTTCAAACCAATTACATCCTGCGCATCGGTGCGCAAATGCTGGTTGTTTCCCTGTTGAGTTTGGTTGCTTCCATAGTAGTCAGCTATTTGGCTTCACTCAGTTCGGCCAGCATTGCCAGGGACATCCGTTCCGGTGTTTTCCACAAAGTAACAGATTTCAGCAACGCAGAGTTTGAAAGTTTTTCCACTGCTTCGCTCATCACCCGCACCACCAATGATGTTGACCAGGTTCGGATGGCAATCTTTATGCTGATTCGCATGGGCTTCCAGGCTCCTCTTATTGGCGGCTTGGGAATCGTGCGCGCCCTCGAAAAAAGCCCGGGTATGTGGTGGACAATCGCATTGATCGTCGGGGTTTTGATGGTAGTAATCATTGCCCTCTTTGCGATTGTCGTCCCACGCTTTGAACGCATCCAGGCCTTTATTGACAGACTCAACCTCGTTATGCGCGAGAACCTTTCGGGCCTCATGGTTGTCAGAGCTTTCAACAAACAGCACTATGAAGAAGAACGGTTTGACGTCGCCAACAAGGATTTGACGAGCAATATGCTCTATATCGGACGCGCGATAGCCTTCATATTTCCCGCTATGAACCTGATCATGATAGGAGGCCAGGTCTTTATCATCTGGATCGGGGCGGGCATCATAGCCCAATCCAGCATGCAGGTCGGCGACCTGATTGCCTTCATGCAATACGCGATGCAGATCATGTTTTCCTTTTTGATTCTTTCGATGCTCTTTATTTTCATCCCGCGCGCCAACGTTTCTGCCAACCGCATTGCGGATGTGCTCGAGAAAACAGTTTCCATCACCGATCCAGCCGAACCGGTTGCCTTCGAGCAACCCGTGAAGGGTGTGGTGGAGTTTCATGATGTTGATTTCCGCTATCCAGATGCTGAAGAGGACATGCTGCACGATGTCAGTTTTAAGGCAGACCCCGGCAAAGTAACTGCGATTATTGGTTCAACTGGCAGTGGAAAATCCACACTCATCAACCTCCTGCCGCGCTTTTTCGATGTGAGCAAGGGCAAGATCACGATTGATGATATTGACATTCGCGATGTGCCTCTAACCACTTTGCGGGATCAAATTGGTTTTGCGCCGCAACGAGGGCTGCTCTTTAGCGGCACCGTTGCAAGCAACTTGCAAGTCGCAAAACCCGACGCCACCGAAGAAGAGATGCGCGAGGTCATCACGATTGCCCAGGCAGCTGATTTCGTTTTGAATGGCGAAGACGGACTGAATATGCCCATCGCGCAAGGCGGCGAAAATGTTTCAGGCGGTCAGCGGCAGCGCCTTTCGATAGCGCGTGCTATCATCAAACCGCGCCCGATCTATATTTTTGATGACAGTTTCTCGGCCTTGGACTTCAAGACTGACGCAGCCCTGCGCAGTGCACTCCGACCAAGGATTGCAAATAGCACATTTATCATTATCACCCAGCGCATTTCAACTGCCAAAAACGCAGATCAGATTATCGTACTTGATAACGGGAGGGTTGTGGGCAAAGGAAGCCATCACGAACTGATGACCGACTGCAATACTTACCAGGAAATTGCGAACTCCCAGTTGAGCGCGGAGGAGTTAGCATGAACCAGCAACCAAACCAAAAACCTATCCAAACCGATCCTAAGAACCCCTTCGCCAACAGTCAAGCCAAGAAGGTGGATACAATGGCAAGACCTCTTCGAGGTGGAGGAGGTAGAGGGGGCAGGTTGATGCCGGGTGAGAAACCGCGCGACTTCAAAGGCAGCATGAAGCAGCTGATCAGCTACCTTGGACCCTACCGTTGGTCTGTCTTGCTGATGCTTCTAATGGCTGCCGGCGGCACCGTCTTCTCAATTTTTGGACCGCGCACGCTGGGCGAGGCAATCACTGAGCTTTACGCCGGTGTTTTACGCATGGTTCAGGGCGACCCACTGGGTATTGACCTTACCGCGATTGGGGCGATCCTCGTTCGCGTGCTGCTACTTTATGTTATTTCATCGGTCCTCAGCCTGGTTCAGGGCTTTATCATGACCAGAATTTCTGCCAACATCACATACAAGATGCGCCAGGAAATCTCACATAAGGTCAACCGACTGCCGCTCAGTTACTTCGACCGGGTTACCCAGGGAGAGGTGCTTTCGCGAGTCACCAATGACGTTGATGTCATCAGCAACACGCTCAATCAGAGTCTCTCGGAAATCATCACCTCCGTCACCCGCATCATCGGCGTGCTAATCATGATGTTTTCCATCAGCCTCAGCATGACCCTCATCGGCCTTATTATGGTGCCATTGGTCATGATTGTTGTACGGTTGATTGTAAGTAAATCGCAAGTGTATTTCCGCCTTCAGCAGGAGTATCTCGGCCACATTGAGGGTCATGTTGAAGAAATGTATGGCGGGCATTTGATCTTGAAGGCGTATAACGGCGAACAAGGCAGCATAGAGCACTTTGAAACTCTAAATAAAACCCTCTTTACCAGTGCCTGGCGCTCTCAATTCCTCTCCAACATGATCATGCCGATCACACGCTTCTTCGGCAATCTTGGTTACGTCGCTGTTGCGATCCTGGGAGGCTACCTGACTATTCAAAACCGCCTGAGTATCGGAGACATACAGGCTTTCATTCAGTATCTGCGTTCATTCCAACAACCCTTGATACAGGTGGCCAACATCGCCAACGTCCTCCAGCAGACAGCGGCTGCGGCAGAACGCGTCTTCGAGTTTCTCAATGAAAATGAGATGGAACCCGATCCTGCAAATGCTGTAACCCTCGAAAAAGTCCGGGGCAAAGTAGAATTCCGGAATGTGTGGTTCGGCTATAACCCTGGCGAATATGTCATCAAGAATTTCTCAATGGTCGTTGAACCCGGGCAAAAAGTTGCAATCGTCGGTCCAACTGGCGCCGGCAAAACCACGCTGGTCAAATTGCTGATGCGCTTCTATGACATCGACCGCGGTGAAATTCTGATCGACGATGTCAACATCAAGGATATGACCAGCGAAAACCTCCGCAGCCATATGGCTATGGTGCTCCAGAATACCTGGCTATTTAACGGAACCATCCGCGAAAACATCCGCTATGGTCGGCAGGATGCCAGCGATGAGGAAGTAGTTCATGCGGCGGATATGGCTTATGCCGACCACTTCACCCGCACGCTTCCGGGCGGCTACGACATGGTTCTGAATGAAGAAGCCTCCAACGTCTCTGCCGGTCAGAAACAGCTCCTGACCATTGCGCGCGCTGTGTTGGCTGACCCGACCATCCTGATTTTGGACGAAGCTACCAGTTCGGTCGACACTCGCACCGAGGTGCTGATCCAGAAAGCCATGGATAAGCTGATGGTTGGTCGTACCAGTTTTATCATTGCTCATCGTCTTTCCACCATTCGCAATGCTGATCGCATTTTGGTGATACGCGATGGCAATATCGTAGAACAAGGGAGCCACGAGGAATTGCTGGCACGCCACGAGTTCTATTATGAGCTCTACCAAAGCCAGTTCCTGTTGCCGGTTGAGGCATAAAGGATTGGGTTAAAAATCGTTATCATGGCGCAGGGTAAAAATCCTGCGCCATTTGATTAAGTACGGGTAAAATTATCGAAACGTTTTTTGGAGACCAGCATGCCAAGAGCTACCTTTACATTTCCTGGCGGATTCCTGTGGGGCACCGCCACCTCTGCACACCAAGTGGAGGGTAATAATCTGAACAATGATTGGTGGGCATGGGAGCAGCAGGAAGGCCGCATATTAAATGGCGACCGGTCCGGCAGGGCTTGCGACTGGTGGGCCGGGCGTTGGCGCGAGGACTTTGACCGCGCTCACGAAACGTACCAAAACGCGCATCGCCTTTCCGTGGAATGGTCCCGCATCCAGCCCGAACCCGACCGCTGGGACGAAAGCGCGCTCGACCGCTACCGCCAGATGCTGCTTGGGCTCAAAGAACGCAATATGGTGGCGATGGTCACGCTCCATCATTTCACCAATCCGCTGTGGCTGGTGGAGATGGGAGGGTGGGAAAACGAAGCCACTATTGACCTCTTCGCGGCATTTTCCCGCAGGGTGGTGGAAGCCCTGGGAAGCCACTGTAGCCTTTGGATCACACTCAACGAGCCAAACGTTTATATGAATGGTGGATACCTGGGCGGAGGCTTTCCGCCGGGCAAAAATGACCTCAAAACTGCTCTTAAGGTACTCAGCAACTTGGTCAAAGGTCATGCGGCAGCGTATCAGGCCATCCACGAGGTGCAAAGTGAAGCACAGGTAGGCGTTGCGCATAATTGGCGCGGCTTTCTGCCCGCTAATGGCAATCCGCTCACCCGCTACAGCACAAATCTTTTCAATAAAGTGTTTAATGAAGCTTTTCCTCAGGCTTTGGTCACAGGCAAGTTCGATGCCGTTTTCCTCAAGGAGGATATTTCCCAAGCCAGGAATACCCAGGATTTCATCGGACTGAATTATTACACCCGCGATCTGATCCGTTTTGACCTTGGAAAGCGGGCGGAGATGTTCACCCAGCGGTCCTACCCCAAAAGCGCGGAACTTTCGGAAACTGGATTTTTGAATAATGACCCCGAAGGTTTCAAGGCATGCATCAAATGGGGGGCGCAATTTGGAAAGCCGATTTATATCACCGAGAACGGCGCCGAAGATAGTAAAGACGTCTTCAGACGCAAATACTTACTGCAGCACCTTCACGCTTTGTGGCATATGGTCAACCATAACATCCCGGTAAAGGGTTATTTTCACTGGAGCCTGGTGGATAACTTCGAATGGGAACGGGGCTGGAGCCAGCGGTTTGGACTTTGGGGGCTTGACCCTGCCACGCAGCTGCGCACCAGGCGCAAAAGCGTGGACCTCTACGCGGATATATGCCGCACGAACAGCATCACATCCGAAACTGTCGAGAAGTATTGCCCGGAGATTTACGACCGGATTTATCCGGTTTAACTTTGCCTGTGGCTGGATTGCATTAGCTGGAGACCTTCGGTCAATTCGCGTGCGCGGTCTGGAGACCGGCACGAACAATCTCGTCATCGCGAGCTTCTTTTGCGCCTGTGCCCGCGAAGCAGGGTATGGCGATCTGCCTTTTAATCAGCTAATCTGGAGACCTTCGGTCAGTTCGCGTGCCCGGTCTGGAGACCGGCACGATCGGGATGGCAGTTTGTGTAGGGCGCGATTGGAAGCACTGTATAATCCCTCATGCAGAAACCTTGGTGTGCTTCCAATCCGCCATCACACCATCGATCATTCGCAATAAACAAGCCTTGCTCCCCAAATTACTATCATCGGCGGATTGAGGGCACAATACGCTCGTTCATCAAATCGATCAAGGTGCCCTCAATCTCGCCCTACTTGCACTTCGTCTCGCCCTACGAAAAAATGTGCTCGCAAAATAGGAGAAGCGCAGGTAGGGTGGGTTGGCGTCACAAAGCCTATGCAGGAGCACACCGGGTTGTAGCCTACCCACCGCAGCACAAGGAAATTGATTCATCAACGCTGCACGAAAAGATTTTTTTTGGTGGGTTGGCTATTTCAATGTTCAGACAGGGCAAGATACTCTGACGCCAATCCACCCTACAAAGATATCGTGTTTATGTGTAAAAGTATTGAGCAGATTGCTGCGTCGCTTTGCTTCTCGCAGGACGGCATCCCAAAAAATTATCATTCCACTCTTTATCTATCGGTTGGCGCGTTTCTTGCAACATATCAAGCAGGTTTATTGGAAGGAGTTCATCATGTCCGGACTACTTATCGGTTTTTTCAAACAATTTTTCCTCCCCCTGGGGTTTATTGCCCTGTTACTAATCATCACCCTCTTCCTGATCAAAAAACATCCCAAAACAGCAACCTGGTTGGTTTTGATTTGCGTTGTCATTGTTGGCGTGTTTGGTAATCCGATCTTCTCGACCTTCTTCACCCGCTCAATGGAATGGCGCCATATGCCTGTTACCACTGGCACCCAAGCAGATGCCATCCTTGTGCTCGCCCAGGGCACCCTGCCCGCAGATACCCCACGCCAGCGTGTGGAAGTCCAGGAACAGGCAGACCGCCTGCTCTATGCTGCCACACTTTACCAGCAGCAAGCCGCACCCCTCATCATCATCAGCGGGGATTACATCCAGACTGCTTCTGCCCGCACGCTTCTCCTTGAACTCGGCGTGCCGGCTGAGGCTATCCAGGTTCAGGACCAGGCCAAAAACATGCGTGAAGATGCCGCACTTTGCGCGCCAATCCTGGCATTACAAAACATCAAACATATCCTGCTGGTCACTTCTGCCATCCAGATGGACCGCGCCTACTTCGTGTTCCGCCAACTCGGCATCGAGGTCACGCCCGCTCCCGCTGACTACCATGTCAGCCTTCAGGACTGGCAGACCCTGACTGCCTGGGACTGGCGCAACACCATCACCAAGCTCATGCCCACCACCCAGGCTTTTGACCAGTCGGCAGCGGTGCTTTGGGAGTATGTGGGGTTGGCGTTCTATCGCATAATAGCGATCTTCTAAATTGGTAAAATCGCTGACCCTCTATCAGCGACAAAACTTCCGCAAAAAGTCTGCCAACCGTTCGGTTGGCAGACTTGATTAAGCCCCTAACGGAACTTTACAGCGCTTAAAACCGTCACTAATAAGAACCTTTTTCAGGAGGAACCTAATGATTCGAAAAATTTCGTTTGTGGCGCTGTGCATCACAATCCTTGCCGGTTGTACTGCCAATCCCACACCATCCTCGCAAATTAAAAACCTCACCGGTAAGTTGGCATACGAAACCTCGCCACAGTTTACAGAAGCTGAACTGCAGCAACTTGTGGCAAGCCAGAACGAATTTGCAGGCGCGATCTTCCTACACCAGGCTGAAGCCAGAGAAAACCTGGTGATCTCGCCCTTCAGCCTCTACCAGGCGCTGAGCATGCTCTATTCCGGTGCTGCGGGTGAGACTGCCAGCGAAATGCGGCTGGCAATGCGCCTCCCTTGGGAGGACGCCCGCGTACATCGCCTGGTCAACGCGCTCAACCAGCAACTGCTCAACTCTGCCGGCTCTGAAACCGCCGATGGTCAGCCGTTTGAGCTGCAGATGGCTAACGCCCTCTGGGCGGCTAAGGAGCGGCAATACCAGCAAGCTTTCCTCGATACTCTTTCCCAAAACTACAATGCTGGATTAAAAATACTCGACTTTACTGACGCAAGTGACGCATCCAACGCCATCAACACCTGGGTCGCGGAGCAGACGGAACAGAAAATCACGCAGCTCGCCGATCCTTCCATGTTCAGCGCGGACACAGCCCTGGCGCTGACCAATGCGGTCTATTTCAAGGCTGCCTGGCAGTATCCTTTTAATGAAGCCGCCACAACCGACGAACCCTTCACGCTCCTGAGTGGTGAGCAGCAAAACGTGCCCACCATGCACCTGAGCGAGACGCTCAAGGTCAGCGTTACGGAGGAGCTTACCCGGGTGCAGTTGCCCTATGCCGGCGGGACGATGGTGATGGAAATCGTTATGCCCAGCCTTGACCTGTGGAACTCTCCCGAAGGTCTTGGCCAACTTTGGTCAACCCAGGCAAATTACCCTGAAATGCAACCTGTATATGTATCGCTTAGCATGCCAAAATTCCGCATCGAGACCCCAACAATGGATCTGATCCCGGCTCTCAATGCGAATGGCATGCGGCTTGCCTTCACTGATGATGCGGATTTTTCTGGTATCAGTGGTGATCAATCTCTCTATGTCAGCACCATTGCCCAAAAAGCTTTTATTGACGTCAACGAACAGGGCACCGAAGCCTCTGCTGCAACCATTGCAGTCGTACGACAAAAATCTGCCCCGGGCGAAGAACCCCTGCAGATCACGATTGACCGTCCCTTCATCTTCCAAATCCGCGACACAGCCACCGGTGCCATCCTTTTTGTGGGCACGGTAATGCAGCCTTAAGCCCGAATCGGAACAAACCGGGTGAAATAATCGTCCAATTTTCAGCGGACCCTATATTGACCCGCAAGAGGAGAAAAAATGAAAACAAGCAAAATCCTATTCAGTATCGTGATGATCAGCGCTCTCATGCTGGGAGCCTGTGTGCCCGTGCAGAGCCCAACGGAACCCTACCCAATCGATGACTCTGAAGAACCCACGGCTGAGGTGGAAAAACCAACCGAAGTCACTGACGCAAGCGGCAGCGTGGCATACATTGTCGATCCCCAAGCTGACCCACAAGCGGTCAAACAACTCGCCCAGTCCAATAACGGGTTTGCGCTGGCACTCTACCAGGCATTGCGCGGTGAAGAAGGCAACCTGATCTACTCGCCTTACAGCATCTTCCAGGCGCTGCTTATGACCGCTGCCGGCGCTAAAGGCGCGACTGCCAGCCAGATGGCGAGCGTTTTGGGAGTGGATCTGAACGATCCTGAAATCCACAACCTGATGAACGCTCTCAACCAGGCGCTCACAACACAACCTGAGAATCTACAAGGCGATGCTCAACCTCTGACCTTCACGGTCGCTAATGCTGTCTGGGCTCAGAAGGACTTCCATTTTGAACAAGCCTTCCTGGACACGCTTTCAGCCAATTACAACGCCGGGCTGAAACTGGTGGACTTCAACAAACCCGAGGATGCACGCGCCCTTATCAACCTGTGGGTGGCTGCTCAAACCAATGACAAGATCAAAGAGCTCATTCCAGAGGGCGTGCTCAATGAGATGACCCGCATGGTGCTCACAAACGCCATTTACTTCAAAGGTGCCTGGTCCAATCAGTTTGAAGAAAAAGACACCAAAGATGGCAGCTTCACGCTCATCGACGGCAGCAGCAAGACTGTGCCCTTCATGCACGGCAACTTCACCCTTTCTGCCCTGGTCAATGACAAACTCTCCGCCGTCAGGCTGCCCTACGAGGGCGGAACCTATGCCATGGCAGCCATCATGCCCCAGGCAGACTTTGCAGAGTTCGAGGCGCAGCTGACAGCCGAGGATTTGGAACAACTTTTGTCCGATCTCCAGTCTTCTTCAGCCATGGTCGACCTGAGCATGCCAAAATTCCAGGCTGAAAGCCGCTTTGCTCTGGCTGATATACTGGCTGGGCTTGGCATGCCGGACGCTTTCGATGCCCAAAAAGCCGATTTCTCGGGCATGACTGGCAAACCTGATCTGATGATCAGCTCGGTTCTGCACCAGGCAACCATCGATGTTAACGAGGAAGGCACCGAAGCTGCCGCGGCGACCGCGGTGGCAGTGAGTGTGACCTCCATGCCCAGCCAGAGTTATACGATCCGCCTCGACAAGCCTTTCATCTATGTGATTTACGAAACCACCACCAATGCCATCGTCTTCATGGGGCGTGTGGTGAACCCGTAATTGGGATTTGCAACAAAAAACTCCTGCAAATGCAGGAGTTTTTTATTTACGTTTGCTTAGCCAACCATGTATGCCATGGATACTGTCCCCAATAAGTTTAAGGTCAAAAATAAAAATAATTTAAACTTGGCTGTCCTGAATAATCCTTGTAATTGTTGCAGATAACGCCACCCCGTCAGAATTATCAAGAATAAACGTTGGTGACTTACCTGTTTCTTTTACGATCTCTACACCGTCAGAGTAAGGGTGTAGATCAATGATCTGATTATATCGGATAGTTTTAGTTCCTTTACTGCCATTGAAAATAATTCTTTTGTTAGTGATATAGAGAGTTCCTGAATCAATCAAGGTCATGACATCTTTTGAAACTCTCTGAGTGCTAATATTTCCTAAGCGATATGAAAACCCCTTGGCAATTCTCAAACGGTAAGTGGGACCAGCATACTTTACCCCCTCTGTAACCTTTCTGTTTTCATAAAGGCTAACATCAGCCTTATAGTGGCAAAGCTCTTTTTTTTGCAGAATAATATTTGGCTCATAAACCGGAAGCTCGCCATTTTCTATATTCCAAAGCAATTGAAATTTTTTCAGCTGTTCCCTGCTTTGTCTGTCAATTGTTACATCCAAGCCCTTGCATAATCGCTCAAATTCTTCTGTTTCTTCCGGCGACACTCTGAAATCAGCAACCATCTTTGCTGAAAATTCCTCAATGATATTCTTCCTTACCTCATTCACCACCTGTTCAGCCTCGCCAGTTGTCAAATTTAGTTGCTTAGCAAGTTGCTCAAATTCCTTGGTTTCTTCATCCTGATATTTCTTAGTCCTGTTAAGCGTCTTGGCAACCTGCTTTTTAAACATCTCTATTGCCAGCGGTTTGTACTCTTTATCAAAGTCGCCTTCAGATATGCCTAAAATATTCTGCAGTTTCTGAACAGAGCTAAAGTCTTTATATTCATCACCCCAAACGCCTAAATGCTGGGTTAGAAAATCTTTTAGCATTTGTATCAATTCGTTTTTGTATTTTTTTGGTGCATCCTTAAGCTGATATTTATCTGCAAGTTGCTGTATCTGACCCGCTGATATCTCATCAAGAGAATTGTTTGCTAGCAGGTTGTTTACTTCTACAAGAAAATTTTCTGTCGGGATTCTTTTTAGCAGTTTATCAATGCCCTTAGGTTCAACAAGGCTTTTAGCAATAAAAGGTTTCATGCGTGCTTCCTTCCCCGAACACCTACATTAAGAAATTACTCTTATTATATTATCAAAATAAAAACCCACTACTCCCAGAGAAGTAAAGGGGGCGCTCACCCTGCATGCAACCAGCGCAGGAAACAATCCCAGCGTGCCATTTAAGTTTTACTCAATCCATTTCTTTAGCACCCAGCCCTCTATGCCTGAGCGCTTAGCACGCAAATAACACATGGTAGCTGACAATCCTGGCTCAGATATTGTTTTACACTCAGGACTTGTTACACCGCTTGGGAGCGTAACAATATCCCCCACAGCTAACTCGCCTTTTGAGTCGCTGTCAAAACTTGGTGAATCATAAATATAGGTGGACTTTGTAACCGTCCATTCCTGCCCAGTAGTTTTGGTCGCAGTCGGCTCAGGTGTTGACTTTGGAGCACAAGCAGTAAGCATTAGCATTATTGTTAATGCCAGCATGATCTTTTTCATAATTCCTCCAGAAAGTTAGGCTGTTATCTAGCTATATCAGTCAGGAGCTGCCTTTGTAATATAAATTAGTGTTTGTTTATCCAACCATGTAAGCCATGGAGACCGTGCCCGGACCGACGTGGCTGCCGATGACCGGGCTGACCTCCGAGCGAATGATCTCGATTGGATTCAGCCGCTCTTTGGCGAGATTTTCCATCACGACCATGTCATCAAATGCCATGGCATGGAAAGGTGCCAGGCGAACCGGCGTGCGTCCGTCAATGCCCTTTTCAATCAGGTCCACCATGCGGTTCAGCGCTTTCTTGCGCGAAATCACACTCTCTACCAGCTCAATTTTCCCATCCCGGATCTCCAAGATCGGCTTCAGGTTCAAGGCCGAACCGAGCAGGCGCTTGGCGGAGTTGATGCGCCCACCGCGATGCAGGTATTCGAGGGTGTCCACCGTGAAAAAGACACCAATGCGCCCATAAGCATCCTGGGCTAATTCGTGGCATTCTGTCAGGCTGGCGCCTTTTTCAGCCGCCCGCGCGACTTCCAAAACCATCAGGCTGAGCGCCATCGAAACAAGTTTCGAGTCCATCACAATCAGGTTCTCAGGGTTTCCCAATTCAGCTTTGGCCTGAACCGCCGAGTCGATCGTGGCTGAAAGACCGCTGGAGATGCTCAGGTAAAACACCTGTTTGCCAGCATCCAGTAATTTTCCAAATAATTCAATGAATTGCCCAGCCGTCGCCTGGCTGGTCGTAGCCATGCTTTTGGATTGGGCTAATTGTTGGTAAAACTCTTCGGCTTGAATGTCGACCCCATCAAGGTAGGATTTACCTTCCCAGTTGACCGTCAGTGGTACGACTGGAATTTGATATTGATCTACATATGCCTTTGGCAGGTAAGCCGATGAATCAGTGACGATAATTACATTATTCATAATAGCCTCATCAATCATAATTTCGTTAAAGTATAGCATACCCGTCTTAACCCTGCGTGTTCAACCCATACGATTTAGAGTTTTCAGCGAGGTTTTGGCGTTCCCGGATAGTTTTTGATAGGTTCAGACACCTCGCAGATGTTATCATAACGACATCTAAACTGGTGAACCCCACCTCAAAAGGGATATTGTGGGTCTGAGAAAGGTGTTTATGGAACAAACAAAAATTGAAGCCAATACGAATGTCGACGAGAAACCAATTGCCCCAACGGATATCGAAGAAAACCCTGTTCAGGTGAATGGAAAGCTGAAACGCCCATTCCCAATCCTGTTGATAGCTTTTGCAGCGGCAGTGCTGCTTGATCTGCTCTTCTTTGAAAAGTCGTGGGGTTGGCACTGGGCATTAACAGTTAATATCTACCTGGCAGCTGCTGCTATTAGTGCACGCCTGGAGGGCAAGCGGCTTCCGCCCACAAGCCTAACGCTGATCGTGCTCACCAGCCTCACTGCCTTGCTGACGGGCTTTCGGAGTGCAAGCGCCACATCCGCGGCGCTCGTCCTCGTCAGCGGCCTGGGCATGCTGTTGGTGACGGTCAGCCTGCTGAATGGGCAGTGGATGCAATTCCGCCTAAGGGTATTGATTGGAGAATTCTTCAAGCTGATCCCCTCAGGCGTGATCGGCACACCTTCTTTGATCCTGGAAGGCATCCAGCTCTCGCAGGACAACAAAGACCAAGCCCCGGAAAAAGGCAATCATGGGCTGGCAATTTTACGCGGCGTGCTGATCACCATCCCTCTCCTGCTGCTTTTTGGCTTTTTGCTGGCTTCTGCTGACACCATCTTTTCGGAGATGCTTGGTTCCGCTTTCGACTGGCTCAAATTAGATTTTTTTGATCATTTCATCCAGCATATTTTCATTATTCTGCTGCTGACCTGGTTTGGGGCAGCGGCGCTCTGGCACGCTCTCACAAAGAGCGGAAAGCAGCTGGCGATTCAACCCGATAAACCTTTGTTCAAACCCTTTTTGGGAATGACCGAAACCAGCATTGCTCTGATCAGTCTGAATGTCCTGTTTGCTTCTTTCCTGGTGGTGCAGTTTCGCTATTTCTTCGCCGGCTCCGCGAATGTGAGCATTGACGGCTTTACCTATGCCGAGTATGCCCGCCGCGGCTTCTTCGAGCTGGTGGTTGTGGCCTTGATCGCTGGCGTTTTGTACTTTAGCTTTGCATCCTTCACCAAACGAGACACACCGGCAAAAAAACGCGCTTTTTCGGTGATGGCGGGGCTTCTGCTGGCACAAGTTGGTGTGATGCTGATTTCAGCTTTCCAGCGCCTGCGCCTTTATGAGCAGGCTTATGGCTTCACCAGCTCGCGCCTGGCAGCCCACGTCTTCATGGTCTTCGTTGGGCTGCTTTTGCTGGCTCTGATAATCATGGAGCTGACAAATTCCTTCCGCAAGCTGGGGCTGGTGTTAGTGCTGGGCGTGCTGGCTTTTGCGCTGGTGATGGTTGGGCTCAATGAGGACTCCTTGATCGCCCAACAGAATCTGGAAAGAGCTGTGCAGGGTGAAAAACTGGATGCTGCTTACCTTGTTCACGGTCTTTCCAACGATGCGGTACCGACCCTTTTCCGCACCATGGATGACGCGGAACTCGCTCCGGATTTGCAGGAGAAGTTGCAGTTGGTGATGGCTTGCCGTTATGCCAATTTCAAAGAGGTTTACGGGAATGCTCCCTGGCAATCCACCACTATTCCCACGCTCGTCGCTGGAAGGCTCTATCAGCAGCACGAGGAAGTTCTCAGCAGCCTTCCGCTCAACACGACCCTCAGCGAAAAAACTATAACCATAGACAGTGAGGTTATTTGGTGCTCCATAGCACCGGATTGAGGACGACAAGGATTTACCTGGCTAAGATCGGATATAGTTGGCGGAGTGCGCAAATGAGGCGCATTCCGCCCAAACGAATTTGAGAGCCGTGGGGTTATCCGATTGAAGAACAAATCGGACAGACACAGGGGTGTTTAGACAAGTATAATTGTTTACACATTATCCGGGGTGATTATTTACAGGTTAAGGGCAGACACAGGGGTCTGCCCCTACGAAAGCAACCTTTCGCTCAAACACCAGATGTAGGGGTAACCCACTGTGGTTACCCTATGGATTGATGCTCGATTGGCAGGCACGGGGGCTTGCCGCTACCACGATTCCCTTCTGTGCCTAATTTTTTTAAACAAATGCTCTCAGCTATATTTCTATTTGGATGAACCAAGGACTATCTGTACGGTGGGGGTTTACTCCCACCGAAACCAATCTGATAATTCAGCAAAGCGGATGGACCAAGGCCC
>DBRR01000025.1 GCA_002306055.1 Anaerolineaceae bacterium UBA1363
CTGAAAGTGTATGGTCGCTAGAAGATTATTACAAAACAGCACGGAGATGCGGTTGCTGAAGCCTTGCGCAAGATGGATTATGCTGTGACCGAGATTCCAGCCCGTGGTAAGGACGGATCCGTCTCGCTTTGTGACCTGTCTGTCCGCCGTAAAGATGTTCCCGCCATTGAAAAACTGGCTCTGGAAGTCGATCCCGAGGCATTTATCACCGTGGAAGACATCACCCCTCTACGCAGTGGTTATTGGGGCACCGGCTCTGTGCGGAGGTAGGCGTTTTGACCGACAAACAAGCAAATCATGTTAATCAGGCCATCATTTTTGATTTTGATGGCCTGATTATTGAAACCGAAGCAATCTATTACCATATCTGGCAGCGTGAGTTCCGCAAAGTGGGTCTCGCGTTTGATATGGTGGGATACCAAAACCTAATTGGTGCCAATCATGTTATCGGTGGATACCAACCTCACCAACAGCTGGCTGATCACCTCAATAATGGTGTCTCAGCCCGGGAATTGCGCCTTGCTGTGGAACGTGAAGCCATCCGGACCATTGAGCACGAAGAGGCAAAACCCGGTGTGCTGCAAGTTTTGGATGAAGCCGCTCGCAGAGGTTTCTTACTGGCAGTCGGTTCCAGTTCTGACCGGAAGTGGGTGCATGGGCACTTGCAACGGCTCGGCATATTCGATCGCTTTGATACGATCGTCACAGCAAACGACGTGGAAAACGCCAAGCCTGAACCGGATATATACCTGAAAGTACTTGAGAATCTCGATGTTGCCCCGCAAAACGCGTTGGTTCTTGAAGATTCGAACAACGGCGTTGTGGCGTCTCATCGTGCCGGTATCCGCGTGATCGCAGTGCCCAACGAAGTCACGCTGGGCCAGGATTTTTCCCTTGCGACTGCTATCATCCCCAGCCTGGAAGCCCTGAACTTAGCCGATTATTTTCCAGCATAGTCGGAAAAACTATACACAAAAAGGAGATGGCTAACCATCTCCTTTTGAGTTCTTGAGTTCCAGGTTTGCAAGTTTTACTGATTTCTGCGCGTGATCCGGTCAAAAACAACCGCCAGGACGAGTACAGCTCCACGAACGATGTACTGCACAGAAATATCGATGCCCATCAAGTTCATACCGCTTTGGAGCGACATCATTACCAGCGCACCAATAATTGAGCCGGTAATTGTGCCAACACCACCAGCCGCGGATACACCGCCAACAAAGGCCGCCGCGATCGCGTCTGTTTCAAAACCCAAGCCAGCTGTAGTGGTGGCGGAATGCAAACGGGAAGCATACATGATGCCCGAAAGAGATGAGAGGAACCCCATAGCACCAAAAACGATGTAGGTGATCTTTGAAACACTGATACCACTAAGCTCTGCAGCTTCAGGGTTTCCGCCTACAGCATAAATATGGCGGCCAAGTGGTGTTTTGGTAGTGATAAACTGGAAGACCCCCACGACCAACAGCAAAATTACCAGGCTCCAGGAAATGCCGTTATAGCCCGAGAGTATCCAGGCTACATACCCAATCAATGCCGAAATTAGTACGAGCTGGGCAACGAACAAACCAAAACTGGGAACTTGGAAATTATAGGATTTCTTGGTCCGCCTGCTTCGAATGGCTGAGAAAATAGAGAAAATAATACCAATCAATCCTATGATCAGGGTTAACTTGTGTCTTCCAGGAAGAAATCCCTCGAGGTTGATATCTGGGATATAGTCATTGCCGATTGCGACGAAAACCTGGTCATTAATTATAATGGTGCCCGTGCCCATGGTGACCAGCAGCAGAGCTCCCCTGAAGATTAAACCAGCAGCCATAGTTGAAACGAATGCCGGCACGCCAAGCTTAGCAACCGGAGTAGCTGTGAGCATGCCTGCCAGGATGCCCATGATCATCACAGCCGGGATTACCGCATAGACTGGCCAACCCCAGAATGTCATCGCAATTGCCGAAAACGCACCGAGGAAACCAGCCAGGTAACCAACTGAAAGATCAATATGACGAATGACAATGATGAGGGTCATGCCAACCGCCAGAACTGCGATATAGCCCATTTGGTTGATCAGGTTGCTGATATTTCTGGAGGAGATAAAGACGCCGTCCGTCGTAATAGTGAAGAAGATCATAATAACGACCAGCGCAATGAACATAAAGTATTGGCCGATATTCGCTTTCAGGATATCCAGAAAGCTCTCGGTTTGTCCTGTTTCACTTTTTGTTTGTTTTAGACTTTCCATAGACGTCTCCTAGTAATCGACTGCCAGCGCCATGATGCTTTCCTGCGAAGCTTCCTCAACCGGCATTTCTCCTTTAATCTTACCTGCAGACATAACGTAAATACGGTCGCTCATGCCAAGAATCTCAGGGAGTTCAGATGAGATCATAATGATGCTCATTCCCTGTTCTACCAACGAATTCATAATTGTATAGATTTCATATTTTGCGCCCACATCAATTCCGCGCGTGGGCTCATCCAGGATCATGATCCCAGGTTTGACAAACAGCCACTTACCCAATGACACTTTTTGTTGGTTTCCGCCACTCAAATTGCGCACCTTTTGTTGGACAGTGGGTGTCTTGATATTTAACTCGGAGCAATACTTGTTTGCTACAAGGATCTCTTCATTTTCATTGATAACGCCCCCAACGGTAATCTCCTTGAGATTTGCCAGGGTAATGTTTTGTTTGACATCTTCAATCAGGATCAAGCCGTTGCCCTTGCGATCTTCGGTAACATAAGCCATGGATGATTTGATCGCGTCATGCGGGCCGCGGAATTTTTGCTCCACCCCGTTGATAAATACTTTTCCACTCAGGCGATAGTGATCCGGATTGCCAAAAATGCTTTTTGCAAGTTCCGTACGTCCGGATCCCATCAGGCCAGCAATCCCAACGATCTCACCTGCATGCACACTGATATTGACGTTCTTGAGGATGTCCCTGCCAAGAGCATAAGAATAGGCGCTCCAGTTTTCAAGTCGGAGCAATTCCTTGCCAACCTTCACTTTCTCTCGTTTTGGAAAGACGTTCTCGATCGATCGCCCTACCATATGTTTGATCAGGATAGGCTCATTGACCTTATCTTTCTGGACATCAAGCGTGGTCACGGTCTTGCCGTCTCGCAGAACTGTAATCGTATCGGCGATTTCCAAAACTTCACGCAATTTGTGCGAAATTAGAATGCAGGTTACACCCTGTTCCTTAAGACCCCGAATCAATCGAAGGAGGTTGTCACTATCAGTTTCATTCAATGCTGCAGTGGGTTCATCCAGAATGAGGATCTTTACCTTTTTTTTCAAAGCTTTAGCAATTTCAATAAGTTGTTGTTTACCAACCCCAAGGTTTTTAATTTTTGTCAGCGGATTTACATCCAAACCGACCTTTTTCAAAATATCAACAGCCTGGGAAATCGACTCGTTTGAATCGATCACAACACCATTGGTAACTTCATTTCCAAGAAAAATATTTTCATACACGGATAGTTCCGGGATTAATGCCAATTCCTGGTAGATGATCGCAATACCCGCGCGTTCACTATCGCGAATGCCGTTGAATTTTTGCAGTTCCCCTTCAATAAAAATTTCACCGGAATAAGTGCCATAAGGATGTACTCCACTGAGTACTTTCATCAAGGTTGATTTTCCAGCACCATTTTCCCCAACAAGGCAGTGAATCTCGCCCCTGCGTACACTAAAGGTTACATTATCTAGCGCCTTCACTCCAGGGAATTCCTTGGTGATGGATTTCATTTCAAGAATGGGCGTCTCCATTGACATCTCCTGCAAAAAACACTGGATAGGGCAGTGACTGGGTAAAACCAGTCACTGCTTCAAAACGATTAATCGATACTACTCTAAGCCTGTAAAATCGCTGGCCGGATAGTATCCGGAGTCGATGATGGCGGCTTTTACATTGTCCTTGGTGACGGTGACCACAGCAGATGGCTTGGCAGGTACATCAATGACGTTGTTGTTATAGGTGTGAGTCTGCTCAGGTGTCTTCCCCTCAAGGAAAGCAACTGCTGCAGCAATAGCATCAGCAACGAGGGTGCGAACATCCTTCAACACGGTCATAGACTGCTTGCCATCGATGATGTACTGGACAGAGGCTTTTTCTGCATCCTGACCGGTAATATAGTACTTGGTCACATCGGTATCGGCAGCGAAAGCGTCTGCGATAGCACGGGCAGTACCATCGTTCGGAGCAAGGATGAAGACTTCGCCCTTATCCGCAGCGGTGACAGCGGTCAGGTTGGCTTCTGCCAGGTTCTTCGCCACATTGAAATCCCAGTTGGTAGTGATTTGACCAAGGATCCTGCCCATTTCGTCACGGGTCAAAGTGGCTTTGTCTTGCAGAGCAACAGCTTCAGAGGAGTTCTTGATCACAAAGGTGCCATCGGCAATCTTGGGCTGCAAAACGTTCCAGGCGCCTTCGAAGAAAAGGAAGGCATTGTTGTCGGAGGAGGCGCCACCATAGAGATAAAGCGGCAGACCCGTTCCGGTTGCCTGGTCCACCAGGTATTGGGCTTGGGCTTCGCCAACCGCGACAGAGTCAAAAGTTACATAGTAATCGACAGCGTCGGTGTCAAGAATAAGGCGATCATAAGCAATCACTTTCACACCAGCATCACGGGCAGCTTCTGCAGCCGCAGCAGCAGCAGTACCGTCATGGGGGCAAAGGATCAAAACTTTGATGCCCTTGGAGATTAGGGTCTCAACGTTTTGTTTTTCTTTAGCGGGATCACCCTGACTGAACAGAATTTCCACGGAATAGCCTTGCTGGGTCAATGCTTCCTTGAAGCGGGTTTCATCTTGAATCCAGCGGGGCTCATCCTTAGTGGGGAGCACGATGCCCACGGCCAGTTCACTACCAGCCGCAGGAGGCTCAGTTACTACAGGTTCCTGGGTTTGTGTTGCACACGCTCCCAGAACCATGCTCGCAACGATAAGAACACTTGCGAGGGTAAACAGAAGTTTGGATTTTTTCATTTCTTCTCCTTAGATATAGTTGTAGCGATTGCTGCATATCCTAATACGATCAATCACCTATTTTTCTGGGTTGGTTTTGGTTTCGGATAGTAACTTTTCGCCCGAGTTTTGGAGATCTCCGACTCCAATTTCGATATTATAACTTAAATGCAATGTTTGAGTTAATATTGCCAGATGTCAATTGCCAGATGTCAACATCCTGTGTCCAATTTTTAGAGACCCGATAGCATTTTTTTACCCTCTGAAGAAGAGAACTTGATCCAAATTTGATTCCTAATAAGAAAACGACCTGTTTTGCAAACTTTAGACCAATTCGACCCTGAGCCACATGATCTCCTCGTAGCCGGCTAACTAAGACCGCGATCCATTTCTTGCAGGAGCGCAAGCAGGGGCATTATCCCGAACCTAAAACCGCATAACGTTGATTTATAATCAAATCATACTGAATTGATAGATAAGGAGAGGCTTTATGGAACTCAATTCCTCAGAATTTTATCTCGGTCAAGCTTACGACCTCGCCACCAAGGCGGTCATCCCCGACAAACTCATCTTCTATGACCCCAGCGATCTCACCACCCATGCAGTCATAACCGGTATGACCGGGTCTGGCAAAACGGGTATGGGCATTATCCTGCTCGAAGAAGCCGCGTTGCAAGGCATCCCTGCCATCCTGATCGACCCCAAAGGCGACCTCACCAACCACCTGCTGCACTTCCCCAACCTGCTGCCATCAGATTTTGCGCCTTGGGTGGATGAAGACATCGCCCGGCGTGAAGGCAAAACCCCGGAGCAAACCGCTGCGGAAGCGGCTGATAGTTGGCAAAAAGGTCTTGAGCGTTCAGGCATCGACCAGGCGCGCATGCAGAAGCTTGCTACTAATGTGGATTATGCCATTTACACTCCAGGTTCTGATTCCGGCTTCTCAGTAAGCATTCTCTCCTCCCTAAAAGCCCCCTCCATCCCCTGGGCGGAAAACAAAGAAACCCTGCGAGAGAACATCAGCAGCACTGCTACCGCCTTGCTCGAACTTGTCGGATATCAAGATATCGACCCCGTGCGCTCACGCGAACATATTTTGCTTTCCAACATCTTCGAGAACGCCTGGAGCCAGGGGCACGATCTTGACCTGGAATCACTCATCATGCAGGTTCAGACGCCACCCTTTGAGAAATTAGGGGTCTTCCCCCTCTCCAAGTTCTACCCGGAAAAAGACCGCTTTGAACTGGCTATGGCGCTTAACAATTTCATCGCCGCGCCTTCTTTTGAGGATTGGCTGCAAGGGCAGCCGCTCGACATCGGCGCCTTCCTCTACTCACCCGATGGCAAACCGCGCCACAGCGTCTTTTATCTGGCTCACCTGGCTGACCAGGAGCGCATGTTCTTCATCACCCTGCTCTATTCCGCGGTCGAGACCTGGATGCGGACGCAATCCGGTACCAGCAGCCTGCGCGCCCTGGTGTATTTTGATGAGATTGTTGGCTATCTGCCGCCAGTCGCAAATCCACCCAGCAAACCGATCATCCTGCGTCTTCTCAAACAAGCGCGCGCCTTCGGTGTTGGTTTGGTGCTTGCGACTCAAAACCCTATCGATCTGGATTACAAAGCGCTATCCAACGCCGGCACATGGATCATCGGCAAACTCCAGACGGATCAGGATAAACAGCGCCTGCTGGATGGCCTGGCGACTGCGACAGGCTCCTTTGATCGCGGATACTTCGACACCACCATCTCCGCCCTCGGCAAGCGCGTTTTCTTACTGCATAATGTGCACGCCAAAACCCCTGAAATTTTCACGACTCGCTGGGCGATGAATTACCTTCCCGGGCCGATCATGCGTACGAAGATCTCTGAGCTCAACCGCCTGGTTGGAGCAGATGTGCTGCAGATCTCGAGTGCCGCTGGTGGCAGCGCACCGATCAGCGTGGAAGAAGTTCGCGGAGGTACAAGCCAGAACCTTCCCGGCAGTCCGACTGAACCGTTCCTCTCATCTAATGTCAGCGTGGTTTACCTGCCGGTCACGGTCAGTCTCAGTGAGGCCCTCAAGCTGGCCGCAGAACGTGGCATTCCTTCCAGCGCGGAACCCCGCTATCACTATGAACCCGTATTGGTAGGTCAGGCAAAGGTTTACTTTGCTAACCGTACTTATGGAGTGGATCTGGAAAAGAAAATCTCCATTAATCTTCCCGGCATCGAAGGACGCGGGCTGGTGCGCTGGATTGAGTATCAACACGATCCGATCGACATGCTGGCAACCGAATCCCGTCCCCTCCCAAACGCCACCTTTGGTGATTTACGCTACCCGTTTGACGACGAAAAGAACATCGCCAGCCTCTCCAAGGATTTCCAGGAATGGATCTATCGAGATAACAGCCTGACCCTCTACACCAATGACAAGCTCAAGCTCACTTCCAAACCCGGCGAGAGCCGCGAAGAGTTTGAAGCCCGTTGCACCCAAGCCAGCCAGGGAGGGCAGTCTGACGCGGTAAAGAAAATCGAGGAAAAGTACGAAAAACTGCGCAAGTCGATCGAAGCCAAGAAAATGAAGGAAGAGATCGAACTTGAAAAAGACAAGAAGATACTCAACCAGCGCCGCATGGAAGAAGCTGGCACAGGTCTCTCCACGGTCATAAGCCTCTTCTCCGGGCGTAAGAAGAGCGTCAACAGCTCGCTCACTAAACGCCGATTGACCTCGACTGCCAAGTCCAACTTGGAAGAGTCGGAACTGATGATTGAAGAATACAACAAACAGCTTGCTGAGCTGGACGCAAAAATGAAAGAGGAACTGGATGCCTACCAGGAAAGCGCACAGGAAACGGTTGGCACCATCCGGGAGGTCACCATCAACCCCCTTAAAAAGGACATCGTCGAGGAGTTCTTTGGTCTTGGCTGGCTGCCTTATTATGCCTTCAAGGACGGCGCCCGCTGGGTGTTGATCCCCGGATATCGCTAACCACTTCACACAAAAAACCCGCCAACCAGGCGGGTTTTTATAGGTTTCTTGGGGCATGCCAACGATTAATCCGCTGGTATGGCGGATGTAACTCCGCCAAGCTGATTTACCTCCAGTTCCCACTGGCTGCCAGGATAGGCTTGCTGATACAAGTTGTAATCCGAAGTCTGCAGATCATACTCCCGCCCTCCAGCACTGAACCAAATGGTATAAGTCTCGGTTGCCTGACCGATCCGCTGTGTGTTTGTCAGGTTTGCTGCCGGCCAAACCGCATTTAAATCGCTGCCATTCAGCCGCAATTAGGGCAGGGTTTGATGGTACCTGGACTTTTTGTACTACAACTACAACTATCACAGGTCCACACCAGCTCGATATAACCTAGGGTTTTTCGCGCCATAACTCCTCGCTTCAATTCGGTAAAACTAATTTTCAGTCTGGCAAATTATGCATCATCCTGCTTGATAGTTGCCTGGACAGCCCGCAATCCCAGGATGGCGATCAGCGGAATTGAACCCACGAATAATGGAATGAAAGTTGTTATGGATAGTCCTAAAAAGACCAACATCACAATTGCGATCACCAATGCATATCCAGGCTGTGACAAAATGATCGCCAAACCATTCTTCCAGGCAATCTTAAGCGTCTTTTCCTCTTGTAAGAAAAAACAACTGACAGTGTAGAATTGCCATATCAGCCAAAAAAAACCCAATCCAATCATTAATATCACCAAGACCAGTGCGACAGGGTGATCAGTATTTTGATAAAACCAGATGTTTAAACTTAATAACGTCAGAACCAGCAGGTTCAGCAATCCCCAGGGCAGACTCTTGCGCCAATAGCTCTTAACGCCATGCCAGAAACCAATGATGCCGGTGCGAATGCCGTGAGTCAGGTCCAGGGCTTGTTCATAAACGCCAAAAAGTACCATCGGATAGAGCACAACGGTCAGGCTGAGCAGAATTGCCACCAGCGATACCAGTACCTGGTTGGCCCAGTCCTTCCACCATAGTTTCATTGAATCTAAGATGACCGGAAAAGCAGCTTTTATAGGCATGGCCTGATTATAATAGAAACAAATCACCTCGAACCAGGAGCTCTGCCCATGTTGAACCCTGAAACCACTCTATTAGTCGTCATTGACGTCCAGGGCAATCTCGCCCGGGTTGTGGCTGAGAGCGAATCAGCCATCCGCGCCGTTGGGCAATTAATCCAGGGATCCGGGCTGCTTGGCATCCCGGTGCTCCTCACCGCACAGGTTCCAGAAAAAATTGGGCACACCATCCCTGAAATTGCCGGACTTCTGCCTGATCAGACCGACATGCCGCGCGTGCACTTTAGTATCTGGCAAGACGCTGCTGTTCGGCAGGCTATACGCAATTCCAGGCGCCAACAACTGCTTATTTGCGGCTTTGAAGCCCACATTTGCCTTTACCAATCCAGCCTCGATCTGATCGCGGAAGGTTTTGAAGTGTACCTGGCTGCAGACGCTGTTTCTTCACGCAATCCCTACAATAAAACTATCGCCCTGCAGGAGCTTTCCAACCAGGGTGTGCATCTGACCACCGTCGAGATGGCGCTTTTCAGTATGTTGCGATCTGCTCAACACCCAGCCTTTAAATCGATCTCCAAATTGATCAAGTAATCAAGACCTTTCTTGCAGGCTACCACCAATGAAAATTGAACAATGGTGCGGTTCGATCACCTGGCTTGTCTAATCCCATCTAATGCTTCTCTAATTATTAGGGGGTATAATCGCAAAATATTATTTCGGAGGAATTGATGTCCACTGCTGATCGAACCCAAATCAAGAAAAAGAATAAAACCGGCCGCACGCTGCTGATCATTTTGCTTATCCTGGCGCTGATTATAGGAGCCTATGTCGTGAACCAACGTCGCCTGCGCAGAGCAAACGAAGCAGCCCTCGCCCAACTCGAAACTGTTCCATACACGCGTGAGACGCTCACTTCCACCATCAGTGGAGCTGGTCCTATTCGCCCGCGTCAATCCGCCACGCTTTACTGGCAAACTTCAGGCTTTGTTGGTGAGAGGGATCACGAAGTTGGTGAAGAGGTCACAGAAGACACCATCCTTTATCGTCTGGACGATTCCCGCCTGTCCGCAGACATGTTGCAGGCACAGCTCAATTTACTCAACGCACAAACCAGTTTACAGAACCTCGAATCCGATACAGACATTCAGCGCGTCACTTTGCAAAACAATCTGACCAACGCTCAGAAGACGCTCATCACTCTCGAGCAGAACCTGCTCGCGCTTACCAGACGCGATTGCACGGACTGGCGTCTGACCAACCTGCAGACGGCTTATGATGATGCCCTCGAGAATTACCAGAACTGGCCAACCGAGACTGGTTGGCTGCAGGTTCAAGCCGCCCGTGCGGACCTTGATTTTTGTGACCCTGCTGTCATCGCCAGCGAAACTGCCTCACTCAACAGCCAGATCGACCTGCAAAAACAGAATATTGCCTCCTGGCAGGCAGAGTTGGACAAGATAGCTAACGGGCCTGACCCCGAGGTAAAAGCAAAACTCGAGTTACAGCTCAAACTCGCGGAAAAGCAATTGGAAGCTCAGACGATTAAAGCTCCCTTTGACGGCACCATCATCGCCCTGAATTACAACCTTGGGGACATGGTAAGCGCTGGCAGTCCCGCAGCCCAGATCGCTGATTTATCTGAGCTGTTTGTGGATGTGCCCATTTCGGAAGTTGATATCCCGCAGATCAAAGCCGGGCAGGAAGCTGAATTGGTCTTTGACGCATACTTCGATCAAACCTTTTATGGAAAAGTCGTTGAAGTTGCTACCGTTGGGGTAAACACTGCTGGGATTGTCAATTACAACGTCACTATCCAACTCGATTCAGAGCATGACGGCATCAGACCAGGAATGACAGTGGGTGTAAACATCCTGGTCGAAGAAAAACCTAACACTTACACTGTTCCTGCTGAGTCCGTCGTGAGCCGTAACGGGAACTATTACGTTTACGTCCTGCGGGATGGCATACCGGTTGAGGTCGAAGTCAAAATCGGCGCCTATTCAAGCCGCAAGATCGAAGTCCTTCAAGCAGACATCCAGGATGGAGAATCCATTCTGCTTTCACCGCCTGTCTCGCTGATGGATGCCTTCGCAGGCATGGGTAGGTAGGAATGGAACAGACCTCCCAGGCATCCATGCCCGTGATCGATGTTCGTAATCTCACCAAGGATTATCGCCTTGGTGAGATCATGGTTCCAGCATTGCGCGGCATTGACCTGCAGATTTTTCCTGGTGAGATGGTTGCCATCATGGGTCCTAGCGGTTCTGGCAAGTCGACCTTGATGAACATGATCGGCTGCCTCGACTCTCCCACTTCGGGTGAATATTATCTCGATTCTTTGCTTGTTTCCGACCTGAAAGATGATGAGCTCGCAATTGTTCGGAATCAAAAGATCGGTTTTGTATTCCAGAACTACAACCTGCTGCCCCGCATTGACGCCCTCGAAAATGTCACCCTGCCTATACGCTACAGCAATAACACCGCCAATATGCGCCAGCGGGCAGAAGCGGCACTCCAATCCGTCGGGCTTGGGGACCGCATACATCACAAACCTAATCAACTATCTGGCGGGCAGCAGCAACGCGTGGCAATCGCCAGGGCGCTGGTGAATGAGCCCGCAATTTTGCTGGCAGATGAACCTACCGGTAACCTCGACTCCCAATCCGGCAAAGAAGTCATGGACCTGCTCCTGAATCTCAATCAGCAGCAAAACACCACGATTGTGTTGGTCACTCATGATCCCACAGTTGCGGCGCAGGCCAAGCGAATCGTACAGCTTTTTGATGGTTTGATCAAAACACCGGAGGCAGTCTCATGAAAATCTGGCAAGCACTGAAAGAGGCTATCGCCAGCCTCTCAGCCAATAGAACCCGCTCTTTTCTGACTGTCCTTGGAATTGTTATCGGTGTTGGAGCAGTTATTGGGGTTCTTTCGCTCGGGCAGGGAGCTGAAGCAAGCATCATTGGGCAAATCGAATCAATCGGAACCAATGTGATTTATGTTTTTCGGGGAAATACCTTGGAAGACGTGACAAATCCCAATTCCCTCACCACGGCAGATGCCGACGCCCTGGCAAACCGTACCCGCGCTCCGCACATCCTTAATATCTCCCCGGTTCTATCGGGGCAGAGCAGTGTCCGCTTTGGGGATGAGAGCACACAGACTTCCATCATGGGTGTCGCCGAAAACTATGCCGAAGTCACAGGCATCGAACTCAGCGAAGGAAGCTTCTTTACAGAAAGCAACGTTACAAACCGCAGTTCGGTTGTGGTGCTCGGACCAAAGCTCGCTGAAAGACTGACGGGTCGGCAAACCGAATTGGTAGGCACAACAGTGCACATCAACAATTATCCTTTCCGCGTGGTCGGCGTCACCAAAGCCAAGGGTGGAAACCAGTTTTCCAGCCCCGATATGGATGCTTACATCCCAATTACCGCCATGCAGCTGCGCGTCAAGCGCCAGACTATCCCCAATGCCGTGGATTTCCTGCTCATCCAGGCACAGGATTCGCAGTCAATTGATGATGCCATGCAGGAAGCAAAAAGCATCCTGCGAACTTCTCATCGCCTTAGCAGCCGCCAGCCTGATGATTTTACGATGACCAACCAACAGGATGTACTTTCGATCGCGAACTCCATCACAAGTATATTGACCATCTTCCTGGCTGGAATTGCTGGCATCTCACTGTTGGTAGGTGGAATTGGCATCATGAACATAATGCTCGTCTCTGTTACTGAGCGAACACGAGAAATTGGTCTGCGTAAAGCCCTGGGGGCACGCAAATTCGATATTCAACTACAGTTCCTGACCGAATCAACGTTGTTGAGCGTTTTTGGTGGTTTGATAGGTGTCGGATTCGGCTGGCTCCTGGGAGAAATAGTCGGCGCCATCGCTGCCAATTCCGGCACGCCCCTCGTACCACAGATCAGCCTGAACTCTGTTCTGCTCGCCACGCTCTTTTCCCTTGCGGTCGGCATCTTCTTCGGATGGTATCCAGCTCTGAGGGCTGCCAACCTGGAACCGGTCGAAGCACTCAGATACGAGTAAACGATCGCATAAATAATACTAAGTGCATACACAAAAAAAAGGCGGACCCAGAAGTCTCAATTTTCCTTTTGGGGCGGCTAAAAGTGGGAGAACATATCGAAATAAAGCCCTCTTCTGAGGTGTATAGGTTAGTTTAAGCCCGAAAATCCAAGCGAGGTGGGGGATCAATAAATGGTTGTTTGCTTTTGGGTCAGCCTCTAAAGGATGATAACCCCCTCCACCGGAGGGGGACGGTGAAACCGGGGGGGTGGGCTGACGACACCACCCCCTTTGATTCCCCCTCTAAAGAGGGGGTGATAGTGTGTAACCCCCTCTAAAGAGGGGGTAAAGGATGAAAAGAGGCTGACCCAAAAGGGTTCAGTCTCTTATCAAATTAATCGAGGTGTGATTCAATTAAGGACATGGACACACGAGCGATATTTAAACGATACGATATGAATCAACCACAACTATTGCCTCCGAGCCTGGACGAACTGATCCCAGAACAACATTTGGTGCAGGTCATCAACCAGGGTGCTGATACAGCTTGCTTTTGGGCCAGCCTCTTAATTTTAAGCCTTATTCTTTTACTCTCGGGACCCCAGCACCACGTCCACATCCAACGTCTGCCCATCGCGGATAACGGTGAATGTGATCGTATCACCCGGGTTCTTATTCACGACCATGTAACTCATTAACTCGCTGAAATCCTTGATCGGCTGACCGTCAACCGCGATGATCAAATCACCACCTTTGTAGAGCCCCTGCACTGAGGTCGGTACTGTGCCGCCTCGGATCCCAGCTACATCAGCTGGACCGCCCTTTACCACCGATATTACATATGCTCCTGTGGATTGAGGAAGTTCCAGAGCCTCTATCATCGCTAGCGACATACTCGAGTAGCTCGTCATGCCAAGATAGGGATAGGCGTAGCTGCCCGTCTCGATCAACGAGGGTACAACCTTGCGCACGATGTTGGAGGATATTGCAAAGCCGATACCGGTATTGATAGCCTCACCGCTCAGGCTCATACCCGCTGTCTGGATTGCCCGGTTCACACCGATCACTTCTCCATTCAGATTTAGCAGCGGACCTCCGGAATTACCCGGATTGATCAAAGCGTCAGTCTGGATGGCATCGCCAGATGAGAAAAATGTGCCTGAGGAAGTCTGGCGCATCGAATCCAACACCCGTCCCCTGGCAGAAACAACACCCACTGTCATGGTGCCGCTCAAGCCATAAGGGTTTCCGATTGCAACCACTGTCTGCCCAACCTTGACCAGATTTGAGTCTCCGAGGGTCAGCGGAACCAGCTCATCCGGATCCACATCCACCTTGATGACCGCCAGGTCTGAGTCCATATCTGACCCGATCACTTCACCGTAAACTTTGAGCCCGGATGAGAAGTGCACCTCAAGTTTATCGACGCCACTGGCAACATGATAATTGGTAACGATGTGCCCTTCTTTATCAATTACAAAGCCGGTGCCCTGACCAGCGCCTTCGATTGTGCTATATTGCAGCGAAACAACTCCAGGGCTGTATTTCTCATAAATAGCCTCAAGGCTGTCTTCCAGGGCAGCGTACTGGGGCACGATTACTGTCTGCGAACTTTGAGTGGGTAAGATAGATGGTGCGACCGTTGTTTGCTGTATTTGAGCGTCGGTCGATGGCTCCTCCGGCGTTGTGACCCCAACCCGGGTCAAAGAACACGCTGTGGCAACAACCAATATGGACAAGATAAAAAAAAGTGTGCGTAGTCTGTTTTGTTTTGTCATTATTCACCTTCTGATAGATGCAGCCGTTAGAATTCGGTTTTTCATGAACTATATCATATGCAAAATGCATTAATAGATTATATAAATTTGGTATAGATAAATGCTCACACCTTTACGCCCTAACTCATGATAAAAAACGGCTGCCTGAGCAGCCGTTTTCTCTGAAATAACTTAACTCAATCCCAAAATTCGACCTGTTTCAAAATCAATGTCTATATCATAGTAGGCCGGTCTGGTCGGCAAGCCGGGCATGGTGCTCATCGTCCCCAACAGGGGGTAGACAAATCCAGCCCCAATCGAGGCGCTGACGTCCCGGATGGGAATGCGGTAACCCTTCGGCACACCCTTCAGCTCAGGGTCATGGCTGAGCGAGAGGTGGGTCTTTGCCATGCAGATCGGCAGTTTGTCATACCCCAGCCGGGTGTATTCGGCGATACGTTCTTCTGCCAACTCGCTGTAATCCACACCATCCGCGCCGTAAACTTCCCGGGCGATTGTTTCGATTTTTTGCTTGATCGGGACATCCAACGGGTAGATGAATTTGAAGTCTGCTGGTTTCTCCGAAGCCCGTATGACCGCTTCCGCCAGCGCGACGGCACCAGCGCCGCCCAGGCTGAAGTGATCTGCGACCACCGCGTCTGCCACGCCAGGGTGCCCCAGCGCGATCTTGCGCACCAGTTCGAGCTCGGCATCGGTGTCCGTGGGGAAGCGATTTACCGCCACAACCACAGGCACGCCAAATTTCTGCGCAATGCTGGCATGCGCCAGCAGGTTTGCTGCGCCTTTTTCAACTAATTCGAGGTTCTCTTCGATATACTCCGGCGCAAGCGGTGCACCAGCAGTCACCTTCGGACCTCCCCCGTGCATCTTGAGCGCTCTCACCGTCGCCACTAACACCACCACATTGGGGATGTTACCAGAGTAGCGACATTTAATATCAAAGAATTTTTCCATGCCCATGTCCGAGCCGAAGCCAGATTCTGTGACCACAAAATCCGCCAGCTTCAGAGCGATCTTGTCAGCTATGATCGAACTGTTACCATGAGCAATGTTGGCAAAGGGACCCGCATGCACGAACACGGGGGTGCCCTCGAGAGTTTGCATCAGGTTCGGTTTGATGGTGTCCTTCATCAGCACCGTCAGAGCGCCCGCTACACCCAGATCATCAGCGGTAATGGGTTCACCTTGCCTGGACTGCCCGATCACGATCTTAGCAATCCGTTCACGCATGTCCTGAAGGCTGGTTGCCAAGGCCAGGATCGCCATCAACTCACTCGCGACGCTGATGTAAAAGCTCGTTTTGAGCTCAAAACCATTTTCAGCTTCTCCCTGCCCAACGGTGATTCCGCGCAGCATGCGATCATTTACATCCACTGCCCTCCGCCAGGTGACCGTTTCGGGGTCAATATCCAGCCGCGCAAAGCGCGCCTTTTGCTCGTCGGTCAGCAAATCGGGATCGGTCTCTGTGATGCCGAGTTTCTTCAGCCGTCCCTGCATACCCACTGAGAAATGACGTTTGCCTTTTTTATCCTTCGGGCACAACCTGTTAAACAGCCCAAGGTCCGTCTGACTGGATTCATGGAACATGCGGGTGTCGATCGCAGCCGCCAACAGGTTGTTTGCGGCGGTGATGGCGTGGATGTCGCCGGTCAGATGCAGGTTGAAGTCCTCCATTGGGACAACCTGTGAGTAGCCGCCGCCTGCGGCGCCGCCTTTAATGCCAAAGGTCGGTCCCTGGCTGGGCTGGCGGATGCAGGTGATTACACGCTTGCCCAGGTGGGCTCCGAGCGCCTGGCTTAACCCAACAGTGGTAGTCGTTTTCCCTTCTCCGAGCGGGGTGGGGGTGATTGCGGTCACGTCGATATACTTGCCATCGGGCGCGTCTGCCAGGCGGTCCAGCACTTCAAGTTTGATCTTCGCCTTGTAGTCACCATAGAGTTCCAGTTCGCTTTCTTCCAGTCCCATTTCTTCCGCCACCTGGCGGATCGGTTTGAGCGTTGCCGCCTGGGCAATGTCAATATCCGCTGGCACGGGGTTCTTGGGGTGAAGTGGGGTCGGGACAAACTTCCGTCGTTCTGGGTGTTGAGTCAATGCGCACATACTATTCTCCTTGTATTATTGTCCAATGGTCACATCCTTTGGGATACTGACCGAAACGTTTATTTTGAGATCTTCTAATTTTCCGAGATAAATAATGGGAACCTGCACGGTTATTGAACTGTTGGCATGAATGGTTCCGCTTTGGATGGATCCACCACCAACGATCTTGCCATCCGCATCCGTGATTACCACGTAAACCACCGTGCTTGAGATATTGGCGCTTAAATTGTTTATGATGTTCAGACTGACGGTCTCGCCGCCTGCATCCACCGCAGGCACACCCGCTACCAGGGGGTCATACCCGAGTTGGAACTGCCCGAATTCTCCCGGCACGATAATCATATCCACCTGCTGCGCCACACAATCCAGCGGCATATCCAGGATACCGGGTGAGAACACCAGTTCCTGCTCTGGCCAGATCAGGTCAATGTAGCCTTGCTCTGCCAGGCAGACTTTGTCAGCTGAGTCTGTAACCGTCAGGAGGTAATACGTCTCTGTCAAAAGGCGATCGGTCAGGTTCCTGAGCAATGCGCCACCGGAAACATGCTGATAATCATCGGCGATAAAGTTCCACTGCTTGACTTCGATGTTCTCCCACCAGCTGCCGCCTTCCAGGGAGGCGGACTGAGCCGTGATCCACGGGTAAATCTCCACCAGCGCGATCTCCTGGTCTGCCTTAATCTCTGCCGGGACGGATATGCCTGTGCGATCTTCTTCGGGCACGAAGTCGATTATGCCGCGTCCGCCGCCAATGATCACGCCAGCGGCGTTGTAGGCAATCGCGTTCAACTCGACTTTGGTGTAGGTATAGGGATCCGAGTTATTGATCCACCCCGTCAGCCTGATCCCGTCTTCAGCTTCCACCCAACTGGCATTTTTCACAAGCAATGGCTGGGAATATCGCAACTGGCGGTCCTCCAGCCCCTCTTTAACGCGCACCTCCACGGTGTAGGTTTGCAGCCCGGGAAGCAATTCGAAGTTCTGAACCAAGCCGGTAGTTTCGCGCGGGAAGAGGTAGCGCAAAGTGCGAACTTCCTGGGCGATGCGGCTGCCGCTGGCATCCAACGCCAGCACCTCTACCTGCACATCTCGCAGAATGGCGTCCGTGAGGGTGTTGAAGAGCTTGGCGATGATCTGGAGTTCAGCGCCTGTCTGGACATATTCCAATTCGGTAATCCGGACTGGATTTGGGTTGACCAGATCAGGAGTTGGGGTCGGATTAATGGGCTCCACCACCACCTGAGGCGTGCCGTCCACCAGGATCACGGTCGGTTGAATGAGTGTAGGCGTAGGAGGCACAGGCGTGGCAGTCGGGTCGCCCGTTGAAAAGCCCCCGCAGGCACTCAGGCTGAGCAGGGATACCAAAACGACCAAGATGAGTGTGTTTTTCCGTTTCACATTGTCTCCGCCATCACGCGATCACATGACAGCTATTCTATTTTATCTGTTTGCCGGTGTTTTGGGTAGTTGCGTTGGCAACAATTATCGAACTTGGGGAGGGTGAAAGCCTTTTGATCGCGCCGGCCTCCTGGCTGAGCACGTTCAGTTGACCGCAGGTCTCTGTGAGTAATCACATAATCAAACACAAGCGCAAAATAATTTGAGATCTAAAGGTCAAATCCAGCGCACGGTCTGGAGACCGGCGCTAACGATCCTGGGCTTCCCCTAGGGGAAGGCTGAGAAAGCAATTTACACTATTTACACTGTTTTTTGATAGTGCAAACAGACGGTTTGACTTTAAACACTTCTGTTGTTAACGTGCAGTTGTTCGCCTTTCTGCCCGGGGTAAGGGCGAACAAGGAACCCTCTTCCACCATAAGCGGTCACACTCCCCTTCACTTCGTTCCGCGGTTCTTCGACCATTCACTTCGTTCCGCGGATCTTCGACCATTCTTCAAAGGAGAAGGTTGAGGCAGGATTTGCGTCATTTGCAATAATTGCAATAATTGCAATGTTTTTTGATGGCACAGAAGGGTGGTTTGATTGCAATTACGCCTAAAACAGGGCGGTTTGTCTGCATATGCTGCTATTTCAATGTTAATGTGCCGGATTGCAAATAGAAACTCGTGGGAATATAATAGCTCATTTGTTCTATTTATGCAAGAGGTTGTGAGCTGACAGCTGATAGGTTATGGGTGGTGGAATGGTCCTTGGGCTTCCCCTTCCATGATTGTGCCGGTCTCCAGACCGCGCACACGCCGTGACCGAAGGTCTCCATTATTACTTGATCATATATTTATAGTCCTAAAGGTCATTAATTGGGCAAAGATTGGAGACCTTTCGGTCAAAAACCTTTCATGGTACCCGGAGGGCAGGCTCCGCACTCAGGAGACCATGAAAGATCATGCCCTAGGCGAAGCGGACGGGAGACTAGAGAGGGTGCTTTCCGATTTTATCTGGTGGAGTGGTGAAAAGAACGTCGTTTCCCCTGCGTTTATAAAGGCAGATCGCCACGCTACGCTCGCGATGACGACAGTCGGTCTTTGCGACTGCTTACGTACAGAGTAGGAGCGAAGCGGACGGGAGACTGTTGATTAAACTCGTTTAGTTCAAATTACTACCTTAACTCGTAAATAAGGACGAAAAGGACCTAAATATGAATTTGACTTAGTAATTGCTCCAGGTAATCTTGAATCCTATCCTTTTCTGCAGCCCGTTGATATAATTACAGGTAGTTGAATTCCAAAAGTTGCTCCAAAGCGGAATCAGACAAAGACTTGACATTAATGTTTTAATTTCGTATACTATTCTTAGTTGTAAAACTAGGTGAGCTGACACCTTAAAATCCGAAATTAAGTCAGATATTAAGGCTGACAAGTTGGCAAGCAACAGAAAAACTTGAAATTAATCCGGATTCCATGGCCGGAAAGTTGGCGGACAACAGAAAAATCAGCAAAAGATAGCCTTTACAGGCTTTCTTTTTTAAGGTGGAATTTGAATAAGAACCTCGCAATTAAGAAGCTGAACCAGTTTGCTAAAATGTATTCTGAAAACCTTTTAGGTTACAGGCTCTTATTCATCTATCAAGATATTACTGCGATCAATTTCATTGAAGTAGTTTTTTCTGAATCGAATTTTAAACACTTAACTGGTGTTGATTCAATAATTAACCCAAATCCTTTTTTTTCGGCATGCCTAAACCAGAAATTATCACCTAATGATTTCGATTTTTCTGCGGACGGGACGACTGCCTTGAAATTTCAGGTTCTGGATAAAATCTTGGCAATCCATACTACAGCACGATATATCGGTGATTACAACTGCCAGCGTCCCAGATTAATCACAGATAAACTTGTCGGTGATTATGAATGTTGTTTGGGACTGCAATTGAACAAAAAGTATTATTCTCCGAACACAATTCTGAAATCAAATATTTCAAAAGAAGTTTATCGACCAGCAAGGAAAATATTAGCCTCATTGCGAACAGAGCGTTTTTCTAAAGAGTATTCCGAGCTCTGTTACCTAAAACCTAACATCCGGATTTCGAAATTAGACTTGCCAGATGCATTGATTGATATACTTGATCAAAGCTTGCTTCAATAATCTACGACTTAATCTCTAGGATACATTAGTATAATGATTTCAGCATGCTCTTAATATGCTGCAACTCTACATTATTTGTTAGGCGTTTGAGTACCGTCGCGGCCATTTTTTCGCCTGTGGTTGAGAGACTTGATTTTTTTTGTTTAAGATTTAACTATAGGGAAGTTTGCCTCTCTTTTTGATTAAACTAAAATTGCTCAAAATTACCAATACAAATTGAGTGTGGAAAGGTCTGCTCTACTTTCTTACCTATTCCCCTTCGCCTGATTGTGCGTTTTGCACAACATCTGGCAGTTGCGGATATCGGTTGCGCCGCCTTTGCTCCACGCGGCAACGTGGTCGGCGTCCATCTCGTTCAACTTCCAGATCCTGGTCTTGTTCGCGTCATGCCCGATGGCACAAAGCGGGCAGTTTGAAACACCGCTTGCTTCGGCTTTTTCGGTTTGGGCTGCGTATACACTGCTCTTGGTTGCCTCGTCAAACACTCTGACTGCCAACAATTTCGTGTCAACGCAACCGCCAAGAATGTACTCAAAAATACCCTTGCGGCTGGTGACATACGGATCAGCAAGCAATCTTTGAACCTCTTTTGAAACTTGGGTCGGGTTATAGGGGTTGTGGTGATAGGTTTCATACAGCCGTCCCCATTCAAGCCCGCGCATTTCACTCTCAACATCGAGGAATACACTGGAAACCCAATCGATCACTGAATTAAAGTAAGTCTTGAGTTCTGTAATATTGGTGTCGTAGCGGTGGCGACTCATGTACTCGCCGATGTTGTCTTTACCTTTGCTCACCCATTCAAGGGCTCGTTCAAGGTAATCCTGGCGGTTGACAGCGCCAGAGATATAAGCACTCCACTTTTGTATGTTGGCGTTCTGGCTATTGCTGAACTCAGCTTTGGCAAGTGTCACGAAGGGACCGGAATAAACCGCGTTGAGCAGTTCCTGGTTGTTCAGCGGTATGCCAGCGATGTTAATGGTTCTGAACCAATCCTTGATCTCGGTCTCGGTGCCTTCACATTCGTAAATCAGAAGTTTTGTGTTGAGGATCTTGTCCTGCTTGTCGGAGGCAATCCCGCCGAAATACTGCTCCATACCGTTTTCGTCTTTGATGGCGAATTTATTAGTGACAAAACGTCCAAAGCTGGTGATACGCTGCTGACCATCCAAAACTTCCAGGTTGTCATCGCTGACCTTGTTAAAATAAAGCAGACCCAAGGGGTAGCCCTTGAGCAGAGAGTCAATGACAGCCACATCTTTTTTGCCATCCGCATAAAAATAATTGCGCTGATACTCTGGCTGGATGGTTAACTTGCCTGCCAAACCAAATAGCCCTTTGCCCTCCAGCTCGTTGTAAACAAAACCCTCGCATATATCTTTGACGGCGATGTTGGTTCGTAAAGTGGTGATCATTTTGCTGTTTCCCTCCTGTGCCTGATAAATATCCGTTTGTAGACTGCTTTTACAGGATATCCAACGTCAAAATATGTTCCTGATCCAAAGGTAGCTTCTCTTATTACACAGCCCATTGTTCCAGTCTTTGATTTCATCCGTTTACCATCCACAACTTTATCTTTACTCGAGTAACTTTTAATGGGTGGAGAACCGTCAAACGCATCGCTACCAAGAATTTCGAATTGCTCAGGGTTGTATTTATCCAGAAAACTTATGGGAACTCCCATCACACCATCATAGTCACTGGGGATGGCATCGGTAAACGGGACCTCGATAGCGTCATAATTATCATAGCGATCGTATGAAGTTTTACCCTTTATTTCCTTATGTTTACTGAATTTGAGGTTATCTGACATTGTCATCAGAGGTAAAGGCTGATGACGCCTGCCGTGGTCGAGATTCGTAAACCAGCGAATGCCTTTTATGCGTAAGAATTTTCTGCCCTGATCATCAATTCTCCAACCAGCTGCGTTAATAGGATAGTCGTCAGGCACCTGGAATTCACGATCCCCACTTGTAATACTTGGACCTAACCAAATCTTG
This sequence comes from Anaerolineaceae bacterium UBA1363, assembly GCA_002306055.1. GTDB lineage: Bacteria > Chloroflexota > Anaerolineae > Anaerolineales > Anaerolineaceae > Mesolinea. The sequence continues at coordinate 22,442 of DBRR01000025.1, forward strand.
TTTTCTTTGATCAAAGGAAAGACATCTTTATAAGTAAGGGCATTCATGTTGCCAATGATGGAAAACTGCTTATCAGCCTCCATGATCCAGGCCATGAACTCCCGGAACATGGAAAAAGGTGGATTGGTAATGATAATATCGGATTCGTCGCGCAGCCTTTTAACCTCCTCGCTTCTGAAGTCGCCATCGCCTTGCAGGTAATGCCATTCCAGGTCATCTACATTTACTTTCAGATCCCCAGTACGGTCGCACGTCAGAGTAAAGATTTTCCCATTGCGGGTGGATTTATTTTGGTCGTATTTGGGGTCGTTTTTTTCAAAAAGCGTTGGCTGATAAAATCCTTTGTAGTTCTTGCTTTCCGCTGCATAACTAGTGCTGATGAGCTTTTTGAGACCGAAGCGGTCGAAGTTTTGGGCAAAATACTTGGTGAAGTTGCTCCACTCGGGGTCATCGCAGGGTAAAAGAATCGTCTTGCCGCGAAATACATCCGGGTCGTACTCCAGATATGCGTTCATTTCTTTTTCTATAACGTTGTATTGTGTGTAGAACTCGTCCTTCTTGGCTTTTTTTGCTTCTGAGAGATTCTCGTTTGGCATTCGCTACCCCTTCGATTGGGTATAAGTGGAAAAATACTCGACCTTGGTATAGTTTAAACCATAATTCCATTTATTGCTATTTTTGGGTTTGGCATGCCAAACCCCTACAAAGTTCGCTCTTTATTAGGGCTTGAAGACCGGTGCGGAATACGAATGAGGTTGTGTGTCAATGAAAACAAAAGAGACCTTTGCAAGCCTCTTATAGGGCGGGTGGGGGTCGAACCCACACAGTGTCACCACCGACGGATTTTAAGTCCGTTGCGTCTGCCTATTCCGCCACCGCCCCGTGTGTGCAGTATTTTACCATCATCTCGGGTTTTTTAAGCCACGATTTTGCGCAAGGACCCCTTTCCCAAATGTTGGTGTAGCTCATATTGATCATAACCGCATGTGTGTAGAGGTAACCCCCCGTGGTTACCTAAGGCGGACCCCCGTGCATACACAGGGCAGACACGGGGGTCTGCCCCTACGACAGCCGCCTCTCCTCAAATTCAAGATGTAGGGGTAACCCCCCGTGGTTACCCAGGGCGGACACGGAGGTCCGCCCCTACCGGAATAAACATGTCTTTTTAAGTAATCACATCCTCACCCTGAGGCTAGTACGATTAAGATTCAAAGCCAGGTTGAACCCCGCAAAAATACACGGGGCAGGTATCGCAACCCGGACTACATAGAAAATTCAAAACCCTCTTCAGTCTCCCGTCCGCTCCGCGGCGGGATCCAGCTTCCCCCAGGGGAAGCCCAAAGGATAGCCCTCCCTTGAGGGAGGGTCCGTCGAAGATCCCAGCCTCGAAGAGGCGTGTGGACCAAGCGGGGGAGAGTGTCTTTGCTGTTTTGCTAAAGTGAACCTCATCAGTCACCCACCCCCTTTAATTCCCCCTCTTAAGAGGGGGTACTCAATCCTCCAGCACGCAAGCAGCCCCTAAGGGAAGCCCAAAGGATAGCCCTCCCTTGAGGGAGGGTCCGCGAAGCGGGGGAGAGTGTCTTTGCTGTTTTGCTATAGTGACCCTCATCAGTCTCCCACCCCCTTTAATTCCCCCTCTTAAGAGGGGGTACTCAATCCTCCGGCACGCCAGCTTCCCCCAAGGGAAGCTCGAAACCCTCGATCCCGCCGGTGTCCACAGCGCGAAGCCTCCCCGTGGGACCGAGCGCTGGATTTGACCTTTAGGTCTCCAGCTTTTCGGCTTTGAAACAGCAATCGACTTAGTAGCTGGTAAAAGTTGAAACTGCAGGCGACCTGCGAAGGTAGGGTGGGTTGGCGTCACAAAGCATCTGCAGGAGCACACCGGGTTATAGCCTACCCACCGCAGCACAAGCAAATTGATTCATCTTTTGGTGGGTTGGCTATCTTGATATTAAGTCAGGACGAGATTCTGTGACGCCAACCCACCCTACCAAGATAGCTACCGAAATATGTTTAGCTTTTATATTAATCACATCCTTATCAAGAAACAAACGGTAAAAAAAGCTGGATTGAGAGGCGCAATCCGGCCTACAACTCAACCCTCCGGCACGCAAGCAGCCCCAAGGGGATGCCCGAAGTGAAAAACAGCCCCGTTTTCGGCGCGATATCTTATAATTGTTCCCCTATGGAACTGACCCCCGGCAACTGGCTGCTTTCTTCTCTGCCCATTCTGACCGTCATCATTCTCATGCTCCTCTTCAAATGGGGAGGTTTGCGCGCTGGCGCCATGAGCTGGCTGGTGGCGGCTGCCGTCAGCCTGATCGCGTTTGGCGGAAGTTGGCTGATCCTTGCCTGGTCGCAAGTGAAAGCGCTTGTGCTGGCATTGAACATGCTCGTAATCATTTGGGGCGCCCTGCTGCTCTACAGCCTTGCCAGCGAGGTCGGTACCATCCGCGCGATCGGTCTATTCCTCCCCCGCCTTTCCAATGACCGTTCCATCCAGCTCCTGATGATCGCCTGGCTGCTCACTTCTTTCCTGCAGGGCATGGGCGGTTTCGGAGTGCCTGTGGCGGTGTGCGCGCCAATCCTGGTGGGGATGGGCTATGACCCGATTCTCTCTATTATCATGACCGCCATCGGGCACGGCTGGGCAGTCTCGTATGGGTCGATGGCGACCGCTTTCGAGTCGCTGATTGCTGTTTCGGGAGTGCCCGGTTTGCTCATCGCCCCCTATGCCGCCATCCTGCTCGCGCTCAGCTTCGTGCCAACAGGCGTGATCATCACCTTTCTCGGCACCGGATGGAAGGGGGTGCGCCACGCCTTCCCCGCGATCCTCACGGTCAGCCTCACGATGGGCACCACGCTCTACCTTCTCAACACGCTGGGTCTCTGGAGCCTCAGCACGATCGGACCTTCGCTCGTTGGCATCGCCACGCTTTTCCTCCTCACGCGCCTGCCAGCCTATCACGGCGTGAGGACTGCTATCGCGAATGGCGGACAGGAACTTTCTCCCCGGGATCTTCTGCTGCGCCTGACGCCCTACATCTTGCTCGTGGTGATCGGTTTTTCTGTCATCCTGATCCAGCCCCTCAACACTTTCCTCAATCAGGTGGGGATTAGTTTCAAGTACCCTGAGATCATTTCCGGGTTAGGGTTCGTCACTCCGGCGGAATCCAGCGCTACCATTCACCCCTTTTCCCACCCAGGCACGGTGCTGTTGGTGAGCGTACTGCTCTCATCGATCCTGCTGAAGCGCAAAGGGCTGATTACAAGAACCTCACCCCGCCGCATTGTGAGCGTCACTGCTCACAACGCGGTCGATGCCAGCCTGGGGGTGGTGATGATGGCTGGAGTGTCTACAATCATGACCCACGTCGGCATGACAAGCACGCTCGCAAGGGGGATCGCCGAAACCATCAATGGGGTGATATACCCGGTGGTAGCGCCCTTTGTTGGGGTGATGGGCGCCTTTTTGACCGGTTCAAACAATAACAGCAATATCCTGTTTGGCGCGCTCCAGGCTGAGGCAGCCGCTCTGCTCAAGCTCAACGTGCCGCTGATCCTGGCGGCACAGAATGCTGGCGGTTCGCTGGGGAGCGTGATGTCCCCCACGAAGCTGATCGTCAGCTGCACCACGGTTGGTCTCGGGGGGCAGGAAGGTAAGGTCTTGCGCAAGATGATCGGTTATGGTCTAATCCCGATAATCATTGTGGCTGTCGCGACCGGTATCTGGTCATGGCTGCTCAGCAGTGGAGCTTGAAATGAGCCTGAGTAAAGGAGCCAAAAGGTTTCGCATCAACATGCTGATCCTCGTGATCGAAGCATTACTTCCGTTCTTGCTGCTTTTTGCGCTTAATAATGGTTACACAAACCTTGGCAGGGTCACCTCCGCGATCCTGGTTTTGGGTATTATTTATCTGGTGGTGTTCAAATGAAAATCAAAAAACAAACTATATTCCTGATCGTAGGGCTGCTTTTACTGGCTGTCAGCGGCTTTCTCTTCACACGGCGGGCGATCCCTGTCGCCTCGCAAAGCCAGGCTGTTGCTCTGGCTGACTGGATCTACGGCAGCGGCGGCAACCTGAACGTGACAGTGACCTATCCCGAAAAGTTGGAAACCGGCCGCAAGAATCTGATCACGGTGGCATACCAGGCGGATGAAGCGCTTGAGAGCGTGTTGGATGATGGAGTCGTTTTTGACTTGCAGCTCGACATGATCAAAACCGTCATCCAGCCACAGAAGCGCATGCTGATCCCGGTGGAGAGCGGACGAAAAACCTTCGTCTGGCAAGTGGAGCCTTTCACTGCCGGTATATCCAAAGCAAGAATTTCAATGGCGCTTGGCGACAACACACTGAGCGGTAACTACGCCATCACAAATCATCAAAGCATTAATTTCAGCATGGAAATCACTGAGTCGACCGCCGCCACCCGGAGCGACCTGACCACCTTGGGATTTGTCTGCCTGGCTGCAGGGCTGCTGAGCTTGCTGACTGCCTACCTGCTGAATAAGAAAAAGCAGCCTGCAAAAAAACGAAAGTAACTCGAAATGGATCAACCCATTCGACGCCGTTCACTCCGCACTGTTTTTTCAGCCGCGCCGCTGAACGCTCTGGACCCAATCCCGCCAGTGATGATCACCGGCGTCACCAGTGACTCGCGCCGCGTCCGGAAGGGCTACGCCTTCGTCGCCATTAAAGGTGAAAACAGCGATGGTTACCATTACATACCATCAGCCGTTGCCAATGGCGCCGGAGTCATTCTCAGCGACCGCCTCAAGCCGGAAGGTCTTCCCATCCCCTACGTCCGCCTGCAAGGAGACCTGCATTTCGCCCTGGCGTACCTGGCAGCGAGTTTTCAGCGCTTTCCAGCGCGGAAACTGCGCATGATCGGCGTCACAGGTACCGACGGCAAAACCACCACCTCGATGCTGATCCACCATCTTCTGACAAAATCCGGCACTAACGCTGGCATGATCAGCACCGTCAACGCACTGATTGGTGACCAGGCGCTCGATACCGGCTTCCACGTGACCACGCCCGATTCCCCCGATATCCAGGCTTACCTGGCTCAGATGGTGGCTGCCGGCATGACGCACTGCGTGCTCGAAACGACTTCGCACGGGCTTGCACAGGGGCGCGTACTCGCCTGCGATTACGACCTGGCAGTTATTACGAATGTGACCCACGAGCATCTCGATTATCACGGCAACTACGAGAATTACCTCCAAACCAAGGGAAGGTTGTTCGAGATGCTCCGGGAAACCCCGCGTAAACCGATTGGCAACCTTCGGTTGGCAATTCTCAATAAGGATGACCGCTCCTACAACTATCTCAAGCGCATTGCACCCCCAGGCTTCCTCACCTATAGCCGGAATAATGAAGCCCACTTCTGGGCGGATGGCATCACCAGCACCACCAGCGATCTAACTTTCACGCTGCATACCGAAACCCACCAGTTGCCTGTCCACTGCCCCATCGCCGGCATTTATAACGTCTCCAACATCCTCGCCGCGCTTGCCGCGGTCACCTCTCTCGGAGTACCACTTGAAAGGGCTGTGAAGGACCTTGAGAGCTTTGAAGGCATCCCCGGACGCATGCAGCGCATCGAGCTTGGGCAGGACTTCACTGCCATTGTCGACTTTGCACACACGCCAAATGCCCTTGAAAACGCCCTAGACACCGCCCGCTCCATGACGAACGGACGGGTGATCGCCGTCTATGGCTCAGCCGGCCTGCGCGACCGCGAAAAGCGGCGCATGATGCCCGCTGTCTCAATCAAACTCGCTGACATCACCATCCTCACGGCTGAAGACCCGCGTACTGAGCCGCTTGACGGCATCCTGGAAGACATGGCGCAATCTGCGATCCAAGCCGGCGGTGTGGAAGGCGTTAACTTTTACCGTGTTGCTGACCGCGGGGACGCACTGCGCAAAGCCATTAGCCTTGCCAGACCCGGCGATTTGGTGATCTCCTGCGGGAAGGGGCACGAGCAGTCCATGTGCTTTGGCAGCGAGGAATACCTTTGGGATGACCGCACTGCCATGCGTGCCGCCCTCGCCGAACATCTTGGCTTTGAGGGCGCGCAAATGCCCTGGCTGCCAACCAGTTCTTCACCAAAACCTGTTTAATTAGTTCAACTATTTCCGTTTGCGGGTACGCTGAAACATTTCCCCCAGCGAGCCACCATTAAAACCACCAAAAACTGCCATCAGACCGATCAGTGCTGAGAGCAAACCGCTCTTCCAGGTCATCAACCCGATAACGAGCATTCCAGCCAGCCCGCCATAGACCCCATAAGTCAGACCGCGTCTGTCTTTGGCGATCATGGTCACAATGAAACCGACCGCCAGGGAACCGAGGAAAATGCCCAACATCAGGGTTGTGTCCAGCCCGGTCACTAATTCGCCGTAGCGCGCCATCAGCCCATCTACCAGGCTGAAGAATAGCAGTGCCATGGCAACATTGCCAACCATCGCCAGCACTAAATAAGCGATTTTCGTCCCACGCAGGTCAAGGATCTTGCTCAATTTCATGCGCTAATTCTATCAGGAACTTTTCGGAAAGCAGGGTTTTACCGTGTCTTCCAGAGTCATTTCCAAATCTCCTTTTTCGAAGCCGAGTTACGTCCTGCTATATGATGAAGAGACATGCTGCGCATGGGATTTCACTGTGCCAGCAGCTCCCGCATGGCAAAATAATCCAAAAATCCTGTACTTCCAGCCGCGAATGTATTTCTTCATGCCGGGATCTTCACATTTCAGATGGGTCAGTCTTTAGGGCAAGATCGCATAATAGACCGCGTTGCCAAAGGCGAGAAACACCTGCCGGTTTGCGGCGACCGCGAAGGCTGTCGCTTTGGCCGTCGGCAAACTGCCGTCGCTCAATCCCGGTCGGAGCACCTGGTTCAGGTTTAAGCGCAGACTGAATTGATACAGTTCAGCCGTTTCTGGTTCCAGGAAGTAAATCGAAGGATCTGGAGGAGGGGAATATGCCATCTGGTTGAACTTCAAACTTGCCAGGTCCACGCCTGCCCCTCCACCAACCGCATCCTGGTAGGGGTAAGGGTCTTCACATGTTACCGAACCGCTGATCTGAGAAGCCAGGCAGTGCGAACTATGCCCGTCGGCATGGAGCAGGAAGAGCTCATCTTTGCTCACAGCCAGGTCGACAGCCTCTTGCAGCTTCACTGGCATGGCATCGAAGTAAGACACCGGCACCTGGTCAAAATTCGAACTGAATCCACGGTAAATCCAGATGGCGTTTGCAGCCGAGTCGAGCACGAGCAGCTTCCCCGCGTCGAAAGCAATGCTCTTCAGCTCCTGCCATCCGCCGTCCGGAGGCAGCAAGATAGCTGCTGTGGGGTTTGAACCAACCGCACAGTACAAAAGGTTGCCGGCAGCATCAATCGCTAAAATCGGTGCCTTAGCAGGATTATTGATCGGGATTGCCAGCATATCCACCAACTTGCCAACCTGCACCCCGCCAATACTGCCCGGACCGCAGCGAAACGCCTCGTCCAGAGAATATCCTTGTGATTGCAACGTCAGGTGCCTGACTTCGCCGCTGGTTTGATCCAACAGGTAGAGATCGCGATTTAGCGAAATGATGTTGCTGACGCTCATGTCGGGGAACAAACCAGCCGCAAAAGCGGGCTTGTAGATCAGCCTTTTGGCTCCATCCAGTTCATCCAAAGCCAGCCTCGCCCTCAGATACAACGCATTTACCTCTTCTGATTTTTGATACGCAGCGGCTTTATCCAACCATTCAATGGTCTGGTTCCAAACCTCGCGCTTCAGCTCATCCGTCTGCATCAGTGCCGCATTGTTGGCGGAAGCTTCCGCTTGTGCCAAGAAATAACTATACTCTTTACCCTGCCCCTGAGAGAGGTAGATGAATGTGGTCAATCCCACCAGCAGCAAAGGTACCAGGATAGCAATCAGCCATTTGCTCAGGGCAGAAAGTTCAGTCACTGGCTTGCCCTCTTCCCGTTTCTTTTCTCTGCTTTTCTGGAAGATCGTCTCGATTTTTTCATCGACACTCTTCAAGATACTTGCCCCCTTCGCCACGCTGTGCAAGGCATCCGTTTTGAACTGCTCCCCGTCAAAAATCGGCGCGGACGGCGCCTCTTCTGCATTTTTTGTTTCAACCACGGGCTCTTCGGGGATGATTTCCGGTTCTACTGGTGCCACTGCAGGCTCTTCCGGCTGCGTTTCTGGCTTTGTTTCTGGGATAGTTGAAAGGCTTACCAGCGGCACGTTTCTAAACAAGTCCTCTGCCAGTGAGCCATTCTCTTCTTCGAGCTCTGGTGTTTCCAGCACTTCCTCCGGCCATTCGAGCTCCTGCGCTTCAGCCGCCTCAGGCTCACCTTGCTTATCCTCGGTTTCCGTAGTTTCCTGGATCTCCGGAGGAGCTTTAGCTTCCAGACGCGCTTTGAGGCTCAAACCTTCGCCATAAGTCAGCCTGATGACGTCCACCCCACCTAACAATGGCACAAATTCACCCAGGCTGGCAGTGTCAGCCTTCAAGCGTTCGGATGCCAGTAGATCCGCGGGGATTTCCTGAGCAAGCAGCATAAAATCACCATCTGCCACAGAGGCTTGGAAAAATCGCGGATGGACGACCGAGCTGAGTCCCAATCCTCTCGGATCGAGCTCAGCGTCAAAGAGATGCTCACGACCGTTCTTCCTGACCAGCAGCGCCTCCGCCTTGCCGTTGATCCCAATAAACAACGTCTCATGGTGGACAACTCCCATGAGCAACGATGCAGTCTGCCAGCTATCCTTGTCTTGCAGCTGGCTGTTGCCAGAAAGAAAGGTCTTGTTCAGCCCATCCGCCAGGCCGCGCATCGCATTCGTGACCGAACCACCCGTCTTGAAGAAGGCTGCCGCCAGCTTGCTCAACGTCTGATTCAGCACTTCATCGCTCAGGCTTACTGCATCAGACGGCCAAAGCTTGATAATCAGGCTGTCTTCCTCGCGCCCGCGTGCGGCACCTTTCCCCGCAGAAGCGGTACATAGCAGCCTGGGCTGATGAGTTTCGAATGCGTAAACGGTCAGGTCAAATTTCATGGCACACCTTTTAAATCAATAGTGATATTGCGTAAATTGAGGAGTACACAATTCATGCCAGAGGGTATAATCGGTCACATGCAATTTTCACTGATCACCGATCCCGGCGAATGGCAGAGCCTCGAGGTTGAATGGCAAGCCCTCGTGGCTCAGGCACACCGTCCGTTGCCGTTCCTCGAGTTTTGGTATCAGAAAACCTGGTGGCAGACGTTCGGCGGGGGAGAATGGTCTTCCGAGACCAGCCGCCTCCAGCTTATCATTGCCTGCCAGGATGGTCAGCTAATTGGTGTAGCACCCCTCTTTTACTCAGAAAAAGCAGGCAACCCGCCAGCTCTGCGTTTTATCGGTCAGATCGAGGTCTCGGATTATCTCGATTTCCTCTGCCCGCTGTCGGAACTACCACGCTTTATGGAAGGTTTGCTGGATTTTATCAAGGCTGAACCTGGCTTGCTTTCGCGTAATCTCGACCTGGCAAACTTCGAGGAAGACTCAGCCAGCCTGTCCCTCCTGCGCGAGCTTTGTGAGCAAAAAGGTCTGCCCTATAGCAGCGAGGTTTTACAGCCATCGCCCTACATTCCCCTCCAACCGAGCTGGGAAGAGTATCTCGCCTCGATCTCCAAGAAACAGCGCCATGAGATTCGTCGAAAGATGCGCAACGCAGAAGCCCGCCACGCAACCGATTGGTACTTTGTCACTGCTGAACATGACCTCCAAGCAGAAGTGCAGGCATTTATCGAGATGATGCGCAATGACCCCAGCAAAGTCGCGTTTCTATCTCCGGTGATGGAAAGCTTCCTTGCAGAAACCGCCGCGAGAGCATTCGAGGTTGGCCAATTGCATCTTTCTTTCCTGACCTTCGATGGAAAAAAGGCAGCCGCTTATTTCTCCTTCCTGGCTGGTAGTAAGCTCTGGGTTTACAATTCGGCTTGGGAACCAGCCTTCGGGCCCTGTTCACCTGGATGGGTGCTGCTGGCAAAAGTGATCACCTGGGCGATCGAACATGAGCTGACCGAAGTTGACATGATGCGCGGCGATGAGGTTTATAAGTATCGTTTCGGCGGGATCGATCGCCATGTAGTTTCCTTCAAAACCCAGTTAAGTTAGCTCTCAAATCCCCAATAATATCTAACGCAATATTAACGAGGGGCGGGTATGCTTTTCTTGACGAGGTTTATCCTCGCATGGTAACATTAAGCAAGGCTATCTTAGCACTCTCTGATCGAGAGTGCTAATTATGAAGAGAAACATGACTGACTTGACTTCGCGACAAAAAATAATCCTGTCACTGATCGTGCACGAGCATACCCGCACGGCACAACCTGTCGCGTCCAAGACTCTGATTGAAGATTACGGTCTGCAGATCAGCTCTGCCACGGTGCGCAACGAGATGAACACGCTCACCGAGCTCGGTCTCATCCGTCAGCCCCACACTTCGGCAGGGCGTGTGCCCACCGAAGAAGGCTATCGCTTTTTTGTCAGCAACCTGGTGCAGCAGACTGCTCTTCCGATCGCTACACGCAACACGATCACCCACCAGTTCTACCAATCGCGGCGCGGTCTGGATCACTGGCTGCCCCTGGCAGCCTCGGTCCTGGCGAATCAAAGCCAGGCGGTCTCGCTGGTCACTGCGCCACACTCTGAGAAGATCGCCTTCAAGCATATCGAACTGATCTCCACCCGAGGGTCACAGGTGCTCATGGTCCTGGTGCTCGTTGGCGGTGAGATCCGTCAGCAAATCCTTGCGCTCGATGAGGTTTACAGCCAGGAATCTCTCTCTCGAATGGCAAATCAATTCAATCAAGATCTCGAAAATAAGTCGGTTCGTCAAATCGAAGCGCTTGAAGCCAGTGCCGATCCCCTTACTCAGCAAATACAGGCTGCCATCCTCGATCAAATGCATCTCACAGAAGAGCTTGTCACAGGTGAACTTTTCCTGGATGGTTTATCGAATGTTCTCTCAACCCCCGAGTTCGCCTCGACCAACCAGGATCATTCACCCCTGCGCCTGCTGGAAGAGCGTCCCATGCTCAATGATTTGTTCTCACGCACAGTGCTGACGGAGGATATTGGTGGCGTGCAGGTGCTGATCGGAGGGGAAGGTACCTGGCAAGACCTGAGAGATTGCGCGGTCATCCTGACCCGCTACGGCATCCAGGACCAACTTTCAGGTATGCTTGGCATCCTCGGTCCGATGCGGATGTCTTACGGTAATGCCATCAGTGCTGTCCACTTCGTGGCGGATCTGCTCTCCGACCTCATTACCGACACGTTGATTGATTAGAACAACACATCATGAAATACATTCGAGGAAGAAAATGACTGAAGATACTGAAAACAAAAACGAAACTTTGCTGCCAGAAGAAGTAACCCCAGACCTGGCATCATTAAAGGCTGAAAACGAAGAACTGCGGAAGCAAAATGAAGACTACCTCGACAGCCTCCAGCGTGAGCGAGCCAGTTTTGCCAATTACAAACGCCGTATCGACCTGGACAATGCCAGTTATGCTGACCGCCTGCTCGCGGAACATGTTAAGTTTTTCCTGCCAGTTGCGGATGACCTGGAGCGTTCGCTCCTCCACCGCCCGGAAGACCCAGAGTGCGCCAGCTGGATCATGGGAATTGAGCTCATCCTGCAAAAACTACTCAAATCCCTTGAAGCAAAAGACGTTCGCCCAATGGATATTAAACCTGGCGACATGTTTGACCCCAACACGCAGGAAGCAGTCACGCACGAAGAAAACGACACTTATACCAATGGACAGATTATTGAAGTCATCCAGACCGGCTATCTAATCAAAGACCGCGTCATCCGACCCGCCCTCGTTAGAGTCGCAAAATAGGAGCAATCATGGGAAAAATTATTGGCATTGATCTCGGAACTACGAACTCAGTCGCAGCCGTCATGATAGGCGGTGAGCCTGTCGTCATTCCTTCTGCCGAGGGTGAACGCCTGGTGCCGTCCGTCGTAGCAGTCAACAAAAACAATGAACGTTTGGTTGGGCGTGTTGCCCGCAACCAGGCGATCATTAACCCGGAAAACACGATCTTCTCGATCAAGCGTTTCATGGGTCGCCGGGCTGATGACCCCGAAGTCCAGCGTGCCAAAAGCCGCGTGCCGTATCAGATCAATAAGGCTCCCAATGGCGACCTACGCGTGGTAATGGGTGGCAAAGACTATTCTGCTCCTGAAATTTCCGCCATGATCCTGGGCAAAATCAAACGCGACGCTGAAGCCTACCTCGGTGAGCCTGTCACCCAGGCAGTCATTACGGTGCCGGCGTATTTCAACGACACTCAGCGCAATGCCACAAAAGATGCTGGCAAGATCGCCGGTCTCGAAGTGCTGCGCATCATCAACGAACCCACCGCCTCCTCCCTGGCTTACGGGCTCGACAAAAAAGAAAAGAACGAAACCATCGCTGTTTATGATCTTGGTGGCGGCACCTTCGATATTTCCATCCTCGAAGTTGGGGACGGCGTCTTCCAGGTGAAATCCACCTCCGGGGATACCTTCCTTGGCGGCGATGACTTTGACCAGCGTATCATTGACTGGCTCGCGGATGAGTTCAAACGCGAAAATGGTATCAACCTGCGCGAGGATCGCCAGGCGTTGCAGCGCTTAAAGGAAGCTGCTGAGCGGGTGAAAATCGAGCTTTCCACTACCATGCAGGCTGAAATCAACCTGCCCTACATCACTGCTGACGCATCCGGACCTAAACATCTCGTCACCACGCTCACGCGCTCAAAACTGGAGCAGCTGACCGACGAATTCGTCCAGCGCACCATGAAACCTGTGGAGCAAGCGCTGAACGATGCCAACCTCAAACCATCCGATATCGACGAGGTGGTCATGGTGGGCGGCATGACCCGCATGCCCGCCGTACAGGACGCTGTGCGCAAATTCTTCGACAAAGAGCCCCACAAAGGCGTCAATCCCGACGAAGTCGTGGCGATCGGCGCCGCCATCCAGGCAGGTGTGCTTGGCGGCGAGGTCAAAGATATCCTTCTGCTTGACGTCACGCCTCTGTCTCTCTCAATCGAGACTTTGGGCGGGATTGCCACACCCCTGATCAAACGCAACACCACCATTCCCACGCGTGAAAGCCAGGTCTTTTCAACGGCTTCCGACAGCCAAACCCAGGTGGAGATCCACGTCCTTCAGGGCGAACGTCCGATGGCTGCAGACAATAAGTCCCTCGGAAAGTTCACCCTCGATGGCATTCCGCCAGCGCCGCGCGGCGTTCCGCAGATTGAAGTCACTTTTGACATCAACGCCAACGGTATTTTGGAAGTCACCGCCAAAGACAAAGCCACCAACCGCCAGCAGAACATCACCATCACGGCTTCTTCCGGCTTGAGCGAATCTGAGGTTGAACAGATGCGCAAGGATGCCGAAATTCATGCCGAAGAAGACCGCAAACGCCGCGAGTTGATCGAAGCCCGCAACACTGCTGACAATGCGATTTACAGCTCAGAAAAAACTCTTTCAGATCTGGGCGAGAAAGTACCTGCTGACTTGAAATCCCGCGTTGAGGATGCAATCGCTAAAGTTCGCTCTGTGCGCGATCAGGACGACTCCAACGCGATCAACAGCTCCGTGGAAGAGCTCATGAAGGTCCTCCAGGAAGTTGGGCAGGCTGCCTATACCCAGACCCAATCCGAAACCCCTGACCAAACCCAGACCGATCAGGGACAAGCTCCTGATGACGACGGTGATGTGGTTGACGGCGAGTTTCATCACGCAGATTAGTTAAAACAGTATAAAATTCATCCTTGGCAGGTTTCCCTGCCAAGGATGTGGTCTAAATAGAGAATGACAAACAAACGAGATTATTACGAAGTTTTGGGTGTACCCCGTTCTGCCAGCGCAGATGATATCAAGAATGCGTTCCGCAATTTGGCGCGAAAGTATCACCCTGATGTCAATAGTGCCGACGATGCCGAAGAAAAATTCAAAGAGATCAATGAAGCTTACGGCGTCCTGAGCGACCCCGATAAACGCGCGGCTTATGACCGCCACGGCTTCCAGGGTGTCAACACCAACGGCATGCCCGATTACTCCAACATGGACCTCTCGGATCTTTTTGACCTCTTCGGTCTGGGTGGTTTTGGCGGTTTTGGTGGTTTTGGTGGATCTTCCCGCCGCAGCCGCAATGCGCCCCGCCGTGGCGCTGACATTAGCACACGCCTCAAACTGACTTTTGAAGAAGCGGTCTTTGGTGCGGAAAAAGAAATCGAGATCACCCGCAACGAAAAGTGCTCTGTTTGTTCCGGCACAGGTGCGGAACCTGGCTCCAAACCTGTTACCTGCCGTACCTGCAAGGGCACCGGTGAAGTTCGCCAGGTACAGCAAACCTTCCTGGGACAGATGGTTCAGGTTGTCACCTGCCCGACCTGTGGTGGTCGCGGCGAAATGATTGAAAAACCTTGCCCTAACTGCCATGGCACAGGGCTTGAACGTAGAACTATCCGGAAAAAGGTCAACATTCCAGCCGGCATCGACGATGGTAACCAGGTCCGCCTGATGGGCGAAGGTCAGCCAGGTGCCAATGGCGGTCCGAACGGTAATCTTTACATCGAGATTGAAGTCGCTCCGCACAAATTCTTCCGGAGGAATGGCAACGACATTTTGCTCGATATCGATATCAACATGGCGCAGGCAGCACTGGGAGATGAAATCACCATCCCTACCCTTGATGGCGACGTTAAACTACGCATCCCGCCAGGCACTCAGCCTGGGCGAGTTTTTCGTCTCAAGGATAAAGGCGTTCCCATCCTTCAGAGAACCGACCGCGGGAATCAGTTGGTAACTGTTAACGTTCAAATCCCAACCTCGCTGACTGATCAACAGGAAGAGTTGCTCAAGACCCTGGGTAAAACCATGGGCACGGATATTAAGATCCAGGAGCGCAGTTTCTTCGACAAACTAAAGGATGCCTTCGGTGGATAAACCTTATGCCTGGCTTGAAACCTCAATCGTTTGTAGTGGAGAATTAGCCGAAGCCGTCGCCGAGGTCTTCTCCCGCTTTTCCCCCGACGGGGTTGTAATCAACAGCGTCACCCACTTCAATGCGATCGATCACGAGGAGGTTCCCACGGGTGACATGCAGGTCGTCGCCTATTTTCCCCAGAATGAGCAATCTGATGCTCTACGGCACCAGCTTGAAGAAGCGATCTGGCACATGTCCCAAATTGTCCCGATTGGCCCCATCGAATATAAGCTTATCCTCGACCAAAATTGGATGGAAGCCTGGAAAGCCAACTATAAGCCGCTCAAAATCGGTCGCAACCTGATTGTCCTGCCAGCCTGGGTGGACCCTGTTTTGGCTGAAGGCCGCATTCCGATCATTATCTCACCCGACATGGCATTCGGCACGGGTACGCACCCCTCCACCCAACTTTGCATGCTTGCCCTCGAAAAATATGGCGTCAAAGAAATGGATGTGATTGATATCGGCACCGGCAGCGGCATCTTGTCCATTGAAGCCGCCAAACTCGGAGCCAACCGCATTTTGGGCGTGGATAATGACCCTGAGGCGATTCCGTCAGCCATCCATAATGCCGCCCTAAACGGCGTGGGGAACAAAATCGTGTTCGAAGTCGGAACGCATACCGATGTGCTCAACCGAAAGGATGGGTTCACTCAAGCTCCACGCGTCATCGCCAACATCCTCTCACCGATTCTGACGAATATGTTATCCACCGGACTGACGGATCTGGTCAGCCCAACTGGCTTGCTTTTTCTCGGTGGCGTCCTCGAGCACCAGGCGCAGGATCTGGCAGATCTTGCCCGTAGCCTGGGCATGACCCTGCGCGAAACCCTTCACCAGGAAGATTGGGTCGTTCTCGTTCTTCATAAAGCGGCTTAATTACCACACTCTGCTTCGCGGGCACAGGCGCAACTACTTCTCGCTAATGACGGTGTTGTTCGTGCCGGTCTCCAGACCGAGCACGCGAACTGACCGGAGGTCTCCAGCTATTGAATTTCAAAAAGCGGATCACCACGCTTCGCTCGATCAATCCACAAAATTATTCACAAAACAACCCTTGACAGTGTCATAGTAACCGCGACGACAAGTAATCACCACTCCCCCTGACCTTTCGATTAAGGCTTAATCACATTTTTCGTTTCGGATTGTCTCGCCCGGATGCACACCTGCCATCAGCAGCCCAATATCTTCCTTGGTTGCAGTCTCTCTCGGCAAAATATCCATGATTTTACCTTCATAGATCACCGCAATCCGATCAGCCAGCGCCAAGATCTCATCCAGATCTTCCGAGATCAGCAGGATTGCCGTGCCCTTCTTGCGTTCCATCAACAACTGCTCATGCACATACTCGCTCGCGCCGATATCCAGGCCTCTTGTAGGCTGTGCTGCCACGATCGCGCGCGGTTCACGTGAGAGCTCACGCGCCAGAAGGACCTTCTGGATATTTCCACCGGAGAGACTCTTCGCCAGCGTCTTCCTCGAAGGTGTTTTGACGCGATACTGCTCGATCAAGCGATCAGCATGGTCGTTGATGTAAGACATTTGCAGGAACCCATGTTTGGAAAAGGGCATTTTGTGATGTTCACGCAGCACCAGGTTTTCGGAAATGCTGAAGTCGCGAATCATGCCGTCTTTCATGCGCTCTTCGGGGATATAGGAAAGACCTTTTTCAGTGATTTCTGCCGGCTTTTTGCCCGTCACATCTTCTCCTTCGATGAGAATCCTTCCTTTTGTGATCGGTCTTAATCCTGTTAGTGCTTCAGCCAGTTCAAGCTGTCCATTGCCTGAAACGCCTGCCAAACCCACGATCTCGCCAGAATGCACTGTCAGATTGACCCCGCGCAGTCCTTCCACGCCACGGTCACTCCTACAACTGACGTCTTCAAGCGCTAGGCGCACCTCCCCAACCTGGGGTTTATCCGTGCTTTTGATGAACTCTATTTCACGACCCACCATCCACTTTGCCAGCGTGTTTTGG
Source organism: Anaerolineaceae bacterium UBA1363 (assembly GCA_002306055.1). Lineage (GTDB taxonomy): Bacteria > Chloroflexota > Anaerolineae > Anaerolineales > Anaerolineaceae > Mesolinea. The sequence goes on from DBRR01000025.1 coordinate 39,480, forward strand.
GTTACGTCGCAGGTGAGACGTGTGCCCACGTTGCGACCATCGCGCAAAACCGTTACGCGTTCGCTGATCGAGATCACCTCGTGCAGCTTGTGCGAGATAAACACCAGCCCATAGCCGTCGCTTTGCATTTGCCGCATGATCGCGAACAATTCATTGACTTCCTGCGGGGTCAACACAGCTGTTGGCTCATCCAGAAGCAATATTGCCGCTCCTCGGTAGAGAGCCTTGATAATCTCCACTCTCTGCTGCTGACCAACACTAAGCTGCCAGATATAGGCACTTGGGTCGATGCTCAGGTGATATTTGTCTGCCAGGGAGATGATTCTCTCCGAGACCCTGTCCAGGTCGGTCAAGGGTTTTCGACTCGAAGGCAAGCCCAAGGCCACGTTTTCAGCAACAGTAAGCGTGGGCACCAGCATAAAATGCTGATGGATCATGCCAATGCCTTGCTGGATTGCGGATGTTGGGGAATTTATCCTCACAGTTTTCCCATTTATCAGGATCTCACCCGCGTCTGGGTGATACATTCCATAAAGGATCTTCATCAGAGTGCTTTTTCCAGCTCCGTTTTCCCCCAACAGCGCATGTACCTCGCCAGCTCGCAAGTCAAAATTGACATTATCATTTGCCAAAACCCCGGGAAAGCGTTTGGTAATGCCGCGCATCTCAAGGGTCTCAAAGGCTACTTTTTCGTTGATAACCGGGCTGTTCTTCTGCATCCCTCGTTCCTTTTCGGGTCAGGCATTCCTGCCTGACCCGTTCTTATTAGTCTGTACTAAGGTTTGGGGATGACAATGCTGCCATCATTGATGCCAGCGATAACTTCCTCAACCTTGGTCTTAATTTCCTCGCTGAGTTCGATCTCGGGGTTAATCGTGATAACCTGACCACCGTTTTGCAAGGTCGCAGAGAAGGTATGCCCGCCCATTATCCCTGCCGCGTGCAGTGAAATGATCTCACGCAGGATCACTTCCCAGTGGTATACTTGGCTGGCTACCACAGTCTTTGGAGCAAAGGCATTCTGATTTGCCTGCGTACCGAACCAATACAAACCAGCTTCTTCAGCTTTGCCAATGGCGCCAACCACCATTTGAGCAGAGCCGGTCAGAATATCGGCACCAGCCGCGATATGGGTGGTTGCAGCTTCGGCTGCGAGTGCCACATCTGAGAAACTACCAATGTAGGTCACACGCACGTCGATGCTTGGGTCAACAGATTTTACGCCTGCCACGAAACCATCCACATATAGTTTGGCATCGCCAGTCTCAATCGGACCAACAACACCAATAATCTTCGATTTGGTCAACATGCCAGCCATGACGCCATTCACATACCCACCCTGATCCGAAGCGGCTTCATAGGCGTGCACATTCGGCAGTCCAAATGTATCCACCGTGGTGCCCCAAGCGAACACGGTTTCCGGGAAGTCAGGTGCAATTTCCTGCACAGAGGAGCCATACTGTGAGCCATGGGCGATAACAATGTCATAGCCTTTGGTGGCATAATCACGAATGGCAGCTGCAGCATCATCAACAACAAACATATTTTCGGTAAAAGCATATTCCAGATCGTCACCCATTTCCGCTTTCAGTACTATTAGGGCATCTGAAATACTCTGCGTGAAAGCCAGGTCATTAATGCTGCTGGGAGAAACAACTGCGATGCGCAAAGGCTCGCTGGTTTCGCCACCTGTGGCTGGCGATTCTGCTTCCGGAGTCTGCGCGCAGGCACCCAGGAACATCGCCACGACTAAAAGGACTGAGACTAAGGTAAATACTTTCTTCATAATTCTCCTTTGTGTTAGGGAAGAGGCTTTTGCGCCATCCTCCCGGATTTTATCCTTCCCGCTCGAATACTTTGGTCAAGGCGGACGGACCCCGGCCTTTAGAGACAGAAAGGGTCAAGACTAAGAGTGTCAAAATGTACGGCATCATGACTGCCAACTCCGCCGGGATGGGGATGCCAAGCACCTGGATCCAAAGCTGCAGAGCGTTGACCATGCTGAAGAGCAGTGCGCCACCTAGGATTCCAAAAGGTTTCCAGCTTCCAAAATAGACCAGCGCGACGGCGATAAAACCCTGACCAGCTGTCATGTTCTGCTGGAAGACATTCAACAGTGCAACTGAAAGCGACGCGCCAGCAATTCCCGAAAACACTCCGCCCATGATGACGGTTAGATATCGGATGCCTGCCACGCTGACCCCCAGCGAGTCCGCCGCTTCAGGATTCTCGCCCACTGCCCGGATCTTCAAGCCAAGCGTTGTTTTATTTAACACGAACCAGGCAACCGGCACAAGCAAAAATGCTAGGTAGACAAGTGCGTTATGATTGAAAAAGATCTCGCCTATCACCGGGATCTTGCCCAGCAGAGGGACCGAAATCTTTTGGAAACCCCTTACGCCTTCTACTGTCCCAACTAGTTTTTGGAATAGCAAATTGCTCATTCCCATGCCAAAGAGATAAAAACCAATACCGCTGATGCCTTGGGTGGCATGCAAATTGACTGTCACAAATGCCATTGCCAGCCCCATCAAAGCCCCCACACCCATGGCTGCCAGCAAGCCGAGCCACAAATTACTCGTTTTCAGCGTGACATAAAACGCGACAAATGAACCGAGTAGCATCTGCCCTTCCACCCCCAAGTTCAGGACGCCGCTGCGCTGCCCAAACATCTCGCCGATCGAGGCGAACAGATAGGGAGTTGTCAGGCGAATACCCGAAGAAATGATCCCGATGATGACTGTGGCACTAAGCAGATCCGAAATCATGCCTCACCTGCTTCCTGCTGCATCTCAGCATCCTCTGGCTCTGCCAGCTCAGTCCCGAATTGACTCTGCCTCCGTTTCTGACTACGCCTGCGAAAGAACTCACTGCTCACCACAAACACCACCACCAAGCCATTCAGCGCTGTGATCAACGCCGATGGCACCTGCACTACGCGCTGCATGGCATTCGCCCCCACCAGCAGCCCGCCAAACAACACTGACGCGGGAATGGTAATCAGGGGGTGCAACTGCCCAAACAAGGCGGCAACAATTCCGTTAAACCCCGCGTTGCCTGTAAAACCCGTTGCCGATCCATCCGTAATCATGCGATAATTTACCCCATAAACCTGCATCATGCCTGCCAGGCCGGCAAAAGCGCCGCTGAGCAGCAGTGCCACCACGATGTGCTTTTTGACATCAATACCGCCATATTTCGAAGCTGGCTGGCTTTGCCCAACAGCCCTGATCCGATACCCAAGTGTAGTACGCCATAACAAAAAGTAGACCGCTACTGCCAGCAAGATTGCGATCAGCAGTCCCATGTGCAATCTCGTCGGCGAGAGCCGCGGCAGGCGATAGGTCTCAAGCAGCCTTGCCGTCTGAGGGATTTGCGATGCTGCTTCCCTTTGCACTGGGTCAATCATCGGTCCGCGCATCAGATAGTTCATGACTTGTACTGCGATGGCGTTCATCATCACCGTGCTTAGGATTTCATTGACATTGAAATAAGCTTTCAAGATGCCCGGAATACCGCCCCAGATCATCCCACCGATAATACCGAGCAGCATGGCAATGATAATCGCCAGCCAACCGGGCAACTCGGTAAAAGTCAAACCAAACCAAGTGGAGAGGATCGCCCCGATGATCATCTGTCCTTCTCCACCAATATTCGTGACACTGCCGCGATAGGCAATACAGGTCCCCAACCCAACCAGCAGCAAAGGAACAGCTTTTACTAAAGTTTCAGTAAAGGCATTGAAGCTGCCGAAAGCCCCTTGAGCCAACGCGCCGTAAGCCACTAGGGGGTTAGCACCCAACAACATTAAGAAAATCGCCCCCACCAGCAACGCTGCCAGCGTGGCAAAAATCGGCATCAATTGATCAAAAATGGAACCTGCTCGGTCTTTCAAACGCAAATCCGATGTTGCCTGTTTTGGCGGCATAGTCAAAACTCCAGATCGGTTCAAATGCTCAGGAAATTACCCGCTTAACCCGACGGGTTTTCCTGGCGAGGTAAGGATAAGGATTATTGACCAATTTTACCAGTAAAGTAAAAAAACGCTCATAGCAAACGAAGAGCAGGGATGATTGTGTCGCGTTCCGTGAATTTTTTGAGTGCTGGAGCCCTCCATTTAGACGGATTTTTTCAACACTTTACTGATTACAAAAAAACCGTTAATCACGATTTTCAGTTCTAAACCCTGCTTATTTCCCTGTATTTGACCTGAAAAGACTTCTCCAGCTTTTCTCACTGGTCTGAACAATAGTTGTATAATTTACCGCTGAAACATGGATGGGAGTAATCAATTCAAGCATTTCCTGCCCCATCAAAGTAATTTATTATACAAATTTTTTATGAAGGAATTAATCCGGAAAGGTTAATGGTCATCAATGTCGACAACGAATCCTGCTGTAAACCCAACCCCCAATAAAAACCAAACAATTCGAGTCCTGGGCAACCGCTGGTTTGTTTTAGGAGTCGGCGTACTCATCGCGAGCATTGTGCTCATGCTTACACTGGATATGCAACTCTATGCTGTCTCCATGGTGGCAGGGTTGATGGGTATTGCGTTGGCGGGGTATTTCATCTTGCGCATCACACTCCGCCCGGTGCAGTCCGAGACTATGGTTGGCCCGGCGACTGATATCCGTAATGGCGCGCGCACTTACCTCAGGCGGCAAATCAGGACAATTTTACTGGTGACGCCATTCTTTGCGGCTTTGTTGTATTGGATCCTGGACTGGAAAGTAGCTGTTACCGCAGTTTGCGGTGTTCTGACCTCTTTGTTGGCATCCTATATCGGTATGAGTGTGAGTGTGCGGACAAACCTGCAGACTGCAGATATCGCCAATGAGGGGAAGCAAAGTCCCTTCCGTGTGGCTCTGTTTGGCGGTTCAGTCATGGGTTTTTGCATCACTGGCTTGAGCCTGATTGTGCTTTCCGTGTTGTTTAGCATCTTCAAAGATCCTAACGCACTGGTTGGTTTTGCATTTGGCGGCGGCCTGGCAGCCCTATTTGCTCAGATTGGTGGTGGAATTTTTACAAAATCAGCGGATATCGGCGCAGACCTGGTGGGCAAGATCGAAGAAAATATCCCTGAGGATGATCCTCGCAACGCAGCAGTTATCGCGGATCTGGTGGGAGACAATGTAGGCGACTGCGCGGGACGCGGCGCGGACCTCTTCCAGACTTTCAGTGACGACCTGGTCACAGGTTCCATCGTGGCGGTCGCATTAGCTTCAGTTTATGGACAGAACGGCATCTTCTTCCCATTCCTGATGCAGAGTGTGGGTATCTTAGCCTCTGCCATCGGTATTTTCGCCACTCGGGAGTGGAAACCTGGCATGTCTCCATCCACGCAGTTCAATATCGGATTGCTTGTGAGTTCTATTTTTAGCATAGCCGGTGCGATAATTTTGTCCCTTTTATTGCTGGACAGTTGGATTATTGCTATCGCTGCTACTCTGGGCGTGGTAATCACCACAGTCGCCTCTCTGAGCACGCGTTACTATGCGGGTATGGAAGGTAAACCGGTCAAAAACATTGCCAAAGCCTCCAAACGCGGTGCCGCTTTGAACCTGATCACCGGGATTGCCTACGGCTTGCAAAGCCCTGTGTTGCCGGTGGTCATCCTTATGGGTGTGGTGATTGGCGTTTACTCATTTTCAGGCAATAGTCTTCTGGCACTGGTAGGGGTTAACATCGGAACAGACCTGCTGATCACCTTCATCATGGCTGCGGATGCCTTTGGACCGATCGTAGACAACGCTGCAGGGATAGCCGGAATGGCACAAGCAGACAGGCCCGTTATCGAGAAGCTCTCCAAGCTGGATTCAGTCGGTAATACGATGAAGGCTATCACCAAAGGCTATGCCATGATCTCTGGAACCATTACAGCCTTTGTCATCTTCCTGACCTTTTACAGACTCGCAGGCATCGAATCGATCGATGTCACCACGCCTTTCAACCTCGGTTTCCTGTTCATTGGGGTTTGTCTGCCGTTTCTCATCTCCTCGCTGGTCATCGGTTCAACTGCAAAAACTGCTGAAAAGATGGTGGATGAAGTCCGCGACCAATTCATAAAGAACCCGAATATTCTCAAGGGTACAGCCAAGCCGGATTATTCTCACTGTGTCGACATCGCCACCCGCAACGCTCTGCGGGAGATGATCCTGCCGAGCGCGATCAGCGTCCTGGTGCCGATCGCGGTTGGGTTTGCTTTTGGCATGAATGCACTGGGGGCTGTGTTGGTTGGTTCGGTGGCGTGTTCTGCACTCCTGGGACCTTTCTTCAACAATACAGGTACCGCGTTTGACAATGCCAAGAAGACCATTGAAGACATGAAACACATGCGCGGCACCCCTGAGCACATCGCCGCTGTGATTGGAGACACCGTCGGAGATTCCCTGAAGGATGTCGCCGGACCCTCAACCCTGATTTTCATGAAGCTGATCGGCATGGCATCGTTGCTGATTGTGCCATTGATCAAGTGAACACGCTATCTCAGGGTGGGTTGGCGTGACAGCATCTCACTCTGTCTTAACATCGAAATAACCAACCCACCAAGAATAGCTTGTGCTGCGGTGGGTAGGCTATAACCCGGTATGCTTCTGTATTTGCTTTGTGACGCCAACCCACCCTACCTGCGCGGCGAAGACGCAAGCACGATTATCGACTTTTACGTATTAACACAATATCTTCGTAGGGTGGGTTGGCGTCAAAGTACCTCGCCCTGGCTTAACATCGAAGTAGCCAACCCACCAAAAACAGCAATCCTCCTTGCGAACAAAATTGATGAATCAATTTGCTTTTGCAGCGGAGGGTAGGCTATACCCGGTGTGCTCCTGCTTGTGCTTTGTGAGGCCATACTCTTCGAGCACGATGACCTACCCTCCCTGCGCTTTTCCTGCTTTGCGTGAAAATCTTTTCGTAGAGCGTGATTGAGGGCACCTTGATCGATTTAATGTGCCTGCTGATCGTGCCCTCAATCCGCCAACAGCGGTGATCTGGCTCGCGATCCTTTTTTACATACCATCAATGGAGTCATGGCGGATTGGAAGCATACCAAGGTTTCCGTATGATGTAGCGCACAGTGCTTCCAATCTCGCCCTACCGGCACTTCGTCTCGCCCTGCGAATGAAATCCAAAGCCAGATCGCCACGCTATTTTCGCAAAGACGAGAACTTCCGTCGTTGCCAGGAGCAAAGCGACGTGGCGATCAGCTCGATACTTTTATTTATAAACATGACGACCCACCCTGCCTGCTGCCACGACTCAAGCAATCAATAAAGCACCTGCTAAAAGAAGTGTGAGGGGAAGTAACCGGTCACGTTGACCGCGTTGTTCTCGATGAAAAATGCTTTTGAATCCAAATCCAGCACGCCCCGCCGTAGACGGATCAGTTCATATTTTGACACTACCGTGTTGATAACCACAAAATCCGTATCCGTATAGGCGCCCTTCCCGTCCCAATAAGTCGCCCCGCGTTGGATTTCTTGCGTGATGAAAGGCAGAATTTCACGATTGCGGGTAATGACCATCACGTTGATTTTTACATTCTGATAATGGGTGCGGTCCATCATGAAGGCGTAAATCAGGGTAAATATCACCGAGTACACCATGATAAGCGGCGGATTGGTGAAAAGGGCATAGCCATAAACGATCAGGCTGATGATTAATCCCACTCTTCCAACACTGAAATTGTTGTGTTTCATGCTGATATACACCCCCAGAATATCCGCCCCACCTGAAGACCCCCCAGCCCTCAGGCACAATCCAGCTCCAAACCCTGCCAGCGCTCCCCCCACCAGGCAAACTGTCAGCAGATCATCGAGCTCCGGAATCATTTGCCGGATCGGGATGAACGACAGCGCGAGCGTTATCACAGCGATTGAAACAATCGTTTTCAACATAAACTTTCGGTTGACAGCTTTATATGAAATCAGCAGAAGAGGTAAATTTAGACCCAACAGGATCACGCCAGTCAAAGATCCTATCCCCGGAATCACCCTTTGAAGCAGCTCCAGGATGATCTTTGCGATACCCGTCAGATTGCCAATGTAAAGCCCTGCGGGGATAACCAGCAAATTAATGGTCGCTGCGTAAAGCAAGCTGCCGAAAATGATCAGACCAAAATCCCTGAGATCGCTCCAAAAATCAGGTCCTTTCAAGAATTTCTTCCATCCCCTTTTGGCGGGTTTCGCCTTGCTTGCCGCGTGTTTTTTTGCTTTGGGTTTACGGGTAGAAACCTGAAGATTACCCAAGTCTTGGGTGGGTGAAACAAGAAAACTGCCATCTGCCAGGCTGATCTGTGGTGTTTGATTCATAAGTCCCAATCTTACCCGAGGAGCTTGTTTTTCAGCAAGACCCACAGTGTCACCCATAAGGCGCAACCGTGCCAAGGCATTTAGTCATTGGCAGGGTACCCGGTGATATCCTGAATTTCCTTGTATAAAGGCACAAGCCGGTCATACATTTTCAGATATACCCGGTTATAAAGCTCATCATAAATTTTGATGTTCTCAGGATTCGGCTCAAAGGTTTTGCCGATGCGCGTCATTTCTGACACTGCGGTTTCAAACGAAGGCTGCAATTTCAAACCCACAGCCAGATCCATCGCTGCTCCCAACCCACTGGCTTCGTAGACGTGAGGTCGGCTGACTGGCAGGGCAAAGATGTCAGCGGTCAACTGCGCGGCTGCGTCACTCTGGGAGCCTCCGCCGGCTACGCGCACCTCGGTAATCGGCACACCACTGCGCTTGCTGGTACGCTCCGCCCCTTCCCGCATTGCGTAAGCCAACCCTTCCAACATTGCCCGATAGAAGTATGCGCGAGTATGTATCCCTCCGAATCCGATCACTGCCCCTTTTGCCTCCGGGCCGGGTGATCTCAAACCAGGCGCCCAGTAAGGCTGCAGTGTCAGCCCCATGGACCCGGCAGGCACCGAATTTACAAGATCATCGAACAAACCTTCCGGCTTCACTCCCCTCGCTTTCGCCAGCCGCTGCTCGTTTTGACCAAATTCCCGCAAGAACCAGGAGACCATCCAATAACCTCTGAAAAGCTGGACTTCGAGGGAATATGAGCCTGGTACCGCAGCAGGATAGGGAGGGATCAGGGGAATGACCTCGATATACCGCTGGTGGATGGTGTTTATCGTCGCAGCCGACCCATAGGATAGGCAGCAAATATTGGATGCCAATGTTCCCGTGCCAAGCACCTCGCAAGCCTTATCGGCAGCCGCCGCAATCAGCGGCAACCCAGCAGGAATACCAGTTTCCTCCGAAGCCTGGCTGGTGACCTCCCCGAGCAAACCAGCTGGAGGGACCAGGTCGACCAACTTATCAGGTTCAATCGGAACTGCCTTCCATTTCCAGTCGGACTTGCCAGCCCAAGTGTGTTTTTTGTAATCGAAGGGCAAATACGCCACCTGGCAGCCCGTTGAGTCAATAAACTTGCCGGTCATGCGGTGAGTAAGATATCCGGAAAGCAACACCACCTTCGCGGTTTGGCTCCAAATTTCTGGTTGGTACTTTTGGATCCAGTTCGTTTTGGCTTCGGATTGCAGGTAGCGGATTGTGTCCATCATTCCTGAAATGGTGAAAAGCACTCCCCACAACCCACCCACATTGGGCAAACCAGAGGTTCGCCGTTGGTCTGACCAATGAATAGAGGGTCTGAGTGGATTGCCTTGCTGGTCAAGGTTGATCATCACGTTTCGTTGGGTCGTGATGGCCACCCCAGCGATCTGTCCCTTATCCACGCCGGGGGTCGCCCAAAGTTGCTGGCATGCCTGGCACAGGCTTTCCCAAAAGATTCCAGGATCCAGCTCCGCCCAGCCCGGTTTGGGTGCCTGATAGGTTGGTAATGGGATTTGCGCTTTGAAGAGTAAATTGCCTTGCAGATCAAAAATCAACGCGCGGGTTGATTGCGTACCGACATCAACAGCCAACAGTAGTTCTTTTGCCATTTACACCTCCAGGTCCTAGCCCAAGCATTTTTCTCGCTGAGCCGGGTTCATATATAACCCTAGTAGTCAGTCACCCTGAAATGGATGGATAAAGGTGTATCAATTTGATTCGAGCATCTTCGGTACGGAATTGCCAATTAATAATGGCATGGGTACCATTTCGCTCATCGACAATTGCTCGAACCTCTTGTTCGAGGATAGTTTCAGTAGGTACATGCTGCTTCAACTTTCTACTGAATACACTTAGCTCAATTTCTGCCATGTTCAACCAACTCCCGTGTTTGGGTGTGAAATGAAATTGCAGTTTTGTGAGAATGCGGCGGGCTTCTTGTGGTGGAAATGCTTTGTACAAAGA
>DBRR01000018.1:0-2760 GCA_002306055.1 Anaerolineaceae bacterium UBA1363
AACCAAACTGTATGGTGGCTAGATAATCTTTATATGTGAAAAGCCAATTGCCAGGCGTTTTTCGATTGCCATTCCAATCACGTTACCTGTAGCGAAACCTGCAGAATAACCGACTACGTACAATACATTCGAAAGATCGTTTAACACTGCTCCCATCGTGACAACGAAGAGAACCGACTCGATGAAACCGAGCACCCAGGAAATGCCCTGTTTTCCGCGCATGGTGAGCATGAAGCGCAGGGTGTCCATGGTTATCGAGACCACGCGTACCAAAAAAATGAGCAACGCTGTCAGGATGGCAGTTGGAGTTAGGATCAGTTGCATTTCTTTCCTCTACTTTTGAAGTTCTTCCTCGCCCTTAGCTGATAGCATCGCTGGCGAGTACAAACGGTTCGTGTATTCTTTAACCATGCGGGTTGTGGAGAATTGGGGCGAGATCGTCCGTATACATTCCTTGATCCGCTGGATCCAATCCCCAGGCAAGCCATCAGCTGAACGTTTGGTGTAATAGAGCGGCACAATTTCGTTTTCGAGAGTGTCGTATAAACTCTTTGCATCAGCATCATCCTGCTGATCCAGGTTGTCGTAATGCGTGTCATCCCCAATTGCCCAACCGTTGTGCCCGTTATATCCTTCAGCCCACCAGCCATCCAGCACGGAGAAGTTGAGCGTGCCGTTCATGGCAGCTTTCATACCGCTGGTGCCGGAAGCTTCGCGCGGACGGCGCGGAGTGTTGAGCCAGACGTCAACGCCCTGCACCAGGTAGCGCGCCATGTCCATGTCGTAATCATCCAGGAAAACCAGCCGACCCCCATTGCGAGCGTCTTTTACCTTGCGGTAGACCTCCTGGATCAGGAGTTTTCCGGGTTCATCGGCAGGATGCGCTTTGCCGGCAAAAATGATCTGAACCGGCTTGCGGGCGTTGGTAACAATGCGCAGCAGGCGGTCGTAATCCCGGAAGAGCAAGTTAGCGCGTTTGTATGTGGCAAAACGGCGGGCAAAACCGATTGTGAGAGCGGTTGGGTCAAGCAAGACTCCGCTGGCAACCGTCTGAACCGGGTGGACGTTGGTATGTTCCCACTGGTAGCGGGCACGGCTGACCATGTAGTTGACCAGCTTGCGTTTGAGGTGCAGGCGCACACGCCAGATATCATCATCGGGGATGTTTTCGACTTTTTCCCACATGGCAGGATCGTCAAGATAATTCTTCCAGTCAGGCCCCAGATAGCGGGTGTAGAGGATGCCAAAACGGCGTGCAAGCCAAGTGCCGGTGTGAACACCATTGGTGATGTAGGAGATTGGGACATCCTCAGCAGGGGTATCAGGCCAAAGATATTGCCACATCTTGCGGGAAACCTCGCCATGGAGCTTCGAGACACCGTTGCGATAGTCTGAAAGGCGCAGTGCCAGCACTGGCATGCTGAATACTTCGTCCGACCAGTCGGTTTTTACCTTTGCAAGATCTATGAATTGGTCACGGTTTAGCCCAAGATCGCCCCAGTAAGAGGAAAAATATTTGTCGATCAGCCAGGCTGGGAATTCGTCATTACCAGCAGGCACGGGGGTGTGTGTGGTGAAAATACTGGTTTTTCGGACGGATTCCTTTGCTTCTTCGAGGGTCTGGCCTTCGCCTATGAGCTGTCGGACGCGTTCGAGCGTAAGGAAAGCGGAATGACCTTCGTTCATGTGGAAAATGGAAGGCTTATAACCCAAACGCTGCAATGCACGAAATCCACCAATGCCAAGGAGCATCTCCTGCGAGATGCGCAGTTCAGGATCGCTAATGTACAGGCGGTCTGTGAGCTGGCGATCCTGGGGATTATTTTCCGGGATGTTGGTGTGCATCAGGATGAGCTTGTTGCGGCCGATATTGAGCTCGTAAAGGCGGGCAAAAAGATTGCGACCTGGCAGCTCGATGGAGATTTTGATCGGGTTGTGCTCTTCGTCGTAGAGGGCGACCAAGGGCAGGTCGTTAAAATTGAGCTCAATGTTGCGGGCTTCCTGCCAACCGTCTTCACTGATCTTTTGTGTGAAGTACCCAAAAGTATAAAGAAAGCCGACTGCCACCAGCGGCAAACCAAGGTCGCTGGCTTCCTTGAGGTGGTCACCCGAGAGCACACCCAAACCACCAGCATAGACCATCAGGGACTCGTGCAGACCGTATTCAAACGAGAAGTAGGCAATCTGCTCATCCGTAAGATTGGGGTAAGTATTGCGGAACCAGGTGTTCTCCGCGTACATATAGGCATCGAAATCGCGCATGATCCGGTCATAGCGTTCAAGGAAGTAGCGGTCTTTGATGAGATCATCAAAAATCTGGCGATCAACTGACCGCAGGAAGACGATCGGATTATGCGTGCATTGATCCCAACCGAAGGGATCAATTTCCTTGAACATGCGGGCGGCTTCGGGGTTGCCGACCCACCAAAGGTTATGGGCAAGGTCAGCCAGCCTCTTGATACGGTAGGGCAGGTCAAAGGTGTTCGGGGCTTCTCGAATGATTTTATTCATAATTAATTGCAGACAATCCTTTCAATGCCAGGGTTAGCTGACAGACAAATTAACAGAAGCGGATTGATGCCGCTTCAGCAACTTTCAATTATACCCAGTAACGCGAGTTAAGTGGATTAGTCTAACCATACGAACCCCCTCATCAAACGGTTTGGTCTGCCAGGAGTTTAGATTGCTTCACAAAGGAGGTTCGCAATGACGAAAGTCCGTCCTTGCGAGGAGCGTAGCGACGCGGCAATCTGCAGTTCA
>DBRR01000018.1:2828-11139 GCA_002306055.1 Anaerolineaceae bacterium UBA1363
GCGATCTGACCGCCAGGTCTCCAGTTGATAATAGACGCCTGCGGCGAGATGCTGTGCTCGGGCAGAGCCCGGCACAATCACGAGTTGAAAAGCGTAACTCCCGTTTTTGCGACTGCTTGCGTACAGAGTAGGAGCGCAGCGACGCGGCAATCTGCAGATTGTTTTCCTGGTCGAAAAAAGCATTTCGCCACGCAAAAGATGCTCGCGGTGACAGGAAATATTGCGTAGGGCTGGGCGCCTGTGCCCGCGAAGCAGGGTATTGGTGCAGCCGCTTATCTCGCGCATGCATCTGATGCGGAGGGAGTAAACCCCCTCCGTACGGACTTCGGTTTCCTGGCATTTATTGAGGTTTTTACACTTTATCCACTATTTCCACTGTTTTTTGATAGCGCAGAAGGGCAGTTTGATTGCAATTCCCAGTTTTTAATGTGCTTTTTTGCAAATCTAATCACATGAGGTTATTATAGCACATTAGTTCTATTCATGCAAATCTTTTCGCTGAGCAAAATGCATTAATGCTTGTTCTTAAATGATCTTCTGACCGTTAGGTCTCTGTTTTTTCGTTACCAAGTAGTGATGGAGACCTTTCCACACGCACTTCGTGCTGAGATCTTCGACGGCCAAATCGTGTGCTCGGTCTGCCCACGCCTGGCTCCGCCGGCGGGGTACTTCGTAAGACCGGCATAATCGATGCAAGACCGGCACAATCACGTGAGGGGAAGCCCGTGCCATCGTTGAATCTCCACCTGCTATCGTAGGGGCTTGGCATGCCAAGCCCGTTTCTCTCCCAGGGGAAGCCCAGGATATGGCCCTCCCTAGAGGGAGGGTCCGTCGAAGATCCCAGCCTCGAAGAGGCGTGTAGATGAAGCGGGGGAGAGTGATAAATTTTCTTTTGTAGGCCGGATTCTTCTGCCTGCCCTGGGGCTCTTTTCTCCAGGGTAGAATCCGGCTCGTGATTACTTCAGGACTATTGCCGGATTGAACTACGCAATCCGGCCTACGAACTACTGCAAAGACCCTCTTCAGTCTCCTGTCCGCTGCGCGGCAGGATCCAGCTTCCCCCTGGGGAAGCCCGTGCCATCGTTGAATCTCCACCTGCTATCGTAGGGGCTTGGCATGCCAAGCCCGAGTTACTTTGTAAGCTCAGATGAGTTGTTAACGGCTTAACCCAAGCCTCTATCTGCAGTGCAAGAAGGATGAGACAGCCGCCAAAAACCCCAGCATTTGTCTTGAAGCAGAAGCACTAAGAGGGAAGAAACAGGGTGTAAATAGCCCAATGTGTTATCATTGAGGCAATCCGTTTTTCTTGGGAGGGAATCACTGAATGCCTGATGCGCTAATAGAAAACCCTATCATCAATTCACCATTTGTCGAACCTAAACGTCATTTTGTCTTCAATGATGAAGGCATCACCAACCAAGTGAAAAACACCCGCAGAAGCAGTTCCTACTTTGTTCCCATCCCGAAACCGAAGAAGAAAAACTCTCAACAGGTGCTTTTTGAAACCGAGTGGACGAAAAACAGGGTTCAGGAAAATGATTTCATTAATCGTGTGCGTGGTCGGGTAAGGAATTGGCGCCTGGGTGGATATGTGCACGTCACGAATGTTACCCGCAGACTGTTGGATTACTGGACAAAGCCCGATCGAGAAAGAAAACTGTTTTTTTGCCAGATCGAAGCAATTGAAACTGCAATCTACCTGGCTGAAGTAGCCCGTGATTATGGGGATGGTTGGATTGAGGAATGGCTGAAGAAGGAAAATGAGGAAGCGAACCAAGACCTCTTCCGTGTAGCATTTAAGATGGCAACTGGTAGTGGTAAAACTCTGGTGATGGCAATGCTGATTGCCTGGCAAACTCTCAACAAAACTGCCAATCCCCAGGATAACCGTTTCAACGATGCCTTTTTAGTCGTAACTCCAGGCATAACCATCCGAGATCGCCTGCGAGTCCTGCTACCAAACGACCCTGAGAATTACTATCGCCTGCATGATTTAGTCCCCCCTGAGTTGATGCAGCAAATGCAGCGGTCAAAAATCATCATCACCAATTTCCACGCCTTTATGCAGCGTGAACAGATCAAAGTCGGAAAATTAACCAAAGCCATTCTTGAACAAAATGAAAGCGATGGTGTCTTTCTAGAATCCCCTGACCAAATGGTTAGAAGGGTTTGCCGGGAACTCGGCGCAAAGAAGAATATTATCGTAATCAATGACGAAGCCCATCACTGTTACCGCCATAAAGCCGAAGGAAACGGCGAGAAACTCACCGGTGATGACCGGGTAGAAGCCGAAAAACGTGAAGAGCAAGCCCGCATCTGGATCACCGGACTGGAAGCAGTCAAACAGAAACTGGGTATCAAGGTTGTTTATGATCTCTCTGCTACACCTTTCTTCCTCAAAGGCTCTGGTTATCCCGAAGGTACATTATTTGGTTGGGTGGTTTCTGACTTCTCTTTGATTGATGCCATCGAAAGTGGTATCGTCAAGGTGCCTCGCGTACCTGTCTCAGATGACTCAATGGGCGGTATCATGCCCGTATATCGCAATCTGTGGGTGCGTATCCGTGATGAACTCCCCAAAAAAGGACGCCGCACAGAAGCTATCCCCGATGAACCGCGCCTGCCGATTGAACTTGAAGGCGCGTTAAATAGCTTGTATTCGAACTATCAAAAGACTTATGAAGCCTGGGCTCAAGATCCGGATGCCATAGCCAAAGGCAGTACCCCACCCGTGTTTATCGTGGTGTGCAACAATACCAACGTCTCCCAAATGGTCTATAACTTCATTTCTGGTTGGCGAAAAGTCCTTTCGGATGGTACAGAGGTATTGGTTCCTGGAAAGCTTTCCATTTTCAGTAATGTAGAAAACGGAAGGTGGCTCGCCAGACCCAACACCATCCTGGTGGACAGCCAACAACTGGACAGCGGAGAGAGTCTCTCTCCAGAATTTAAGGAAATCGCCCAGGGTGCAATTGAGCAATTTAAGAGCGAGTACCGTTTGCGCTTCCCCGGTCGGGACCCAGACGCCCTGACTGATGCAGATATCTTGCGGGAAGTGATGAATACGGTTGGCAAGCGTGATCGCTTGGGCGAACAGATTCGTTGCGTGGTTTCAGTTTCCATGCTCACCGAAGGCTGGGACGCCAGCACGGTCACTCACATCCTAGGTGTGCGTGCTTTTGGCACGCAACTCCTGTGTGAACAGGTGATTGGGCGAGGTTTACGCCGCATGAGCCATGCAACCACGCATCAGGAGATCAGTTTCAACGGAACCACTGAAACGATTGAAGTTTACGAACCAGAATACGCCGAGGTCTACGGGGTGCCATTCTCGTTCATTCCGTGTGCTGGTGGGCAGAGTGTACCAAAACCAAGCATTCCGCCCACACGCGTTCGTGCCCTTGAAGAACGCGTTGACTGCGAAATTACCTTCCCAAGGGTGATCGGTTACCGCTATGTCTTGCCGGATGAAAGCGTTCACCCCGCGTTTACCGAGGACAGCCGCAAAGTGCTCTCCACCGAGGATTTACCCAGCAAAACTGAGATGGCTTCTATTTTGGGTGAAGGTGAAATTCACGAACTGGATGATCTGAAAGCTCGGCGTATTCAGGAAGTCGATTTCCTTGTGGCTGGCAGGCTGATGGACAAGTATTTCACTTCGGAAGAAGGCGACCCCAAACCCTGGCTGTTCCCGTCACTCTTGAAGATCACCCGGGAATGGCGCGAGAACTACGTGCAATACAAGGACAATTGCTTCCCGCAGATGTTGCTATTAGTGGAGCACGCTGACGACGCAGTAGAGAAGATTTACCGGGCTATCGTGCAGGGCGACCGCGGCAACGCACGCCTATTGCCAATTTTGGCGCCATATGACCAGATTGGTTCCACCCGTTATGTCGATTTTGACACCACCCAGCCTGTCTACAGCACCCGGGCGGATCGCTGCCATGTCTCGCATGTAGTGGGTGATACGGGCGTTTGGGAACAGAAGGTTGCCCAAAGCCTTGAAGATATGCCTGAGGTTATCCATTATGTTAAGAATGAACGCCTGGGCTTCACCATTCCCTACAACATCAATGGTGAAGCCCACGAATACATCCCGGATTTCATCGTGCACATCGATGACGGACATGGTCGTGAGGACTTGCTCAACCTCGTTTTGGAAGTGAGTGGCAGGCAGAAGAAAGAAAAGAAAGAGAAAGTTGCCACGGCACGCACACTGTGGGTGCCGGCTATCAACGCCATTGGCAAATTCGGGCGGTGGGCTTTTCATGAGACCTCCGACCCTTGGAATGTGATGAAGGAAATTAGAGACTATATCAATTCTTTGCGGATCTTGAAGTAATGAGTTTGTATCGATTGTATATTGACGAAGTTGGAAACCATGATCTTACGCATACAGATAATCCTAACGAACGATTTTTGTCATTAACTGGGGTAATCGTCGAATCACAATACTGTAAAGATGAATTGATTCCCTCTATGGAACAGCTAAAGAGACATTTTTTTTGCAAAGATCCGGATGTGCCAATTATTTTTCATCGGAAAGATATTGTTAATAAACGCAACCCATTTCAGGCATTGAGAGATCCTGAAATTGAAGCGGAGTTTAATCAAGCCTTACTTAGTCTGTTGAGTAATTGGACTTACAAAGTAATAACCGTTGTTATTGATAAATATGCCCATAAGGAGAAATATGCAAGATGGCAATATCATCCATATCATTATTGTCTTTCCGTGATGCTAGAGAGATACATACTATTTCTGCATGACAACAAGAATAATGGTGATGTGATGGTTGAAAGTCGTGGGACGGTTGAAGACAGAAAGCTTGAGGAATCCTTTGAAGGTCTCTTTCAAAAAGGAAATAAATACATTAATAAGGCTATTTGGCAAGAGTGCCTCACCTCATCCAAGCTCAAAGCCCGTCAGAAAACTGCAAATATCTGCGGGTTGCAATTAGCTGATCTTCTTGCTCATCCATCTCGCCGAGAAATTCTACTTGACAATGATCTGTTACTTGATAAACGAGATGTCTTTGGGGATAAGATAACTGAAATATTGAGAACATCAAAATACTTAAGGAATACTAAGACAGGAGAATTGGAGGGATATGGTAAAAAATTGTTACCTTAAAGAGCAATCGCCCTCTCGGGCGATCTCCGATAGCCACTGGCCATCCACCTCCAATAAATGGATTAACAGTAATATAACATATACATTGAGGAAAATCAAGTATTTGATTAGGCTCGGGGATTGAGGAAAGAAAATGGCAACCAATAAAACAGAAATTTCAGCTTTCAAGCACAAGGATAAACGGGTGAATATTCCACCCCAGGAGCTTTCAGCGTTTCTGAGGGATGAAGAAATGGCACCCAAGACCATGCTCTATCCACGCGATCCATCACTGGACCCGCAGTTGGTCTGGAAGGGCAAGGACGAGCAGGACCGGGAAGATCTGGCAGTGCCTTCTGTGCCGATCTACATCCAGGAAAAGATTCAACCGCAGGCAATCATCGAAAACGTGCGCAGGCAAGCCGGAAAACCCGGGCACAGCCTGGGTGAACCCGAAGCAGAATACATGCAAATGAACTTCTTCAATGACTTCAATAACATCGAGTTTGAAGACCTGGTGGAGTTCTATGAGCACGAGCAGAACTGGTCCAACCGCATGGTGCTGGGCGACAGCCTGTTGGTGATGAACTCTCTGGCTGAGAAAGAGGGGCTGAAGGGGCGGGTGCAGATGATCTACATGGACCCACCCTATGGAATCAAGTTTGGCTCCAACTGGCAGAGCCGCCTGCGCAAGCGCGAAGTCAAGGACGGCTCCGAAGCCGACCTGAGCCGGGAGCCGGAACAAATCAAAGCGTTCAGAGATACTTGGGAACTTGGCATCCACTCTTACCTCAGTTACTTACGCGACCGTTTGGTTGTTGCACGCGAACTTTTGACTGAAAGTGGAAGTATTTTTGTTCAGATAAGTGATGAAAACGTTCACCTAATAAGAAGCATTCTTGATGAGGTGTTTGGTAGTGAAAATTTTATTGCAGACATAATGTTTACTACCACAACCGCAAGAACAGCGAGGTTTCTAAATCAAGTCGGTGATTTCATTATATGGTACGGAAAAAATAAGGACGTCACAAAATATCGCCAATTGTTTGTTTCCAAAGCGGGTCATGATAAGCATTTCACTTTGACTGATGAATTTTCTCGTAATTATTACCTTAGGGATCTCTCGTCGCAAGGTGAGGGGAATAACGAGGAGTTTGTTTTCAGAGGTCAATCCTTTAGACCCCCACAAGGCAGACACTGGAGCACCAATCCAAATAACCTGCCAGATATTCGTGTCGATATTCAGGGTTCATATGTAAGGGCCAAAGTTTACGAAAATGATTTTCCTGTAGCTATACTTAGCAATCGTTGGGAGGACACTCAGTTTGCTGAAGAAAAATATTATGTAGTCCAAACTAATAGTCTGATTATCCAAAGATGCATTTTAATGGCCACAGATCCGGGCGACCTGGTGTTGGACCCAACATGCGGCAGTGGCACCACAGCATACGTTGCAGAACAATGGGGGCGGCGCTGGATTACAATTGACACATCGCGGGTTGCCATCGCCCTGGCGCGCATGCGCCTGATGACCGCGCGCTATCCTTTTTACCTTCTTTCTGATTCCCCCGAGGGTTACCAAAAAGAAGCAGAGTTGAGTGCGGCGCCGACTGAAGCTATCCTGAGTGCCAGGCAGACGCGTTTTGGCAACGACTTGCGCCAGGGGTTTGTGTACCAGCGCGTGCCACACATCACTTTAAAGTCCATCGCTTATAACGAAGAAGTTGGAGAAATTACCACCCGTTGGCAGGAAGTGCTTGAGCCTCTCCGGGAGCAAATCAACCAGGCTCTCGGCACGCATTACGAGGATTGGGAGTTACCCCGTCCCTCGGAAGACGCTAAACTTGTCCCTGCAAAGGCGTTGCTCGAGCAGTGGTGGCAGGCACGTAGACAGCGCCAGGAGGAGATTGATGCCTCCATCGCGCGCAGGGCAGACGTGGAGCTGCTTTATGACCAGCCCTATGAAGACAACAAGAAGATCAGGGTCTGCGGACCCTTCACAGTCGAGAGCCTGTCGCCGCACCGGGTGCTTTCCACCGAGATTGAACGCCCTGAAAGCGAGCGAGAGGCGGAACGGCTGGAAGGTGGCGGGAAATTTGAACAGACTATCCTTGAGAACCTGCGTGTATCGGGTGTGCAGAACACCCGCAAGAGCGAACGATTAAACTTTACCAGCCTGGAAAATTTTACAGGAACTTATCTGCAAGCCAGTGGTACCTACCTTGAAAATCAACAGACTAAACGTGTCGCGGTCTGCATTGGTCCCGAACATGGCACGGTTACTCTGGCACTCGTGCGTGAAGCTGCCAAGGAAGCCATGCTGGGAATTGGTTTTGACTTGTTGGTGGTACTCGGATTTGCCTTTGATCCACATATCTCAGAAGAAGTTAAAGAGTACGGCAAGCTAAAGGTCTTCCCGGCACGCATCAACCCAGACCTGATGATGGGTGACCTGCTCAAGAAAACCAAGGCAGCCAACCTTTTCACCGCTTATGGCGAACCGGATATTGACCTGATCAAACAGGACGGAAAGCTAGTTGTTAAGCTGAAGGGCGTGGATATTTTCGACCCCACCACGGGTGAGATCCGCTCCAGCAAACCAAACGAGATTGCCTGTTGGTTTATTGATGATGACTACAATGGCGAAAGCTTCTTTGTACGTCAGGCTTACTTTACCGGTTGGGATGAACCATACGAAAAATTGCGCCGTGCCTTGCGGGCAGAGGTGGATGAAGACGCCTGGGAGAGCCTGTATCGCGAAGAAAGCGTTCCCTTTGAACCACCGAAGGACGGCAAGATTGCGGTCAAGGTTATCAATGATTACGGGGACGAGGTCTTGAAGGTCTTTGAGGTGTAAACAGTAAGGCAGATTGGTGCTCTCTTTACACGGATTCACCACTCCGCCAGGTGTTTGTGGAATTTATAAGCCTCGGAGTGAGGGAAGGCACTCTCATTGCCCTAGAGGACATTTCGTCCGACCTACGAAAAAGCCGGATTGAACCCCGCAAAAATACACGGGGCAGGCCTCTTTTGATCGTGCCGGTGTCCACGCCGAGCACGGAGTCTGACCGCCAGGTCTCCAATCAATCCATTAAAAGGCAGATCGCCGTGCAAAAGAGCTCGCGATGACAAAAAAACCCTCTTCAGTCTCCCATCGGTTTTGTGGCAGAACACGGGCTTGGCATGCCAAGCCCCT
>DBRR01000018.1:11168-11321 GCA_002306055.1 Anaerolineaceae bacterium UBA1363
CCAAGAGGGGGTCTTTTTGCTTTTTTCCAGGGGAAACCTAAATAAATAAAGCCGGGTTCAGGTGCGGAACCCGGCCTACGAACTGAAGAGAACCCTCTTTAGTCTTCCGTCCGCTTTGTGGCAGAGCATGGGCTTGGCATGCCAAGCCCCTAC
>DBRR01000018.1:11424-20506 GCA_002306055.1 Anaerolineaceae bacterium UBA1363
ACCCTCTTCAGTCTCCCACCCCCTTTAGTTCCCCCTCTAAAGAGGGGGTGAAGGACACTCATAGGTCTTTGTTCTGAGATATTGCCGAAGTGAGTTAACCCTCGCCAGTGAACGTCGGGGCGGACATCAGCACCAGTTTGCAGAGGCGTTTATCGGACATGCGGCTGAAGATCCGTTGATCCAGCCTGGAAGGCTCGCTGGCTGTCGTCATGACGGTCGGCAGCTCGGCATTATAGCGATGGTTGATCAGCTGGTAGAGCTTCTCACGTGCCCAGGGCGTAGCCGATTCTGTGCCGATGTCGTCCAAAATAAGCAGGCGGGTCGAACGTATTTCATAGAAGCGGCGGTCGAGGGTCGTGCTGCTGTTTGGCGAAAACGCTGCTCTCAGGTAGTCAAGCAGATCTGGAACCCCAACGAACAGTGGAGGATAACCGAGACCAGCCTGATAGTTGCCGATCGCGGCAGCCAGGTGGGTCTTGCCGCAGCCGTAGGGGCCGTAAAAAACCAGCCAGCCCTGGGGGGATTCGGCGAATTTTTTGGCAATCTCAAAGGCTTCAAGCAGCGATTGGGCATCATCCGGCTCGAGGCGTTCGTTCTTACGGAAGCTGAAGGAACCAAAAGTCTGCTTTGAATGGTGATTGAGGCTTGACAACTCCGGGTGACCGATGTCATCGGTAGGGTTGCGAAAGTCAGGTGCCAGGATCTCCACGTGTGTGACCAGGTCGGGATCCTGCAGGCGGGAACGGATGCGCGGTTCGAAATCGGTCAGCGCTTGATTGCTGGTGATCACGGTTGGCAGCTTGTTGATGTAGCGGTGATTAATAATCTGGAACAACTTTTCCTGCGCCCATTGGGTTGTGTTTTGGGTGCCAAAATCATCCATAATCAACAATGGTATGCTGCGGATTTGAGTGATGCGGTCCTCGAAGCTGGTATCGGAAGTATTGCTGTAAGAGAAACGCAGCCAATCCAGCAAGTCTGGCACGGTCAGGAAGAGTGTGCTGATGCCCATCCCCACCGCCTGGTTGGCGATCGCTGCAGCGAGGTGAGTTTTGCCTGAGCCGTAGGTGCCAGTGAGCAACAGCCAGCCATTCAGAGAACCAGCAAAATTCTGGGCAGAGTTAAAGGCTTGTTCCAGTGAATCTGCCTGGAAGGAGCCCAGACCCACCCGCCCCCGGGGTTTAAAGCTGGCGAAGGTCAGCCCGCTGAGCGCGCTAAGATTGCTGAGGGAGAAGAGTTCGTCGCGCTGTGAAGCTATGACCTCGGCGAGTCGGCAGGTGCAAATTTCCATCTTGCCAAAATCCGGGTCATCAATAGGAACATCCCGCCCCACAAAACCAATCCCACCACAGCGGGGGCAGTTTGGATCGCCAATGTCAATGCCGGGACGCCGACCTGCCGTTTGCTCAGGGCTTTCGGCTTCCTTGCTGTTTCTGTTGGCGATAAAGTTCTCGAAATCTTTCAAGCGCGCTTTGAGTGGTTCCATGGTTCTCGTCACGTCCTTTTTCCTGCCAGGCTTTTAGAATTGCCTGAACATATTTCCAATTTCTAATGTTGCGGCTAACCGCTTGCTGCATGGCTTCGCGCAGCCAACTTTCAGGATAGGTTTCCGCATCCGCCTTCAATATCTCGGCAATCATCGGTGTTAGTGGGCCGATGTTTTGCTCATACAGGGTAAAAATATTCGGCTTGTCTGGATCTGGCAGCGGGTTGGCAGCCTGGATCTCAGCCAAAGACAAATTGCCTGCCCGCAGCGCCTCAAAGCGGCGAGAGCCCTCCGGGGTCGCTGGGAAGAGCAGGACGGCTTGCTGCGGGTCTTCGGTGGTTTGAGGGTAGGCAAGCAGCAGCCCTTCCTCAAGTAATTCAGCCAGGGCTTTCTGCCAGCGGGTATCTTCAGCAGCAGGCATGTGGTCAAATAGAATGTACAGCTCCACCACGTCGGAAGGGACTTCTTGTTGGCTGAGCAGTTCAAAATAACCCAGCAAAAGCAAAATTGCATCACTTCCAAGACCGTCGCAGAGGGCAAGCAGATTCGCTGGCAGTTTGACGCTCAGATAATTCCCTGAAAGTTTGTTGCTCAACAGTTGCTCCACCGCGCTAATTAACTCTCATAGGCTTTGTCTCGGAACATCGCGAGTTTCTCAATGAATACCAGGTCAATACCGCTGTTTGTTGGACCATTGCGGTGTTTGGCGACGATCAGTTTCGCAAGGTTGTGGAGCGGGCTTTCTTCCTTCATCTGCTCAGGTCTATTGATGAAGAGCACAATGTCAGCGTCCTGTTCCAAGGAACCAGACTCGCGCAGGTCGGAGAGCACAGGCGTTTTATCCTGGCGCTGCTCAACCGCGCGGGAGAGCTGCGCCGCAGCCATTACCGGCACGTTCAAATCGCGTGCCAACACCTTGAGATAGCGGGAAATGTACGAAACTTCCTGCACACGGTTCTCGGTGCGTGTGTCTCCCGACATCAGCTGGAGGTAGTCAACGATCACAAGGTCCAGACCGATCTCCATCTGCATGCGGCGGCACTTCGTGCGCATTTGAAGCGGGGTGATGGCGGGGGTGTCATCGATGAAGATACGCGATTCGGAGAGCACGCCCAGCGCGTGAACCACCTCCTGAGCTTCAGTGTCGCTCAGTTTGGCAGACCGCAGTTTTTGGGAGTCAATGTTGGTCTCCTGGGCAACCATCCGCTGGATGAGCTGCTCCGAGGACATTTCAAGGGTGAAGAAAGCGACATTGCGCTTCAGTGCCAGACCAACATGTTTGGCAACGCCGATCAAAAAGCCCGTCTTACCCATGCCTGGGCGACCTGCCACTATAATGAGGTCAGAACGCTGCAGACCATCGAGGGCTTTGTCAACTGCTTTCAGCCCGGTTTCAAGCCCGGTCACCCCGCCTGGAATGCTGGCGTTGAGCAAAAGGCGTTCGAGGTACTCATCCGCGGCATCAGAAATCGGCACCAGGTCGCGCTTGTAGCGTTCCTGGCTGACCCCGAAGATTGCTTGTTCAGCGTCAGAGATGACGTTATCAACGCCTGTGTCTTTGCGATAAGCGAGTTTGGCGATGTCGTTGGCAGCACTCAGCAGGCGTCGGCGCACGGCGAGAGCGCTGATATTGCGGGCGTACGATTCAGCGTGCTGCGAGGAGGGGACGCGATTGGTGAGAGAGATCAGGTAGTCCAGCCCGCCAACATCATCAAGGTGCCCGCTGGATTCAAGGGCTTCCTTAACAGTGAGGATGTCAAAATAGTTGTCGGATTTAAAAAGTTCTGTGAAGGCTTCCCAGATCCAACGGTTGCGAAGAATGTAAAAACTATCAGCGTTTACCAGTGGCGCAGCATCAACATAGGCATCTGGCGTGATAAGAACGGCACCGAGGAGAGCTTCTTCCATATCGCGGTCAAAAAGTTGATTCGCATCGGAGCTGGTTTGTGTACTGTTTAGTTCAGGTTGATCGCTCACTATGCTGCCTCACTTATTGATTGGAATCTTCATCTGAAGGGTTGCCGGGTTGATCTTTATCGCTTTCATCCTTGCCGAGCTGTCCGAGAAAGTCCTCAAAAATATCGAGATCTGCCTCCACATCAGAAGATTCCTCTTCGTTTTGGGCTTGGGGCAAGACGTCTTCCGGGCGAATGCCGACAGCGTCGAGGATGTCTTCATCGACGAAAATCGGGGCTTTGGCACGAATGGCGAGAGCGATCGCGTCGGACGGACGGCTGTCAATGATCTTCCGGATGCCGTTTTGCTCGAGAATTAGGTTGGCATAGAAAGTGTCATTCTCGAGCTTGGTAATCTCACAGCTTTCCAAGTGGATATCAAGCGCGTTCATGATGGAAATCAGGAGATCATGGGTGAGAGGGCGGGCAATTGCAACGCCCTGCAGAGCGATCGTTATGGAATCAGTCTCAGGTACGCCCATCCAGATGGGAAGGTAGCGTTCGGAATCCTTCTCTTTGAGGACGGTGATGCGATCCTGATTAGTGAGGCTCACGCGGATACTGTCGATTATGCATTCGATCATTTTTCCCATAATGCACCCATTTTCTTGTTTGTGATGGTTGTGTCATAGTGATTCTAACATGTTAGCCCAACGAATCAACTCAACTGTTCATAAGATTTGCTATTCCAAATCGAGAAAAATGTACTAAACTCTTTAACAATCGGCTATAATGAAGTTCCGAGGGAAGGCGCTCTGATAGTTTTTCCTTTGGATTTACCTGCAGTTATCATTGACATTCGAAAGAGGAGAGCTTTGCACATAGCGGAACCATTACAGGTGCTATTGATAGAGGGAAAACGGAATATAGCCCGCTGTTTTGCCGCCGACCTTGAAAAGAAAGGCTACTCCCTGCAGGTAGAGAGTAGCGGGAGTAAGGGACTTGATGCTTTGAAACACTTTTCCCCTGACGTAGTTGTGATCAATGCGGCCTCATTGCGCACGAATGGACTACGACTGGTCAATTGGTTCCACAACAGATTACCATCTACACCCTTATGCCTCATTGTCTCAGAAGATGAACCTATATTGGAAGCAGAGAATGTTAATTTCTTTTTGCGGCTGCCTTTTACAGTGCAAAAACTGGTCAACCGCATTCGCACACTCGAGAATAACAGTCACAAAGGGATGCTCGAAAGGGGTGACCTTGTTCTTAACCCGGATAGCAGGATCGCCATCTACAAGAATAAGGAAGTTCGGCTAACACCGCGCCAATGTGATCTGCTGGAAAAAATGATGCAGAAACCGGGCGAAATCCTGCGCCGGGAAGATTTGTTTAAGGCTGTCTGGGACACTGATTACACGGAAGACACCCGCACTCTGGACGTTCACATCAGTTGGCTGCGCAAGGCATTGGAAGACGATCCGCATCACCCTGAGCTGATAAAAACCATCCGGGGTAAAGGATACCTGCTGAAGGTTTAGTCCTTTTTGCTGGCTGGTAATTACTATCCCATCGTATAAAATAAAACACCTCCGTGACTTTCACAGAGGTGTTTTTGATTCGCGATACTTTAAGGAATAAACCCGTAAACCAGCGCGAGCAGCACGCCCCCGGCGATAACACTGCCAAGCTGCCCAGCAGTGTTTGCGCCCATGGCGTGCATCAGGATAAAGTTGGAGGGGTCTTCCTCCAAAGCCATCTTCGCGCTCAGGCGACCAGCCATCGGGAAGGCGGAAATACCGCAGGCACCCACAAGAGGGTTTACCTTGCCGTGCGTGACAACCGCCATCAGCTTGCCAAACAATAAGCCTGCTATCGTGTCCACCACGAATGCCAGCAGACCCAATGCCAGGATCTTGAGTGTGTCGAGGTTCAGGAAGCTCTGAGCGGTCATGGTGGAGCCAATTGCCAACCCCAGGAAGAGGGTGGCAATGTTGATCAACTCATTTTGCACCATCTTGCTCAGGCGGTCTACCACCAACGCCTCACGCAGCAGGTTGCCGAGCATCAGGGCAGCCATTAGTGGGGCTGCGTCTGGGGCGACAAACGCCACGAGCAGAGTGACAATAATAGGGAACAATACGAGGGTGAGGCGTGATACCGGCTTGGGAGAGTACTCCATGCGGATCAAACGTTCTTTGCGGGTGGTCATCAGCCTCATAATCGGAGGCTGAATGATCGGAATCAGGCTCATATACGAATAGGCAGCCACAGCGATTGGCGCAAGGATGTTGGGTGCCAGGCGTTCACCAACGAAAATTGCCGTCGGTCCGTCGATCGCTCCAATGGATCCAATCGCGGCTGCTTCACGCAGTGGAAAGCCTAAAACAATTGCCAGCAGGAGCGTGAAATAGATACCAAATTGGCCGGCTGCTCCCAGCAGCACCAGGCTGGGCTGGCTGAGCAGCGGGCTGAAGTCGATCATAGCGCCGACGCCGATGAAAATCAGCAGCGGGAACAGTTCCGTTTTGATGCCGGCATCATAAATGACCTTCATAAAACCGATCTCGTTCGACATGCCGAGGTTCGCAAGCAGGCAACCAAAGCCAATAGGAAGCAGTAAAACCGGTTCATATTCCTTCCAGATCGCCAGGTAGATCAACACCAGGGCGACCAAAATCATGAGAGCATTCAACCAGGTAAATTTGTCAAATCCTTTTGTGAGGTCAGAAATTAACTGGGTAAAGTCCATGCCTGCTCCTATGCCTGGAAGGTGAAGAGCGGTTGGTTATGCTTGACCAAATCGCCTTGGTTGACGTTCACCTGAGCGATGACGCCATCCCGGTCTGAGCGGATAGCGTTTTTCATCTTCATTGCTTCCAGCGTGCAGACCTGCTGACCCGCCTTGACAGCCTGGCCGGCCTGAACATCAATTGACACGATCACACCTGGAAGTGGCGCGTTCAGAGTGAGGCTGTTGCCAGCAGTGGGCGCAGGAGAGGCAGGCGCGTTCGTGGGAACCGAGAGAGGCTGAGCTGTGGCGATAGGTGTGACTGCGGAGTTTTGCCTTTCCGGGTAAACCTGGTAAATCTTGCCGTCAACTTCAGCCAAAACAGGGTTGCTGTGAACGTTTTTGATGGAGACGTTATAGACTTTTCCTTCAATTTCTACTTTGATGATCATGCGCTTCGTCCTCTATGAATCTGTCGTGCGACTTGCCGCGCGCGACCCGCAGCAAGCCAGGTGCTGCCTGTTTGGATGGATTGGGTATCGGTGGTAAAAGCAGTTGTGGGTTGGGCACTCAGCGCGTAAGCCACTGCAATGGCAGCTGCAAGCGCTGAAGCGTCACCTGGCGCAGTTACAGCTACAGGCTCGGGCTCTGGGAAAGAAGTTGCATTTTCTTGAGCAGCCTCCTCTTTCTCGGGTCGGTTGGTAAGCTTAACCAGCAGAACCATAACACCCCAAAGGATGAGGATCATCGCAAACACGATCCCCATACCGATCACCGTAATCAATAAACCTTGTTTCAGGGTTTCAATCATTTGTCCCTCTTAGACCGGCATGTTGCCGTGCTTGCGCGGCGGATTGGTTTCAACTTTGTTTTGCAGAGCTGCAAGGGCTTCAATCAACTTCTGGCGGGTTTCAGCAGGCTCGATAACCTCATCAATATAGCCGGCTTTGGCGGCAACGTAGGGGTTCAGGTAGGTTTCCTGGTATTCCCGGGTGAGGCGTGCTCGTTCGGCCTCTGGGTCTTCAGCTGCTTTGATCTGCTTGCCATACAAGATGTTTGCAGCGCCTTCAGCGCCCATCACCGCAATTTCGGCGGAAGGCCAGGCATAGGTGATGTCGGTACCGAGGTACTTGCTGCTCATGACCACGTAAGCTCCTCCATAAGCCTTGCGTGTCACCACGCTCACCTTGGGAACGGTGGCTTCCGCGTAAGCGTAGAGCACTTTTGCGCCGTGGCGGATGATGCCGCCATATTCCTGGGCGACACCCGGCAGAAATCCCGGGGAGTCGACAAAGGTCACAATCGGCAGGTTGAAGGCATCGCACAGGCGCACTGTACGCGCGATTTTATCGGCAGAGTTAATGTCCATCACGCCCGCCATCATCATTGGTTCCTGAGAAACAACCCCCACCGGACGACCAGCGAGACGCGCAAGACCAACAATGGCGTTGGGCGCGTAGCCAGCCTGCAGCTCGAGGAAGGAGCCTTGGTCCATGATGGCTTCGATCGCGGAGCGCATGCTGTACGGAACGGTGGGGTCCACGGGAACGAGATCGTTCAGAGCTTCAGCGCGACGAGTAGGGGCATCCTGTGTGGGGTGAAGCGGAGGCATGTCCACATTGTTGGAGGGAAGGTAAGAAAGCGCCTGGCGTGCCAGGGCGATGGCATCCTGCTCGGTGGCACCAACCATGTGGCAGTTACCGCTGGTGGTGAGGTGGACGTCAGCGCCGCCGAGGGTTTCCGAATCCACTTCTTCACCGGTGACGGTCTTGATGACCGCGGGTCCGGTGAGGAACATGTAGGATTTGCCTTTGACCATGATGATCAGATCGGTGACAGCAGGAGAATACGAAGCGCCGCCAGCGCAGGGGCCCATGATCAGGCTGATTTGGGGCACAACACCTGAGTAAATGGCATTACGCCGGAAGATCTCCGCGTAGCCACCAAGGCTTTTGACGCCTTCCTGGATGCGCGCGCCGCCGGAATCGATCATGCCGATGATCGGACAGCCCGTTTTGACGGCGAGGTCCATCACGCGGCAGATTTTCTGCGCGTGCATCTCACCGAGCGCGCCGCCCTGGACAGTAAAGTCCTGCGCGTAGACGTAAACTGTGCGGCCGTCAATACTGCCGTAGCCGGTCACAACGCCGTCGCCGAGCGTTTCATCGCTTTCGGGTGGGTTCTGCTGGCTGGCCAAGCTGCCAATTTCCCGGAAGGTACCGGGATCGAGCAGCAAGTCAATGCGTTCGCGGGCGGTCAGACTGCCCTTGGCGTGCTGGCGGTCGATGCGTGCCTGCCCACCACCCAATTTTGAAGCTTCCTGCATGCTTTTCAGCTTTTGAATACGGGAATCTGCCTCTGTCATTAACTCTCCTTAATGATTCAAATATAACTCCCTCACGGGAGGTGGATCAGATGGGGATATTGTAACATCAGAACAGAGCAAAACGGCATTTGTTTTCCAGTAGATGATGAGGGGAGCGTCGAATTGGGCAGCACGCAAAAGAAGCCTGCGCATGAAGCGAGACTTAAGAGGGCAAATCCTTGAGCATCTCCATGGGGAAGCTGGCGGGCGCGAGGTAGAGACTGGCACGTTTAGAAACGGAATTATGCACCTTCGGTCAAATCCCCCTTCGATTGTTCAATGTCGCTGTTCACCTATTAATCAAGCTTTAGTAGATCAAACTCACCTTTTCCAGGAAATCTTCGCTTTAACTCGAGGATTATCCTTATGATCTTCTCTTTCATTACTGGATCAGTCGTTTTGTCGTACAGGTTGACGAGCCCCTTGGCAAATTCAATCGCGATCTCCTGGGAGTCAGGGAAGCGCTTGTGCAGTGTTTCAAGCCGACCCACAGTCTCAGAGACATCCTGCGCTGTTTCCTGTCTGACCGTCAGGTTGAAGAGCCCCCAGGCAAATCCAAGCGCGATCTCCTGGGAGTCAGGGAAGCGCTTGTGCAGCGCTTC
>DBRR01000015.1 GCA_002306055.1 Anaerolineaceae bacterium UBA1363
ATTGTCCATTTCATAGCTCCTATTATCCATTAGGACATTTCTATTTTGCTACTTTAGGTCATTATCATTTTGCTCTTACAATAATGTAAAAAACCTTTGACTCTATAGATTCAGCCGTTTATACTTCTCATTTTGTCAGCACAAGCTGATAGCCTGTTTTGGCTGTATTGGAGCAAGAGTGAGCAAGCAAAAAGAACCCTATATCGCGCTTGATATGTCGAAAGTGCTCGGCAACAAGAATAAGTTGCTGAGCCTTTGGCATTTAATGCGCGGTTATCATTTTCATTATTTCGTCTCGACGATCTTTCTTGCCCTGGCGGCTTTTGCCCGGACGGGTATGTATATCTTTTTGGGCAGCTTTATCGACCGCATGATGAACGAAGGGCTGATGGGGCGCGAATTGACGCTCTCGGCATTGGGCTTTGGCGCTTTGATTGCTCTCCAGGCACTCTCGAGTTTCATGAGCAGCTGGATGGCTAACTTCACTGCCGAAAACACGACTCGCCGATTGCGCGACTATCTCTTCGATCACATCCAGCGGCTCTCTTACAGCTATCACTCCGAGTCGAAGACGGGTGACTTGTTGGAGCGTGCCACCTCCGATGTAGACACTCTGCGCCGGTTCTTTGCTGAACAGGCGATCAGCATCGGGCGGATTGTCATGATCTTTATCATTTCGTTTGTCGCCATCGCCCGCATAAACCTACGTCTGGCTTTGGTCTCGATCATCATCATTCCGATCGTCCTGGTGATATCGATCATTTTCTTCAAACGGCTTTCCAAAGCCTACGAAGCGTACCAGGAGCAAGGCGCGATTTTAACCACGGATCTGCAGGAGAATCTTAGTGGCGTGCGAGTGGTGAAAGCTTTTGCCCGACAGGATTACGAGATCGAAAAATTTGACAAGGAAAATGCCGAGAAGTTCCGCCTGGGCAGGAAGTTCAACTGGATGCACGCCTTATTCTGGCCGCTGTCGGACATCATTTGCTCAGCACAAAACATCGGAAGCAGCTTCTACGGCGCCACGATGGTGCTGAATGGGGTTATGACGCTTGGTCAGTACTTGAGCTTTATCGGGCTGTTGGGCTGGCTGATCTGGCCAATCCGCAACCTTGGTCGTCTCATCATCGATACCTCACGGGCTTTGGTGTCTTTTGGGCGTATTTCAGTGGTGTTGGAAGCACCGGAAGAAGATATGAAGAGTGCCACCTATCAACCAAAAGACGGCATCAAAGGGCAGATTACTTTCGAACATGTCAGTTTTGCCTATGAAAAAGATTTCCTGGTGCTGGATGACGTCAGCTTCTCTTGTGATGCCGGACAGGTAGTGGCGCTGCTCGGGTCGACTGGTTCGGGGAAGACCTCGCTGGTGAACCTGCTGCCGCGGTTTTATGACGTGACATCAGGCCAGATTCTGCTCGATGGTGTAAATCTAAACGAGTATTCGCGCGAATTCCTGCGCTCACAGATCGGGATCGTGGAACAGGAGCCGTTCTTGTTCTCTTGCTCGATCCGTGACAACATCACCTACGGTGTGCACCGAGAGGTCAGCCAGGAAGAGATTGAGGAAGCAGCCCGCAAAGCCGCAATCCACGATGTGATCCTTGGCTTTAAGCACGGATATGACACGTTGGTTGGCGAACGGGGTGTGACACTTTCGGGTGGGCAGAAACAACGCATCGCAATCGCCCGCACGCTGCTGCTTAACCCACGCATCCTGATTTTGGATGACTCGACGTCGTCGGTTGATATGGAAACAGAGGTGGAGATCCGAGCGGCATTGGACAGACTAATGACCAACCGGACTACCTTTATCATCGCGCATCGCATTCAAAGCATCATGAATGCTGATCTGATTCTGGTTTTTGACAAGGGAAAGATCATTCAAATGGGTGAGCACGAGGTGTTGCTTAACCAGGCAGGAATTTATAAGGACATTTACGACATCCAGGCTCGGATTGATAGTGCCCTGCAAGAGGAAATTGAGCATGTCGAATCAATATAACGAAGAAGAACTGGACGACGTTGTCAGCCTGAAAAGTGGTGTTATCAGGCGGCTATTGAAGGCTTTAAAGCCCTATTGGCCACAAATGCTGCTGGCGGTCATCGGCATCTCATTGGTATCATTTCTGGACGCTTACTTCACCGTGCTCAACAAACGGATCATCGACGAAGGCATTGTGGCTAAAAATCTGCCAATGATGATCAGCTTGTTCCGTAACTACGCCTTGATTGTCCTGGCACAGATGGTCGGTTTCTTCATCATGATCTACATTATGGGACTGCTCGGAGAGCAGCTGCGTTACGATTTTCGGAAGAACCTTTTCCATCACCTGCAGAGTTTATCGCTTTCTTACTTCAGCAAAACCCCGCTAGGGTGGATTATGTCGCGCGTGACTTCAGACACTGAGAAAATGGCAGATTTGCTAACCTGGGGCGTGCAGGACACGATTTGGGCAGTGACGAACATCAGTTTCGCGATGTACTTTATGCTGCAATTGAACCGCACGCTGGCTGTGATCGTCTTGCTGTCTTTGCCGGTCATGATCCTCGTGTCGTTTAAGTTCCGCGTGAAGATCTATCACCACTACCGCCAATCGCGCAAGGCAAACTCGAAGATGACTGCCGCATTGAACGAAAATATCACTGGTGTCAGAGTAGTCAAAGCGCTGCGGCGTGAAGCAAAGAACCTGGAAGATTTCAAGGTGCTTTCCACGAATATGTACGAGGAAAGTTACCGTGCAGTCCTGCTCTCTGCTATCTACCTGCCCACCATCCAGACCATCAGTGCCATCTCGCTGGTGCTGATCCTTTGGCAGGGCGGGCTGCAGGTGGCAGGCGGGACGATGACGGTTGGCGTCTTGCAAGCTTTTATCTCGTACATCATGATGATTTTGTGGCCTATTCAAGACCTGGCGCGGGTTTATGCCGAGATGCAAAATGCTGTCGCGTCTTCAGAAAGAGTTTTTTCTCTCTTGGATATGCAGCCGGAAATTCGCAATCGTGAAAACTTGTTGCCGGTGGACTCGCTTGTTGGAGATGTGGAATTTGAGAATGTTTCTTTCCACTACGAAGATGACGAACCAGTGATTAAGAACCTAAGCTTTCATATTCCTCAGGGGCAGAATGTGGCCTTGGTCGGCACGACTGGTGGCGGCAAAACTACGATTGTCAACTTATTGTGCCGCTTTTATGAGCCAACCGAAGGTGTGATCCGGATTGCCGGTCATGACTACACGCAGTACTCCCTCGAGGACATCCAATCCCGCATCGGAGTCGTCTTGCAGGTTCCGCACCTCTTCTCGGGCAGTATTCGAGATAACTTGCGCTATGGGCGCCTGGATGCGACGGATGAAGAGATCGAAGAGGCCGCAAAACTGGCGGGCGCGCACGAATTCATCATGAACTTTGAGAAGGGTTACGATCAGGACGTTGGCGAAGGTGGTAATCAACTCTCGGTGGGGCAAAAACAACTCATCAGCATCGCGCGTGCCCTGCTGGCTGATCCAGACATCTTCATCATGGATGAAGCAACCAGCTCGGTGGATACACTGACAGAAGCTTTGATTCAAAAGGGTATGCACCAGTTGATGAGTGGGCGCACCAGTTTCATCATCGCCCACCGCCTCTCTACCATCAAATCAGCGGATTTGATCATGGTCATCGAAGGTGGACAGATCATTGAACAGGGAAACCACGAGAGCCTGATGCGCGCGAAGGGTCATTACTATAACCTCTACACCAAGCAATTCCGGCACGATCTGGAAACCAAGTACAACCCCTTTGCAGATCAAGAGACAGAAGCTTCGGCAGCATGAGGTCAGGGATACGTTTCGCTGTCAACTACTCGACCAAACTGGCTGAGCTGGTAAAAGTCGGCAAGCTCGATTTTGATCTGTTTAAATGCCCTGAGTGGGATGGGCTGCTGAAGGCTGCCACAGCGTTAAAGCCTGTTTATTTACACCTGGATATTACCGTCGGCCGGGACGAGGTTCAGAAACTCGACTTTGAAAAACTCAGGAAACTACTGACTGAGACGCATACACCGCATGTCAATTGCCACATGACCGCAACGCCAGAGCTGAAGGTGGGGAATAAGGCCGACCGTAACAAGTTACTCAAGCAATGGATCAAAGAAATTGAAGTCCTGAAACAGGAGTTTGCGGGGTATCCCGTGATATCTGAGAATTTGCCCTTTGAACCGCTAATTCCAGAATACCAACTGGCAAGCGACCCGAAGTTAATTAGTGAAGCGATCATTGAGACAGATACCGGCTTGTTGCTGGACATTTCACATGCCCGCATCACCGCTGACACGCTGGGAATTGACTACCAGGATTATATCGAAAACCTGCCGTTGGATCGGCTCCACGAGGTTCATATTACAGGCGTCCGTAGATATCACGGCTTTCTGGAAGATCATTTTGAGATGCAGCCAGAGGATTGGCCTTCAGCAGAGTGGGCAGCAGATCAGATCAGGCTTGGGGCATGGCGCGAACCGGAGATAGTCGCGTTTGAATATGGCGGCGTAGGGGAATGGTTTAGCTGGCGCACGGATTCTTGGGCGCTTGAAGAGCAAGTGCCGCGGCTTTTCAAGATGTTTGGCTGGGAGAAATAGGGGTACATGATCTCGCCGGACTCCTGACCGAGCGAAGTCGATGACCGCCATTCGTAGGGTGGGTTGGCGTCAAAGATACTTTATCCATAGAGCCTTAGGATAGCCAACCCACCAACACAAACGCCTCACACTCAACCGGTGGGTTGGCTTTTATACGCCATCTTTATTCCGATGCTACTGAACGCCAACACACCCTACAGCTTAACTTTGTTCTCGCCGGTGTCCTCATCGCGCGAGCGCTTTGACCTTCTGGTCTCCCACTACTAATTCGATGATTTTCTATCTACGGATGGACTGAAGCCCATCCGTACGGTGGGGGTCATGATGCTGGGAGCGAAGCGAGCAGTATTTACTCCCACCGGGATATCCAAACGTTTGGTTGCTATAGGCGGGCATGGCATCACGCAAGGAGAGGCTTTGCACTGCCATGCCCCTACTCTTAGGTGTCTTCACTGCAAAGTTTCCCTGTGGGATCGCGTAGGTTGTTGACTGCCAGGTCTCTTCACTTCAATAACTAAACAACTTTGACGATGCGGATGGACCAAGGCCCATCCGTACGGTGGGTATCATGATGCTGGGAGTGAAGCGAGCAGTTTTTACTCCCACTACTGTAACCCGTTTTGCCAGTTTATTGGATGGATTAAAGCCCATCCGTACGGTGGGGGCTTGCTCCCACCGCCCCCATTCTGAATATTTTGCAAGTGGATGGACTAAAGCCCATCCGTACGGGGGAGGTTTGCTCTCATCGTACAAATTCAACAATCGATGATTCGATTACCCCAGGCGGGCATGGCGTGCCATGCCCCTACTCCTAGGTGTCTTCAGCGCAAAGTTTCCTTGTGGGACCGCGGGAGCATTTTGACCGTCAGGTCTCCTTAATCCACCAATCCAACAATATTGATAATGCGGATGGACTAAAGCCCATCCGTACGGTGGGGGTTTACTCCTACCGCCCCCACTCTGAATATTTTGCAAGCGGATGGACTAAAGCCCACCCGTATGGAGGAGGTTTACTCCCATTGCTAATCGGAGATCAAATTGCATATTTTCCCTTGCGATCATCACCTTGGAATCATAATGCTGGATGTAAACCGATTTTTTGAATTCAATGTTTAAGGTTTTCTCAAAATCTTTACCAAAATTACCCTTTATGGGTTTATAATCAACCTATTGATGTGAGAGAGTGAAATGGAAGCTGTTGTGATACTTGAAAGTGAAAATTTATCTGCAGACGATCAGCCTGACCCTGCAAGTATCAAGGGACTCTCCGCTCAGAAGCACTCAGCTGCGTAAATTATCCGCGGGCAAGGGTACTGGTGAGCGAGCCCGTCCCTTGTAATTTTTGCTTTCACCAATAAAAACTACATACTGACTGTGAGGTGAGAGATGATCTATTTAAGCAAACTACTTAATCAAAAAGTTTGGGATGCTTTTGGGCATGTCGTCGGTAAGTTGGACGATCTTCTGGTCGATAAAACCGACCAACCCATGCCCCCCATCACAGCTATCGCTATCAAGGATGGATCTCCAGAGTGCAAATTGGTCGATGCAAAAGACATCGCCACGCTTTGGCCGAGCATCACCCTGAACGTGGACCTCTCCAAACTGGACCTTTATGAACCAACCGGGCACGAGCTTTATCTCAAGCAGCGGGCACTCGATCAGCAAATCGTAGACACTGAAGGCAAGCGTGTGGTGCGGGTGAACGACCTGCAAATTGCCCGAAAAAACAATAACTTCTATCTCACTGGTGTGGATGTGGGGGGAACAGGTCTTTTGCGCCGGTTGGGGCTGGAGAATCTTGCCAAGTCAGTAGCCAAAGCCCTCAAAAAGCGTTGGAAGACTCATGTAATCCCCTGGGAAGACGTCGCATCGATTGAACACGACGACCCGCTACGATTGAAGGTTTCGCAGGAACGCTTGGTGCAGATGGAGCCAGCTGATATCGCCCAGATCCTTGATGACCTCGACCAACACACAAGTAAGGCCTTGCTGCAGGGGTTCACGGATGAGCAATTGGCAGATACCCTGGAGGAATCTTCGTCAGAAGTCCAGCAAGCGGTTATTGCCGCTTTACAGCCGGAACGTGCCGCGGATATTTTGGAAGAAATGGATCCTGACGAAGCCGCCGACCTCCTGGCAGACATGGATGATCAGGTCAGCGAGCAGTTGCTGAAGCTGATGGAAGATGAAGACGAAGAGGATGTCCGTACTCTTTTGCGCTACCCGGAAGACTCTGCAGGCGGCATCATGACCACTGAGTTTGCTTGGGTCCCGGCAGAATACACTGTGGATCAAGCCCTACACCACTTGCGTACTAATGAAGAAGCAAAAGATGACGAATTCATGTTCTATGTTTATCTGCTCGATAAAAATAAGAGGCTTCAAGGTGTGGTCAGGTTGCGAGATCTGGTGACTGCCCCCCTGGACCAGCAACTTTCTGCCTGGTTCGATGACGACCCGGTGGTGGTCAATCCCCTCACCCCCCAGGAAGAAGCTGCTTACCTGGTAGCAAAATACAACCTTATGGCAGTGCCGGTGATCGATCCGGAAAGCAAAGTGATGCTTGGGATCGTCACAGTGGACGATGCAATCGACACCGTCCTTCCTACAGCTTGGAAGAAGAAATTACCACGCTTCGCCGGGAGGTAAGTCATGAAAAAGATGAAACTGCCTTTATGGCTGAGGAATATTCTTCTACTTCTGAGCGTGCTGGGGCCGGGGCTGATCACAGCTTCTGCGGACAATGATGCGCCTGGGATTGCTACTTATTCGATGGTTGGCTCAACTTATGGATACAACTTTCTCTGGTTGATCCTGGTCATCACAGTCGGTGAGGTGGTTATCCTGGAAATGGTGGCTCGGATGGGCGCCGTGACGGGAAAAGGCACTGCTGACTTGATCCGGGAAAAGTTTGGGGTGAAGATAACGACCTTCGCCATGTTCTGTCTGTTGATGGCCAATCTGGGAACAACTGTGGCAGAGTTCGCAGGGGTTGCTGCAGCTGGTGAGCTCTTTGGCATCAACAAAGTTATTACCGTGCCAATCATGGCAGTGATTATGGGGTTGTTTATTTTGCGCAGCAACTATAAAATCATCGAAAAAATATTGATCGGTCTGAGCCTGGCTGCGCTGAGTTATGTTGCGACGGTTTTTATCATAAAACCGGATTGGGGGGTGATCTTGCACGACACCTTGCGACCACAAATACAACTTACCAGCGACTATATTGTATCCATCTTAGCTGTGATCGGAACGACCATTACCCCCTGGGCAATCTTTTACTTGCAGGCTTCGGTGGCAGACAAAGGCGTTTCGATGGAAAATTACCGGGACACCAGGCTTGACGTGACTGTTGGTTCCGCCTGGGGAAACGTAATCTCAGCCTTTATCATCATCGTCACTGCCACCACCCTGTTCAAAGTTGGCATCCGCGTGGAGGATGCCAAAGATGCAGCCATGGCGCTCGCGCCACTGGCAGGAGAGGCTTCCACAATTCTTTTTGCGTTGGGCCTGCTGGGAGCGTCACTGCTGGCAGTCTCGGTGCTGCCACTTTCCACCACTTATGCAGTCTGTGAGGCATTTGGGTTTGAACGCGGTTTAAACCGCAGCTTCCGGGAGGCGCCGGTTTTTTATGGTTCCTTTATTGGAATCATCGTGTTTAGTGTGTTGATTGTCCTGATCCCGGGGATGCCGCTCTTCCAAATGATGATCCTTTCGCAGAGCCTGAATGCGATCTTGCTCCCTGTGATCCTGATTCTGGTATTACGACTGGCTAATGACAAGGCGGTGATGGGCAAGTATCGCAATACCCGGCTGACTAACATCCTGGCAGTCGCAATTACTACGTTGATTGTTGCTGTCACGGTTATCTTATTATTGGAACCACTTCTCAACATCGTATGATTTGGATTTTTTCAGAGAACAAGCCAGCCCGCGACACCCCGTCCCAACACGGGGTGTTTTTTTAGTTCCGAAGTTCCTGTAAAAGCTCGTAAATACTCGCAAACGTAATTGCATGACCCTCTTGCTCGAGTTGCCAGGTTGTAGTACCGTTTTTCGTTATCACGCTTATAGAAGGAAAAGCTGGCAGCTTCTCCTCTTCCACGCGATATCCCGCTCTTAGGAGTGCCCGGCGGGTCCAGATAGCCTCGGGTCCCTGACCCTCCAGAAAGACGGGTTTGGAACCACGATTTTGGGTGTCGAAAGAGCCTGAAAATGGGTCAAAACGCACCCCCGCGCGATTGAAGATCTGAGCAAAGCTGCCGTTTAGCACCAGGTCTTCCGGCGCACCCTGACTGATCTGCCCCTCATCGTCCATCAGCCAAATTCGGTCCGCATGCCGTAAGGCGAGATCGAGTTCATGGGTGGATGTCAGGACTGCCTTGTCTTTTCCGCTGGCGAGATCGTGGAGCAAGTTCATCACCACCACCCTGCCAGGCAAGTCCAGGTAGGCTGTTGGCTCGTCCAGAACCAAGAGACGAGGTTCCTGCGCCAGCGCGCGCGCAATCATCACCTTTTGGCGTTCGCCATCGCTGAGGGTGTGGATGTACCGATGGCTTAGCTTCTCCACCCCCACCACCCGGAGGGTTTCGTGCACGACATCCCAATCATGGTCAGTCATCCGGTCGAACAAGCCGGTAAAGGGGAAACGCCCCATTGCAACTAACTCATCTACGCGCATGGCTCCAACCGATATCGGACTTGTGAGAACCACGCTCACCTGGTTGGCTAACTCACGCGGATGATAGGTTGCCAGTTTTCGTCCGGAAAGCTGTATTTCACCAGCCAGTTTGGGCTGCAGACCGATCACGGTGCGCAGTAAAGTGGATTTGCCTACTCCATTCGGACCCACAAGGCAGACAAATTCGCCGGCATTGAGCTGCAGGTTAAGCTGATTGGCAACCACTCTTGGCGTTTTTCCGCCATTTTTATAGCCGATTGCCAGCGCGCTGGTTTGCAGCACAGGAGGATTCAGACGTTGAAGGATGTGGCACCTCGCTTTCGTTTGAGTACCACCCACACCACGAACGGCGCACCAAACAGGGATGTCACGACGTTAATTGGCAGCACAAGCTGACTGCCTGGTAATTGGGCTATCAGACTGGCAGCCATCGACACGGCTGCTCCAATCAGAATGATCGCCGGGATGAGAATTTTATGATTCGACGTCTTGAACAAGTTTCGAGCAATGTGTGGGACTGCCACACCGATGAAACCGATTGGTCCGCAAAAAGCTGTTACGGCACCTGAGAGAACAGAAGCACTGAGCAGTATGGTGAAACGCAGCAATCCGACATTGAGACCCATAGTACGGGCGTAATCTTCCCCCAATAGCAGCGCGTTTAGGCCTTTGGGTAACAAAGCCATCAACCCGACGCCTGCAAGAATTACAAGTGACATCACCTTGAGCTGCGTCCAATTGACTCCACTAAAAGAGCCAAAAGACCAGATGGAATAAGCCTGGATCCGTTCTGGCGCGCTAAAGTAGACCAGCAGGCTGACAACTGCACTGGTCGCATGACCAAACATCAACCCCAGGATCAGTAAAGTTGTGGGGTTTTGCACCCATCTTCCCACCAGCAGGATCAGCGCGAGCACCAATCCCGCACCTGCGGATGCTGCCAGAACAAGCGAAAATTCTCCGCGCATATTGAGCGCCGGCAGGAACAAGCCACCCACAAAGCCCGACCCAAGAATAGCTATCGCCACGCCCAGGCTGGCTCCGGAATTGATGCCCAGAATAAAAGGATCCGCCAGTGGATTGCGAAACATGGTTTGCATCTGCAGCCCCGAAGCACTGAGGGCAATGCCGGCCAAAGCCGCCGTCAGGACGCGAGGCAGGCGTGAGTTTTGGACGATGTATACCCAGCTTTCCCGCACGCCTTCTTTGCCAACGAGGATGCCCCAGATGTCTTTGAGGGGAATGCTGACCGATCCAAGGGCAAGATTGAGCAGAAACAATGCCAGGATCAGGAACAGGAACAGCCCAAAAAGCCACAGACGCTTTGTCTTTTGGCTCGTAGGGCTGTCTGGGGATTGATTCATTGTGGTTCCCTCGTTGAATGATTTAAAGCGATTATTGCAGTGCCTGGTAGTAGAAAAACTCGTGTTCAGGCAGCAAGTCCGGATAGAAAGCTTTGATCAGGTCCATCAGGATAACATCGGGAGCAGCGGCACCGCTCTCAAAGTAGTCCACAGCACCCGAAGCATTCATACGTTTGCTATAGGTATAGACCTTACCTTCCTGAAAGGCTCTAAAATCTGCGTAACGGGCATCCATTGCCGCCAGTGCAGATAATTCGCTCAACGCGCCTACATTGATCCAATAATCAGCATCTTTTGCTCGTTCGAGAACAACCTCAAAATCAAGCGGCTGAGCTCCACTACCTTCAATGTCCTTGAAAAGATAATCCGCACCAGCATCTGCCAACAAGATGGCAATATAGCTCTCACCGCCAGGCATGTACCAGGTGCCTTCATAGGCGGTATTTGTAAAAACTGTTACGCGTGTAGGCAGATTGCTTGTGAGCGCTTTTGCTTGTTGGTAACGGGCAACCATTTCATCGAACAGTCGGTCAGCCTCCGCTTCTTTTTCAAAAAATGCAGCAATGAACTTACCCCATTCCGCACGACCAAGCGGGTCCTGTTCGAGGTAATCGGAGTTAATCACAACCTTGAGACCAGCTTCAAGCAGTTGAGGATGGGAATCATATTCCGCAAAACCACTGGCGGATGTCATGATCAGATCGGGATTGAGATCGATCAGGCTTTCAATGTTAATGACAGCCCCGCTGCCCACTTCGGCGACTGCGCCGGCCTTAAGCCAATTTTGCACCTCTGCATTGTAGATATACGCGCCAGAATCGACTGCTACCAGGCTGGAAAGTTCATCAATCTGTTCAAGGAAAGGCAA
The DNA here is from genome assembly GCA_002306055.1 of Anaerolineaceae bacterium UBA1363. Taxonomy (GTDB): domain Bacteria; phylum Chloroflexota; class Anaerolineae; order Anaerolineales; family Anaerolineaceae; genus Mesolinea. Next base: position 11,535 of record DBRR01000015.1, read on the forward strand.
GTAGGTGGTGGAAAGTGAGACAAAACTCTCAACAGGCGTATGTACAATCAAGGCATCATCAATTCCGCTTGGGTCAGCCTGACCTTTTGGCACGAGCGCGTATCGAATTGGTTCGGTGGCACCAGCCCAGGGCATAAGAACCGTCAGAAGTTTATAGCCTTCTTTGTATTCAAGCGTAAAGTTCCTGGCATAATCGATGGTAACTTGTGCATCACTAGCAGGTGCTTCAGTTGGTTCCTCAACAGGATAAGTTATTTCAGTAGGGGTTTCCAGCGGATAGGTATCTCCGGAAGGAGCTGCGGTCTCCACGACCTGAGCAGGTGCCTGGCAGGCAGGCAAAGCCAGGAGGATCAATACAGCCAGAAGGGTCACGATTTTTTTCATATTCTCTCCGATTTCAAAAAAATCAACCCCTTCTGGATTAGAAAGGGTTGAGAATATGAACGTTTCTCACCCACCTTCTTAATCCGAGAAGGTTGAATTGGGTTTACTTGAGGGTGGCTTCCTGACTTGTCTGGTGGACTTACAGTTGCGGTACAGTGCTGGACTTTCACCAGCTTCCGCCATTACACCTTAGCTTCCGGGCATAGGGTAACCTCAGTATTTCAGTTGTGACAATATCTTAGCATTCAAGTCAGGGAATGTCAATAATGGCCTGAATTTGCAGAAAATTCGAAAAAAAGCAGATGAGAAGGTAAAATAAGCTAAATGAAGAAGACCAGTTTGCGTTCCCTCCCGGAAAAGAACCTTGCCAAATTCCAATCTCAGCAAACAGGGAATGATTGTGCGATCCACTCGCTTGTGGCCGCAGTTGAACTGCTGACCAACATCAAGCTGGACCCCCAGGAAATCATCGAAGAGGTCAACCGTAACTGGTGGCGCGGGCGTTTTTTCCGCCTGGCACCAAAATCCGGAATTACACCCCCGATGCAAGTGCGCTTGCTGTGCCACCTGGCAAAAAAGCATGATTTGCCGCTCACAGCGCAGCTTTTTCACCTGAGCCCTGAGCTGCTGCGGACGACAGGGGAAGTGGAAACCCTGGCCAGCCTGGTGACGATCTACTGGTGGTACGGTCGTTCGCCGGCGATTTATTACATGGATGGCCCAAAGAATTACAACGCGCTCAAAGGTGCCAGTGGTCACACGATGGTTTTTGCAGCCTATGATCCGGAGCACTATAGCGGTGACGTTCACACCCCCTGGGGTTTCATCAACTCGTGGATCACGCAAGGGGCGGGGCTGTTTTGGATGGAAGATAAGGAATTCCAAAAATCCTGGGGCATACCGATTCCACACTGGGGGAAAAATGCCACAGTTGTCATCTCAAATAAGGATTTGAATAAATCGTGAAACCTTTTACATTGCTGGGCAAACTTGCCAAAAAGTACTCAAAACTGATTATCCTGACCACCCTGACGATGCTCGGTCTGGTCGGCGCGCAACTGCTGATCCCCTGGATCATCCGCCAGGTGATTGACCGTCTCACAACCCAGCCTTTGGACCAGGGAACAATCGATTTCATCACCCGCATATCCGTAATTGCATTGATTGTTTTCGTCGCCCGGGCTGTGATGCAGTTTATCCGCTCCTATGCCGCTCACAAAGCCGGTTGGGGGGTCGTTTCGGATGCCCGTCGCCTGGTTTATGAGCACATGCAGAAACTCTCCTTGCGGTTCTACGAGGATAAGCAAACCGGTCAATTGATGTCAAGGATCATCAACGACACGGATCTGTTTGAACGGATGATTGCCCACGCGCTGCCAGATGTGATCGTGAATGGCATCACTCTGATTGGCGTTATCGTCATCCTGCTTTCCATGAATGTCAATCTCACCCTCCTGACCCTGATTCCCATCCCTCTGATCATCTTTGCCCTGATCGGTTACAGCAAGTTGGTCCGCCCCGCCTTTAAAACGCGCCAGCAGTCTTTAGGTGAATTAAATGCCGTGCTCAATGATAGCCTTTCCGGGATGCGGGAAGTAAAAGCATTCGCTCGTGAAGAAGACACGCTCGACAGAGTGGATGATAAGATCCAGCTTGTTCTTCATAAGAATCTGCGTGCGTTAAAGTTGATGGCAATTTTTAACCCAATTTTTGACTTTGCCGCAGGCATTGGTCAATTGCTTGTGATCTTCTTTGGCGCACGGATGGCAATTGCCGGGACGCTCTCAATTGCTGATCTGGTCGCGTTTTTCCTTTATCTCGACAGTTTTTACACGCCAGTACGCAGCCTGGGGAACTCGATGGAAGCGGTCCAGGAATCCCTGGCCGGCTTCGAACGCATTGCTGAAATCCTGACCGTCACACCGGAAATCGCCTCTCCCGCTGAGCCGCATGTTTTCCTCGAGCCTATCAAAGGGAATGTTCGCTTTGAGAATGTCCACTTTTCCTATAACCAGGACGAAGAGGTGCTCAACGCTATAAACCTCGATATTCCGGCAGGCAGCACTGTTGCGCTGATCGGTCCTACGGGCGTGGGAAAAACCACTTTGGTGAGCCTCATTCCGCGTTTTTATGACGTTGTTGAGGGCAGAGTGAGCATTGATGGGGTCGATGTGCGGGAAATCGAACTTGACCAGTTGCATCAATCGGTTAGTATGGTTTTGCAGGATGTCTTCCTCTTCCACGGAACCATCCGCGAAAATATTCTATTTGGAAAACCCGATGCAACAGAAGAAGAAATGATCAGGGCGGCAGAGATAGCCAATGCCTCTGAATTTATTGACCACATGCCCAATGGCTATGACACATTGATTGGAGAACGAGGCGTCAAACTCTCGGGGGGGCAAAAACAGCGGCTTTCGATTGCCAGGGCGGTCTTGAAGGACAGTCCAATCCTCATTCTGGATGAAGCCACTTCTTCTGTGGATACAGAAACCGAATTGATGATTCAACAAGCGCTCGAACGCCTGATCAAAGGACGCACCACGATCATCATTGCCCACCGGCTTTCAACCGTGCGGAATGCGGATCGGATTGTGGCTTTGGAAGGTACTGGGATCGTGGAAGCAGGTACACACGAAGAGTTACTGGCAAGAAAAGGTCTCTACTACAAACTCTACACCGCCCAACAACAATTGTATTGAATTAATCCTGGACTGGTCTGATAGGTTGAAGGATAAGAACAATTTGTTTGGCTGGGGGTTCACCTTCATTGTTAGCTTTGAGGATGAACTGAAGCCCATCCGTATAACGTGTGTACTCTCGTCATCCGTCAAATTGGGGCTGATTCGTACGGCGGGGGCTTGCTCCCGCCGCTATCATTGGGGATGGACTAAAGAGACCTCCATACGGTGGGGGTCATGATGCTGGGAGCGAAACGAGCAGTACTTGCTCCCGCCGCGGGTGGAGTGATCTCGCCGGTATCTTCAGTGCAAAGCCTCCCTACGGGACCGTCCGAGGGAATTGACCGCCAGGTCTCTGCCTTAAGCCGGATTGAACACCTCCTTTATAGCCCTCCCTTGGGGGAGGGTCGAAGTCCAGCGAAGCTGGACGCAACGGGGTGAGGGCAATTTTGAAGATTATCAGATGATAGTCCGAAGACACAGAAATGTAGTTACCAGCATGCAATAGACAATGGCGTTTTCGGTTGCAATGAAGAAAAAAGACACTCTCCCCCGCTTTGCGGACCCTCTCTCGAGAGAGGGCTAAGAATCAGGAATCCAGACATTTTAAAGGGGGGTCGTGCGGTGGTGGTTTACTTTCACCACTCGTATTGCGGATGGACTGAAGCCCATCCGTACAAAGTATGAACTCCCAGATCCGTCAAATTGGAGCAGGTTCGTACGGCGGGGGTCATGATGCTGGGAGCGAAGCGAGCAGTACTTGCTCCCGCCGCTAGCAATGCGGATGGACTGAAGCCCATCCGTACAAAGTATGTACTCTCGTCGTCCGTCAAATTGGAGCAGGTTCGTACGGCGGGGGCTTGCTCCCGCCCCTCGTATTGCGGAAGGACTAAAGCCCATCCGTACAAAGTATGTACTCCCATTGTCAGCATTGCGGATGGACTGAAGCCCATCCGTACAAGGTGTGTACTCCGGTCGTCAGCATTGCAGATGAACTGACACCTTTCCGCCGAGGTCATTCTCCTCATACTGAAATCAAGACAACGGAAATACAGTCTCAGGATTCTTTTCGACAATCACCGGCTGAATCTGACCCGCGCTGAGGTTGCTCAACTTACTGGTAAAGCATTCCAGCTCTTCATCTTTAAAACGGACAGTCACCTTGATCTCTTCAAGGAACTCTGTATCCAATATCTGCCCATGGTGAGCTTCCATTAGCCTTACTGCCTGGTCATATAGCCGGTAAGGCGTAACAAACATGAGGGTCGTCGTCGGTAGAAGTGCAGCAAATCTGACTCCTTTCAGCACCTCCCGCACCGCATCGCCATAAGCTCTGACCAACCCCCCGGTGCCAAGCTTGGTGCCTCCAAAATAGCGCGTCACCACCACCGAGACGTTGCCCAGCCCGCTGCCTTGCAGAACAGCCAGTGCCGGTCTTCCCGCGGTACCGGCGGGCTCGCCATCATCGCTGCAATGAGTGATGATGCTGTTGCCATGACCAATAATGAAGGCCGGGACGTTGTGCGTAGCAGTGGGGTGGCGCCCGCGCACCTTCGCCAGGTGAGTCCGGGCTTGTTCGACGCTGCTAGCAAACTCAAGATCGGCAATGAAGCGTGAATTCACGACCAGGATCTCTCGCTGGGCAGGTTCAAGTGGTATCAGGCGCAGTTTGACCGAATCATCCATGGCAATTAACACTATAATGCTTTTGATTATAGCTGTTTGATGAGGTTATCCGTGAATGAAACTGTTTTACTTTTTGCGATTCCGTTAACTAGTATCAATTTCTTGCTCTTCGGTTACGACAAGTTCCAGGCCAAGCGGAACGGCTGGCGCATCCCGGAACGGGTGCTGCTCGGATTGACAATATTGGGTGGTGGGGTCGGCGGCTTGGCAGGGATGTTAGTGTTCAGGCACAAAACCCGTAAAAACGTTTTTTGGCTCGCAGCAATTGTGGGAATTGGGCTCTTAATTTATCTCACTGCGTTTTGGCGAGGATAGGCTTCGGCTGCACACAAGCAACAAATTATCCCCCCCTACGGGAAACAGAGCAATAATTTATCCTACCTGTTCCAGAAAAAGCAATAGCCTTGACATAGCCGCGCAGGGAAAAGCAAATATTCTTCCGAGGTTATATAATGGGCACATGGCAAAGAAAGTTACTGGACGAAATAGAGACTGGCAGCTGCTCGAAACGGTCGGCAAAGGGGATGCGGGTGAAGTTGTGCGCGTGCAGGCTGAACTCGGAAAAGAACAGGGTGTCATGAAGCGCCCGGTGCAAAACGTCTCGGGAGGCACGATCGTACGTCAGGCAAGGCAGATCGAAAACGAAGGCCGGGTCCTCGCGCTGTTGGACGGACTCGATATTGAGCGTCATGGTCAAAAAATTCACACTCCCCTGTTGATGGACCAAAGCATTGAGGGCACATCTTCTTCTGCCAACCTATTTATCGTCAGTGAGGAAGTCCCAGGGGTGTCTGTCTCGGAACTTTTGCGCCGCAAGATGCAGGGAGGTTCCCCCATCTCCCAGGCGCTTGTCCTCAAAGTGCTGGCTGCGGCTTTCCAACTGCTGCAGAAAGTTCATGAAAAGGGCGTGATCTGGAATGACGTCAAGATGGATCACATTTTCTGGAATTCTGAAGCCAATATCCTTTCTTTCATTGACTGGGGCAACAGCCTTGACATTAACAGTGAGACCTCCGACGACAAAGCAAACCCCATGCTGGATTACCAACAGCTGCTCGAAGAAGGTCGCACATTGATCGAGCAGACCTCCCCGGAACTGATCGCAGACATTGGCTGGCCTTTGAGCTCAAGCCAGCTAAATGACCAGGAGATTAATCACCTGCAGATGCGAGTGGAGTACATGGAAACCTACCTTTCCATGCGTATCATCGAGTACAAATTGCTCTTCAGTCGCTACCTGAAAAGCCTCAACTCCCTGGAGGGATTGAAACAAACCCTTGAGCTGATGCGCGCTTTACAACATCTTGGGGTCGAAGTCAACATGGCTGATTTGCTATCAGCCAGTCAGAGATACCTGCTTGACTTACTGGATCGGGGTGAAGATAAACAGGCGCAGGAAGTCTCCCAGGTACTGGAAACCGAACTGAACCATAACCTTTCTCCCAATTGGCAATTGGCAGGATATCTTCTCGAGCATTTCGGCAACGGTGATCCCGCCAACCTGGCAAAGTTGCTCCATGCGGTATTTGAAGGTGACTGGAACGAGGCTGCCTGGATTTACCAGGAAAGCTTCCTGGCCAAACAAACGCCTCCAACCAGCGACCAGGTAATTAATTCTATGCGCACTTTGAAGTTAAATTTAAAGCCCTATGCGCTTATTTCCACCGACCTGGCAGCTTTATCTCAACAAAGTGAACGCTGGCTTGAAACTGCAATTCAGAAAAATCTCGATCCTGAATCGATCACCACCCTGCGAAATTTGAGCAGTCGTGTCAAACAGATCCAGGAGAATTGGGAGGTCCTGCAGCCCGGTGAAAAACTGGGCGATAAGTTTCTGTTATTACGCCGCGTTCTGGAACATTTCACCGCGCTTCAACTGCGCCCTGCTACGGATTTGCAGACTTCACTGCTGGCGGCGATGTCCAGGATCAGGGATATTTACCGTGCTTGGGCAGAATGCGATTTAGCCACTGCTCAGAAGCAGACCAAGGACCTCTTTTTGCTTGAACCAAGCCTCAATTATCTGCCTGATCTGGAAACTGACTTTTACGCGATGATTAATTGGCTGGAAACTCTCAACCAGGGTCCAGCCGAACATCAAGCAGTCAATACATTCGCTGCGGAGTTGCTCGAGTCGTTGCCTCCCCTGGCTGAATGGCTTGGCGAGGTGCCATGGCTGACCTCCCTCCTGCACGCCCTGCAAACCATGAAAGATGCACAGGCAATTGAAAACTTGCGGGAAGAAGCGCGTTTGGGTCAATGGCCTATGCCGTGGCTGGAACTTCAATCACTTCAACTGGAGGTGCCTGAGTCTTATCGCGATCAGGTCCGGTTGGATACCGAACAAAAAGCCTGCCTGGAAGAGTATTATCAAGCTCTGAAAGCCTCCCGGCAGCCTGCCTTAGCTCTTAAAAAGATTCGCCAGCTTCTGCCGGCTTTTCATCAGGCATACACCGACCTGGCAGGCGCCTTTGCCACTTTATTTTCACAACTCCACGGCGAGTCACCTTTGCCAGCAGTCGACCTATTTCCGCAGGAAGACCAGGCGCAAGTTGATCAGGTCAGAGAAATGTTGGAGACTGTCCGAAAATGGAAGCAGCATATCCGCTCAGGCAGCCCGGCAAAATTCAATTTTCCTGCAGCATTATCCCGCCAGTGGGACATTCTGGCTGAAACCCAAGGTCAGGATGAAATCTGGCGAAACCAGATTCTGCCCCGGTTAACCGAAATTAAACAGAAACGCTGGGAGGAATTCCCTGTCGACTTACCCGTTGGTAGCGCAACCGATCCGTTCGCAGTTGCCCGCGCGGCTCTGGCTAAGCTGCAGTCAGACTGGAAACGCATTCCCGAACAAGGCTTATACCGTGAGCTGATCGAGGAAATGATCTATCAGATCGACACGGCTCAGTCGCACTTTTTCAAGTTCTGGCAGTCCTTACAGCGCAGCGGCAACGTAGTAACGAGCTGGTTGTGCGGAAATTACCAAGCGATCTTCAGCGAGATCAACCAAAACCTGCTCCAGATCTGCCGAAAATTACGCAACGTGGAACTGGCATTCAACGTCGTGAACCTGCCCGAGATGGCGCGCACACGGATAGCGCAAAACAGCGCTGGGGATCTGATGTTCACCCTGGTGCAACTCGATGAGCAGATCATGCCGCCATCGCGAAAGCTTTCGATCTTCCGAAGCTGGCAGCAACAGTTCCTTGAACTGCTCAAAAAGGGCGACCGCAAGCAGATCGTCGAAAGCATCCAAACGATTGAGGCCATCCATCCTTTACTGCCCTGGTTTGATGAGCTTGTGCGAAGGGATGCTGATTACTTCGATTTGCCGAAAAGCCATCAATGGTAGAATAGCGAATTATGCACGAAACAATTCTTGATTCTCAGAGCGGCTTGTACCTGGCTGAGCCGCTTGATACCTGGCTGACAGCTGCCCAGCAGGATTTTGCCATTCCTGAAGCTGGCGGTTCAAGCGCGCGTGTCTTTTTATTGAAGAACGCGTTGGGGAAAACCGGCTTTGGACCTGATCCTGCCTTCAAAGTGATGCGGCATGACAAAATTGCCTATGCAAAGCCGTTGTTCCTTGAAGAATTCAATATTCTCGCCGGGCTGCACGGCTTGGACGGGTTGACACCCATGCTGCAGGCGGGCTACCTGAAACCTGCCCCGGGCACAGTTTGGCCGCCAGAAGTTGCGCCACTATCTAAGATTTTGGAGAAACAAGGCAATGCTTCCTCAATCCGTGGCACGCTGGCGCTCTTTGACCTGGACGAAATCCAGGACGTGATTGACCAATATGAGGAGCGCCTTCAGGATGGATGGCTGGCATTTTTGATCCTCGAGCGCCGCTGGGAAGACAACCTTTATCTGCTTTGTGACGCAGGCTACACGCGCGGAAATTTCGTGCGCAACCTGAGCATGAAGCAAGTGCTCGACATCTCCATCCAAATCTGTAGCATGTTGGAGCAAGCACACGCGAAAGGCGCAATCTACTTGGATCACAAATTACTTCACTATTATTGGAACGAATATCGCCAAAAAGTGATCATGCTGGACTGGAACATCGGGCACTGGCTTCCTGAAACCTTCTCGCCCGAGATGCAGCACTCAGACCTGGTGCAGTTCAGCTCCCGTGCCCTGCATCATATCTTCACGGGCAGGCAGGCTCCGGGCTCTGTGGCAGTGGGTCCCAACCGACCCGAAGATATCGCCAATGCGCCAAGCCGATACAAAGCTTCTTATTCGTTCGATGTCCAGAATCGGTTGAACGCCGATGAGATGAGCTTTCTCGAAAGCGCTCTGGACGGACGCTTTCAGACCCCCACAGAAATGAAAGAGAAGCTCCAGTTTTTATATAACAAAAGGCAATAGCCAAAGGCTTGCTTTGACCTGAAAGGACCTCAATGATTAACGATCTCATTGAAAAGGCACGCAGTGTTTTATCAAACGCATCTCCCAGTGATGATGCGCTTTCGCAGGTGGAAAACGAACTCTCAACCTTTTTGGAAGCACATGCTACCAACCGCTTGGGTGACGATATCAGCGTGGACGAGTTGGAAGAAGCCAACAGGCTGCTGCGCGAAGTCCGGCGCGAGAGATCCCGCCGGCAAGCCGGACAGCCAACCCCAGCCACTGAAGAGCCCACATCCACCCCTTCCACTCCAGCAAGCGCTGCTGAATCGATTTTCCAAACTACAACCCCTCCACAGGCGGCAAAAAATGCGGACATTCCTCCTCTGACCCGAACCAATCTGGGGGAGGAACTCAACTCCGGCATCGATAACGATCCCCTAAGGCGCTTCTTCCAATCCGCGCATGACCCTGAAGCGGAGCGCATGATGGATGAGGCAGAAGAGGCGTTCTACAAAGGCAATTACCAGGCTGCCATCCCCCTGTATGAAAAAGTCATACAAATGGAACCAGGCTGGACGCGTGCCCAGGAACATCACAGCGAAGCAGAGGAGTACCTGCGCTCAGGTAACATCCCCTCGGTGGCGCTGCCTCCCGAAGCTGGTAAGGCTTACGGTAAAGCCCAAAGCGCAGCGCGCGTTTTTCGCTACAAAGTAGCACTTGATTACCTCGATGAAGCGTTTGAGCACCTGCAGGAAGCCGGCATTAAGCGTTGGCGTGAAGGTGAAGAACTGCGGCATGACCTTGAAAACCAGATGCAAGCCTATGATGTCTACAAAGAAGGCTTGAACCTGCTTTCCCAGGGGGATCTCGTGGGCGCTCTTGGCAAGATACAAACGGCTGCCAGCGCGGTAGCCATCCCAGAATATATCGATAAAGCCAACGAAGTCCGCCAGGACATTGGCATGCTTAACGACGTCAGTGACACAGTCAGCCTGAGCGGCAAGATCCCACCCGCAAAATTAGCGGATGCCCGCACCAAACTGGAACGAATCCGCATGAAATACGGAGAGATAGACCAGCTCAGCCGCCTGCGCAACCGGCTCGACCTTTTGATCCCAGCCACCATTCAAAATCTGCTTGAAAACACGCAGCGGCTTAAGCAGGAAGCATCCGAAGCCCCGACCGCATCGCTCGCACGCCAAAAGGTAAATGCCGCCCGTGAAAATCTGGATTTGCTGCGCCAGCTGGACGCCTACGACTCGCAGAGCCTCTCGCTCGAGAATGAGATCAGTACGCTCGAGACGGAGATCCAGGCGAACGAAGATGCCATGACCCGTGCGGAAGAAGCTCTAAAGACTGGCAACAAGTTTTTCGCGCTTGACGCTCTCAAAATCAGCGCCAAACCACGCAAGCGTTTCCCCCAGGATCCAAAGATTATCGAGTTAAAGCGCGGCTTCCTGCCGACTTACATCATTGGTGGCTTGTCAGCTATCATTGCCCTGATCGTGATCGGATTGCTGATCTCTGTAGCAGTCAGAGGCATTTCCAGTGCAGTCTACGAACGAAACTTGGCGCGGACTCCCACAGTCACGTCTACCCCAACCATCACGCTGACGCCAACCATGACGCCCACTGCGACCATCACCCCCACCCCCACGCCGGATTATTCCCCCACGCCAACGTACACGGTTACTCCAACACCGGTCGTGGTAGTTCAAACCCTGAGGGAAGTGTGGGCGCGCAGTGACTGCTATGACAATTTCCGCGCCACTGGAAGCATCCCAGCCGGGACGACTTTGACCCTGCTTCCCATGGCTGAACGACGCTTCGACAACTTCAACCGGGAATGCGTCCTGGTTGAGTACCGAAGTGGTGACTATGCCATTCTTGGGTATGTTCTCATGGCAGACGTAACGACTGTTGCACCTTGAGCCTGGCTAAACTGAGATAACGTTCCCAGTCAATGCGCTTCCTGTCAACTCTACGTGGCATTCTTGTTTGGTCATCGTAAGGAACTGGCCTGCCTGTTCCTCGCTGTAATTTGGTCGACGCAGGCGTCGACCCTACGGGATTTGTGGTCGAAGAAGGCCGTCAACTCTACGTGGCATTCTTGTTTGGTCATCGTAGGGAACTGGCCTGTGTCAAGACAATGATGGTTTACAAGTTATTTAGGGTGATTGTTTACACTTTCATCAAGCACGAAGGCTATCTCGGATCATAGGATTATTTTTGAGGACCACCCTG